>CAZWYO010000027.1:0-18228 GCA_964638315.1 uncultured Candidatus Babeliaceae bacterium | reverse complement strand
AAGACGAAAGTACGTTCAAATCGGATCTTTGAATGGAACTGAGGAAGTCCTGTATCGTAGAGTGCCGCGGCGACGATGCCTACCACCTCTGGATCAAATTTGAAGACGGCCTGGCTGGCACCGTGGACCTGAGCAACCTCGTTGGCAGAGGGGTTTTCAGGGCATGGAAAGATAAGGTCTTTTTCAAAATGGTCACCATAGACAAGGTCAGCGGGACGGTATGTTGGCGAAATGACCTCGACCTGGACGCACGAACGCTGCGACAGGATATTGAGAAAGACTTGGCTGAGAAAGAGAGAACAACCATCCATTAAAAAAGGGCACTAAAAAAAGGGGCCGTTTTTTACACGAACCCCTTTTAAATCAGCTCTAGCTGTTTTACTTGGCTGGAACTGCTGCAGGTGCAGGAGCTGCAGGTGTTGCTGCTGCTGGTGCAACTGGCGAAGACTCGCGAACTGGCTCAACTGGCATCTGGGTAACAGGTGCGGTTTCAGCAGGCTTTGCTTCTTCCGTCTTCTTTTTCCAGCAGCCTGCAAGGCTGGCAACACAAACAAGAACAACAACCAAAAGGGAAAGCTTCTTCATTGAAGATCCTTCTTAAAAAAAATGAGATACATATGTAGACTCTGCCATTAGTTTACGTAACAAATGGATTTTTGTGAAATGCATGCTTAAAAACTTCATCAATCGACTGTACAAAATTAATCGCAAGCGGGTTCTGAATCTCATCACGAATCGATGCAAGCTCTTCCCGATTTTCACTCGGGACCAGTACCATTTTCACATCATACTGGTGTGCCGCAATGAGTTTTTCTTTGAGCCCGCCGATGGCCAACACCCGCCCACGCAGGGTAATCTCGCCCGTCATGGCAATCTCAGATTTTACCGGTGTGTTGGTAAGCGCCGAAACAAGCGCAGTACAGATCGTGATCCCGGCAGATGGCCCATCTTTGGGTGTCGCGCCCTCAGGCACATGCACATGGATATCGTGTGATGCAAAGAAATTTTTCTTGAGCCCCAGCTTGGTACTCTGTGAACGGACATAACTGAGCGCTGCCTGCGCTGACTCACGCATAACATCGCCAAGCTGCCCAGTAAGCGTCAACTCACCTTTGCCCGGCACGACAGCAGTCTCAATCTCCAGCACGTCTCCCCCCAACTCGGTCCACGCAAGACCGGTTGCACGCCCAATCCGCGTCCCCTCAGCGAGTGGCCTCTTCTTAAAAGTCGGAACCCCGAGCCACGTACGGCAGAGATCGAGCGTCACCACAAAGCTCGGCTTTCTGCCGCGCGGTTTGGCGGTGACAGCCGTTTTTCCCGTCTTCGCGGGCTTTGCATCTGCTTCGGCTTTTAATAATTCTTGAATAACTTTACGGGTCAATTTCGCAAGCGTCCGTTCAAGCTGTCGCACCCCGGCTTCGCGCGTGTATTCGAGCGTAATCAGCTCAATAACCTCGCGTGGGATCTTACAACGCGTCGATGAGACACCATACTCTTTGAAGAGTTTTGGCAAGAGAAATTTTTCGGCAATCTGTAACTTTTCAGGATCTGTATACCCCGAGAGATGTATCACTTCCATCCGATCAAAGAGCGGATAGGGAATACCATCAACCATGTTTGCCGTTGTAATGAACATGGCCTGTGAAAGGTCATATCCGACCTCCAAAAAGTTGTCGACAAAAGCTTTATTCTGTTCAGGATCGAGCACTTCAAGGAGCGCTGACGCAGGGTCTCCATGCAGATCATGCGACATCTTATCGATCTCATCGAGCAGAATCACCGGGTTAATGGTCTTGATATTGCCCATGCCCTGGATTATTTTGCCCGGTAGAGACCCGACATAGGTACGACGATGGCCACGTATTTCTGACTCATCGCGCGTTCCACCCAACGAAATACGGATAAATTCTCGCCCCAGAGCTGTCGCAATTGAACGCGCAAGCGATGTCTTGCCAACGCCCGGTGGTCCAACCAGACAGACAATAGGCGATCTTGATAGATCTGGATTAAATTTTTTCGCAGCAATAAATTCTAAAATACGCTCTTTAACTTTTTTGAGCCCAAAATGGTCCCGATCAAGAATCTGGGTCGCCTCTTCGAGGCTCACGGTGTCTTTGCTCACATCATGCCATGGCAATGCAAGAATCCACTCAACGTAGTTCTTGCTGACAGTAGCTTCGGCAGAGAAGATTGGCATCTGCTCAAGACGCCGCAACTCACGCTCAACCTTTTTCATAACCAGAGCCGGCAGTTTCGCCTTTTTCGTCTGCTCACGCAGTTGAGAAGCATCTTCAAGCTGATCGTCACGACCAAGCTCCTTATTGATAGCTTTAATCTGCTCAGAAAGATAATAGTCGCGTTGATTTTTTTCAACCTGATTCTGAACGTTATCACGGATCCGCGCCTGGGTCTTAATAATATCCCGCTCGCGCTCAAAGATGTTGTGCATCTTTGAAAGACGCGCAACAAGATCGACGGCCTCGAGCAGCAACTGCCGCTCTTTAAAATCGATACCGCTGTGCACAATCATGGTATCGGCCGCATCGCCGATATCTTCCGTACCCTCGACGGTGGCAAGCACTGTCGCTGGTACCTGTTCGCTCACACTGGCGTAAGATTTGTAGCTCGCCTTGACCTGCCTCCAGAGCGCTTTAACCTCCATATCATCCGCGCTTGTTAATGATATAAGTTCACGGCACTCCGCACGCAGGTGCGAATCGACAATCTCAAGCGGCTCAAGCTCAACACGTGAAACGCCCTCAACAAGAACCTTGAGATTGCCTTTGGCAATCGGCATGATTTGCAAAATGACGGCACGCGTTCCAACCCGATGAAGATCTGTAGGCCCCGGGTTATCAACAGTCTGATCCTTTTGTGCAACAATGCAGAGCTCGCGATTGCTCCGCAGAGCAGCCTCGACGGCCTGAATCGACCGCACGCGACCTACCACTAGTGGCACAATACTGTGCGGTAAAAGAACCATATTTTTTAGCGGCAGAACTGGCAGCTCACGCGTAAGCCCGCAACTCATATGTTCTGTGTACATCTCTCTCGTTTTTCTGACCATATCCATAATTTTTTTCTTTATAGAACCTTACAGGCACTGTGTGGCGACTGTCTCAGACGTGCCCACCCCCATCATAGACCTATTTTGTACGCCTATTTCCTTACAAATAGTTTACCACGCCACCCGAGGCGAGTAAATGAGAGATTTTTTTCCGTGACTCATTCAACGGCACAAAAAAGTAAGGCGTGAACAATATCTTGGCCCGTGCGTTATCCCATCGCCGCTCATCCCGACTATGTATTACCCACATCTTTTTCGGTAGGTCCGTGGTTTTTCATAAAGTGAGCAAAAAAGTGGCAAAAAATTAAGCGAAATTTTATTGCGGAGAGTAACGCTGCGCCAAAAAAGAGGCTAACAAGGGCCGCACACCCTGAGCTTGTCCCTTCGATACGCTACGCTACTCAGGATAAACTTCGACGGAATAAACAGCAACTCTCTCCGCACACCCTGAGCTTGTCGAAGGGTTTCTCGTGGCGGCCAAAAATCAGATTAAGCTTTTTAGATCCGCACATTTAGACCCTTCGACAAGCTCAGGGTGTGCGGATTTGAAAATAATTTTTTGTGCTTTTGTTACAGGGAAGATGTGGGTAATGGATAGTCGGGATGAGCGGTGGAGAGAGTTTTCTACATGGATCTCATCCTTGAACACCTTCCAGTGCCAATTTTACATAACCGCCCAAACCCCTTATACTAAAGGCACAATAGACGGCAGCATGTCAAAGGACAGGCTGTCACGAGACGGTTTCAAGAAAGGAACAGCGTTACATGGAAACATTTACGTGGCTATTACTAGGAGTTGCGGGCATAGTAGCGCTCGGGCTTCTCTATCTGACGGGACTATTACAGAAGTTTTTACGGTATACCTACGGCGATTTTACCCCAGCCGAACGTAACAAATTTATCTTATACGGCGGTCTTTTCTTTTTCATAATTGGCATTTACTGGTCGCTCCGCTGCTTGAAGGATTCGGTTTTTAACGCATTTGTTGGCTCAGAACATACCTGGATGGCAAAGATCTTATCGCTTGCCGTTGTCTTCCCGGTGGTGATCGGCTACAGCTACCTCGTCGACATCTTCCCCCGCCATAGATTATTCTATGCAATGGCAGTGATTTATGCGGCAATTTTTATCGGGCTCTCGTACCTGCTTGGCAACACCAACATTGGCATCTGCGCCCCCGCTGACATGCAGTGTAAATGGCTCGGATGGGCAAGCTATATCTTGATCGAAACGTACGGCTCATTAATGCCTGCGCTCTTCTACTCATTTATGGCCGACACCACAACGCCAGAAGCGGGTAAAAAGGGATTCTTTGTCACTGCATCTTTTGCACAACTCGGCTGCATCTTAGGATCAGGCCTGGTCGCAGCGCAGGTTGAAACGCTCGGTGTGCCACGGCTTGTTGCCCTGTCTGGCTGGACCCTACTTCTCGTTTTACCCGCAGTTTTCTACATCAATCGCGCTATTCCAAAAGCAGACCTAGCTGGCTACCAAGCCAAAGGTGCCGCCACCCAAAAGAAGAGCGCTGGCTTTACCGAAGGCCTCAAACTGATGTTCTCCCAACCCTATCTGTTGGGCATCTTTGTTGTCGTTGCCGGTTTTGAAGTTGTGACAACGCTTCTCGACCTTCAATTCAAAATACTGATCGCCCAATCAACCACCAGTGCAGGGGCCTATGCCGCTTACGCCGGCGAATTCGGCACAATGGTCGGCATCATTGGCCTCGCTTCTCTACTGCTTGGCATCGGCAATATCGGACGCAAAATTGGTCTTAAACTCTCGTTGGCACTGGTGCCACTGCTCATGATAGTTATCACACTATTTATGTTTGTTTCTCCAGTCCTCAGCGTTGCCTTCTGGGCAGTGGTTGTTGCTAAGGGTATCAACTACGCACTTGGCCAGCCATCAAAAGAGCAACTGTTTATTCCTACTACCAAAGACGCGAAGTACAAATCCAAAGCCTGGGTCGACATGTTCGGCTCACGCGGTTCAAAAGCAACAGGATCTGTGCTCAAAGGGACTTCCAATGCCGTTGGCAAAGCATTTGGGGCAACAGCATCGTCAGTATTTCTTAGCGGCTCCGCAATTGTTTTGTGCATCGGCTGGTTCTTTGTAACACTCTTCTTGGGCAAAAAACACAAACAGGCAATAGAACGGAACGAGGTCGTCTGTTAATGAGACCTTGTCAAAATATTCGAAGATTCAACCTGGAAGTATTTTTATTGTACAAATATTTGCTTTAGGGCGAGTGGACCATAACTCCGCTCGCCCTGAGGGATCCGGAGGGTCATCGACCCGTAGGATCGTCTCGAAGGGTCCCTGCGAGCGGGTCTGGTTGCAAAAAGTAAACCACAATTATCCCGAGCTACTCTAAAAAAATTATTGATATAGCTTGAAACTTGCTATCAGGTCGAGCCTTCGACTATGCTGCCGCTCGCAAGAACTCTTCGAGACGCTTCGCATGTAACCATGCTTCGCCCTCAGGGCGAGCGGCTGGGGCAATTCTCGTTATATGGCAAAGCCAAAAAGCTTTTAGATCCACTATTTAAGATGCAATTGTCCACCAACTCCCTCAACATTGCTTTTACAATACTGAAAAATTGCCGTATACTAAAGGCATAACAGATGACTGTTTGTCGTTAGGCATTTTAAGAAAGGAACGACGTCGAAATGGAAGCATTTACATGGCTATTAATAGGAATTGCGGGCGTAGTAGCGCTCGGACTTCTCTATATGACTGGAATATTACAGAAGTTTTTACGGTACATCTACGGTGATTTTACACCGGCTGAACGTAACAAATTTATCTTGTATGGCGGTCTTTTCTTTTTCATAATTGGAATTTACTGGTCACTTCGGTGTGTTAAAGACTCAATCTTCAACGCATTTGTAGGATCAGAGCATACCTGGTTGGCAAAGATCTTATCATTATTGGTGGTCTTCCCGCTGGTTATCGGATACAGCTATCTTGTTGATATCTTCCCTCGCCACAGATTGTTCTATGCAATGGCAACAATCTATGCCGCGCTCTTTATCGGCGCCTCTTTCCTGCTCAGCAGTAGCACCATGGGCATATGCGCCCCGGGTGATATGCAGTGCAAGTGGATCGGTTGGGCAAGTTATATATTGATTGAAAGCTATGGCTCATTGATGCCAGCGCTCTTCTACTCATTTATGGCAGATACCACGACCCCCGAAGCAGGTAAAAAGGGATTCTTTGTCACTGCATCCTTTGCACAACTTGGTGCAATTATAGGATCCGGTGTCGTTGCAACGCAGAGCATGACGCTTGGTGTACCAACGTTGGTCGCCATTTCAGGCGCAGCAATGCTCCTTATTCTTCCTGCAGTCTTCTATATTAACCACGCGATTCCAAAAGCGGAGCTTGCCGGCTACCAAGCCAAAGGTGCAGCTACGCAGAAGAAGAGCGCTGGTTTTACCGAAGGCCTCAAATTGATGTTCTCCCAACCATATCTGTTGGGCATCTTTGTTGTTGTGGGCGGTTTTGAAGTCGTCACCACGCTTTTAGATCTTCAGTTCAAGATTTTCATCTCGCAAGCAACCACCACTTCCGGCGAATTTGCCAGTGTTGCTGGTGAGTTTGGTGTCTGGGTCAGCCTTATCGCGCTCGCCTCGCTCTTGCTTGGTATCGGTAACATCGGCCGCAAGATTGGTCTCAAGCTTTCGTTAGCTTTAGTCCCGCTGGTGATGATCGCCATGACACTTGTCATGTTCATATCGCCGGTCCTCAGCGTTGCGTTCTGGGTTATGGTCGTTGCTAAGGGTATCAACTACGCACTTGGCCAACCATCAAAAGAACAACTTTTCATCCCTACTACAAAAGATGCTAAGTACAAATCAAAAGCTTGGGTTGATATGTTCGGCTCACGCGGTTCAAAAGCGATGGGATCTGTCCTCAAGGGTGGCTCTAACGCTGTTGGCAAAGCATTTGGTGCAGCTGCATCTTCAATGTTCCTCAGCGGCACGGCGGTCGCCGTCTGTATCGGCTGGTTCTTTGTAACGCTCTTCCTTGGGAAGAAGCACAAACAGGCTGTTGAACACAATGAGTTTGTGTGCTAAAGGTTTTAGCACAATGACAAACGCATTGGGGAAATGACGTTTTGGGGGCCTTTTGGACACTAATAAGTTGGACCAAAAGGCCCCTTTTCTGTGGATAATAGGTAGGGTGGATTTCTTTAGGGAAGGAAAATCATAATGAGTATCGCGAGATACATGGCCGGGTTTACGGCAGGTTTAAAGCGTATATTTGGGGGTCTTTTTACAAAAGATCTCATAGAACGTCGCAAGATGCTACTATTAACCGTCTGTTTTTTTTTGGTCATGGGTGGCTACACAATTGTTCGTGAATTAAAAGATCTCGTTTTTGTTAACATCGTCGGGCTGGATTCGATCCCCAATGCAAAACTCTGGTGTATTATTGTCCTTATTCCCCTCGTATTCTTCTATTCATATCTGGTCGACGCCCTGAGGCGCAATCAACTCCTTTCTGCTTGTACTATTATATACGCAGTTCTCGGTATTGCCTGTGCTTACCTACTCGGACACCCCACCATCGGTCTGCCAAACACTGTCGCAAGTTCGGACCGCATATTCGGCTGGTTCTTCTATTTTTTTATGGAGAGCTATCAACCATTTCTGATTAGCGTACTCTGGTCGTTTGTGAACTCAATTACAAAGCCGGAAGACGCAAAAGACGGATACATCCTGATGGTCGCGGGCGGAAAAATTGGGGGGGCACTCATGGCGGGACTTGCGTGGCTCTTCTTGGATCTTCAGAGCAGCTGCTATTCAATCTTCTCATGTGCAGCGAGCTACCAGGCGCTTATGTTCTTCGCATCGTGCATGCTGCTCTTAATGCCGCTCGTTATAATGTACCTCATGAAGATCACACCCCAGAAACATATGCATGGCTATGAAGCCGCATACCAATTTGAAAAGGCACGCGAAAAACGTGGTGCCAATAGAGGTGTGTTCAATCGCATCAAGGGCATGTTTGATGGTCTCATTGAACTCATTAAATACCCCTACATGCTCGGCATGTTTGGTATGATATTTTTCTGGGAAGTTATCAACGTTATCTTCAGCTATCTTCGCCTGGGAGCGGTTAAAGAAGCCTCAGGCTCCACACTCGACTTTGGCATCTCTCTCTATCAACAGATGGTTATTTTCCACTCAATCGGGCTTGTTATTGTCCTTATCGGAACACGTACACTGGTCGTATGGCTCGGTGAACGGCGAAGCTTGATCGCAATACCGATACTTTTGGGCATAGCAGTCGCGTACTATCTTGTCACGATCCATTATTCCCCGGCGTGGACGATGTTTGCAGCTTCTGCAACATTCTTATTTATGCGTGCTATCAACTACGCATTTGCATCGCCATTGCGCGAAAGCCTCTATATTCCTACCACCAAAGCCGTTAAATTTAAGACAAAATCGTGGATCGATAGTTTTGGTGCAAAGTTCTCAAAGGCAACGGGCAGCTATTACAATCTTGCCATTCGTGGGATCCCGGCATCCATTGTATTCAATGTTCACATCGCATTTTTTGCAGGAGTCCTCGTTCTGTGGGGTATAATGGCACATTTTCTTGGCAAACGCTTTGAGACTGCCGTCAAAAACAATGAGCTTATTGGTGCAGAGTAAAGAGATATTTTTTGCATTTTATGCATGACGCTATAAACTAAAAGTAGTTATATAGTCGGCCCATTTGACCTTTTATCCGGTCATGGGTAGCACTCTTTTTCTTGAGTGTCAGGACTAATGTGCATAACGGCTGTGGTGGCTTTTTAGGGAAAGAAAACCATAATGGGTATCAGTGCTGGATTTAAACGCCTTTTTGGTGGTGTATTCAAACAAGAAGACGTTATCGAGCGTCGCAAAATATTGTTGCTAGCCGGCTGCTTCTTCCTCCTTATGGGCGGATACACCGTTGTGCGAGAACTAAAAGATCTGGTTTTCGTCAATATTATTGGCCTCGAGTCGGTACCCAGTGCCAAATTATGGTGCATCGTTGCGCTCGTCCCCCTGGTCTTTTTCTACTCATACCTTGTTGATGCCCTCAAGAGAAGCCACCTGCTCTGCACCTGCGCCATCACCTACGCGATTGTCGGCATACTATGTGCCTATTTTCTCGGCCATCCGACGATTGGACTCCCCAACACCCATGCAAGCTCTAGCCGCATCTTCGGCTGGTTCTTCTACTTTTTTATGGAGAGCTATCAACCATTCTTGATAAGCGTACTCTGGTCATTTGTAAACTCTGTCACCAAACCGGAGGCTGCTAACAGTAGTTACGCGTTCATGGTGGCTGGTGGGCAGATTGGTGGATCGCTTATGGCTGCGCTAGCCTGGCTCTTTTTGGAGTTGCAGGGGGGCTGTTACTCAGTCTTTTCGTGCGCGGCAAGCTACCAAGCGCTCATGTTCTTTGCATCATGCCTGCTCCTTATTATGCCATTTTTGGTTCTCTATCTTGTCAAAATAACACCGCAGAAGAACCTGCACGGATATGAAGCCGCATACAAGTTCGAAAAAAAACGGGAAGATCGTGGCGAAACAACCGGCATTATCAATCGTCTCAAAGGCATGTTTGACGGCATATTTGAACTTATCAGATATCCCTACATGCTCGGTATGTTCGGCATGATATTCTTCTGGGAAGTTCTCAATGTAATTCTCAGCTACCTGCGCCTTGGTGCTGTTAAAGACGCTTCGGAATCGACACTCGATTTTGGCATCTATCTCTATCAACAGATGGTTGTCTTCCACCTCATAGGCCTAGTAGTTGTTATCATAGGAACGCGAACGCTGGTCTCATGGCTTGGCGAACGGCGAAGCTTAATCGCCATCCCCGTTCTGATAGGCATAATCATATCCTACTACCTCATATCCCGCACCCTGTTTGCCGCCTCTGCAGCCTTTTTGCTTATGCGGGCTGTCAACTATGCGTTCGCATCGCCGCTACGCGAAACCCTCTACATCCCCACAACCAAAGCACTTAAATTTAAAACTAAGACATGGATCGACAGCTTTGGGGCAAAGATCTCAAAGGCAACAGGCAGCTGTTACAATCTCGTTATTCAGGGGGTGCCGGCTGTCATGATATTCAATGTGCACATTGCATTTTTTGCGGCAATACTCGTACTGTGGGGCATCATGGCACATTTTCTTGGCAAACGGTTTGAGGTCGCTGTTAAAAATAATGAGCTTATCGGCGCAGACTAGGCGAAGCCAAAAGCATAGACAGGCACCAGCCTGAAGAAGCCAAACGCGAAGACGTGAGTGCACTGGACAAGAGAGAAGATTGCCATCTAAAATACATCTTAAGGGACACAACCATAGCGCCTGGATCTGAGCACGCAGCGCACACTATTTTTCTCTTAAAAAGGAGAGTTGCATGAAGATACGTTTACTACGTAGCCTGTTTTTTATCGGCATGCTGGCACTGGCCTGCACAACAGGAGCAGAAAACAGCTGCCAAGATTTCGTCTATCTTGGCAGCGAGGTGCTTGACGAACTTGCCGGTCAAAAGATATTACCACTACATACCCTCATAGCGCGCATGGCAAAACTTGCCCCAAAAGAGGCGCTAAGCGCTGCCCTCACGTCTCTTGCAAAGCGGCTGGAAGATGGGGCGGCCGTTGCGCCCAAGAGTGAAACGCTAGATGCCGTTTTAGATGCACGTGATCTACTCGTCAAACATAACGGTCAGGTCGCAAGCGATGACGAACTCAGATCGCTCAACAGCCAGCTCGAGTTTTACCAGAAAGCGATCGAAAACGACATGCTCACGGTTGACGCTCCACAAGCAAAAAACAGCGACTGCTGCAATCTGGCAAATGGAGAATGCGCTGCGCCAGCCGAGAAAAAAATGGCGACAAGATACACCAGTAGTGCTAACGTCGCGCTCTACGTCACTGGTTCCGCCGGCAACATGGCCATCACCCTTGGTGACCTTGCTACCACAGACTCTGTCGATCTCATAAGCAAGTCCGGGACCGGCACAACTACGGTTGATGGCGGAACAGTCAACGTCGGCACAACCACCGCAACTACCGTCTACATGGGTAAATCTGATGGCACAACTGCAGTCAACATCAATGGCGGGAACGAACTTCGTTTTATAAATCCATCCACTACTAGCAACTATGTCGGCTTCAAGGGCGGAGCTGCCTCGACACAAACAATCTGGACGTTACCACTGGCAGATGGCGCTGCTGGAGATGTCCTCTCAACCCTGGGCACCAGCGGCTCGCACCAACTAAATTGGGTAACTGCACCTGTGCCAACAAATGTCTGGTTAACCAGCGGCAACTCTCCAACAGGAACCCCCTATTTGGGCACGCTCAATACGCAGCCGTTAAATTTTGTAGCAAACAACTCTACTCGTATGAGTATTTCGACGGCTGGTGTCGTCTCTGTGGTTGGCGGTCGGATTGACGCGGATGGAGATACCTACATTCACAAAACAGGTATCGGTAATTTTTTTGCAGGGGCCGGTGCAGGGGTTCTCTCTGGCGTCTCAGCATATTATAACACGGTCGTTGGTTATCAAGCAGGAAGCAGCTTGGCAAGTGGTGGCTCAAGCAATATACTGATTGGCTACCAAGCAGGCAGCAATATCACTAGAGGATTTAGGAACACCATCATCGGATACCAAGCTGGCTCGAGAACAGACACCGGTACGTCAAACGTCTATATTGGTTTTAATGCTGGTACGAATTGTGGGGATAATTCATACAATATATGCATTGGAAATGCTGGGCAGTCTGGAGATTCTGGCGTCATACGTCTCGGAACAAATGGCACTCAAACCGCATGTTACATTGCGGGTATTTATGATCCAACTGCTAATGAACGCGCCGTCTATGTCAACTCCAGCGGGCAGCTTGGCACCCTTGCTTCCTCCATCCGCTACAAAGAGAACGTCAATCCACTTCCCAGTGAAGATCGCTTCATGGAGCTCAACCCCGTAACCTTCAACTACAAATCTGATGCGAAGAAGACCAGACAGTTCGGCCTCATTGCCGAAGAGGTTGAAAAAATCTATCCAGAGCTTGTTAGCTTCAACAATAATGGACAGGTCGAAACGGTCCAATACCACGAGCTTGATGGCATCTTTGTCAAAGAGATCCAAGAGAACCGGACACGCATCACGACTCTGCAGACAAAAACGTCTGCTTACCAAGATCAGATCGCAACTCTGCGGGCGGAAGCGTCGATTTACAGAGATCAGATCGCAACTTTACAACAGATAATTGCAACTATGCAGGCGCAGATCGCGACATTGGAAGCAAAGATGGCCTAGGGAGTGGGTACTAAAGACATAAATTTTGCTTTTTGTGTGTGACACGGTAAACTAAAAGTAGTTGTAGTCAACTCATTTCTCCGTAACGGGTGGTGAACTCTTTAAGATTAAAGATGTACCGAGAAGTGATGTAAGATAACCCGAAGAAGGTGTACCTTATGATAGATCTGGAGAAGTTAATCCAAAATGGTGTGCAGTTTGGTCACCAGACCTGGCGCTGGTCGCCTCGCATGCAACGCTACATCTGGGGCAAAAAGAATGGCGTTCATCTCATTGACGTCTCAAAAACTGCTGCTCAGCTTGAAAAAGCAGCTCAGTTCCTAGAAGAAGTTGTAGCAGAGGGTCGACAAATACTCTGGGTGGGGACCAAAAAGGCCGCTCAAGACATCATTAACGAAACGGCCGACCGCCTCAAAAATCCTCGTGCTTCGCATCGTTGGGTTGGTGGAACGCTCACAAACTATCCTCAAGTAAAAAAATCGGTAACCAAGCTGCTTCATTTTGAAGATATTGTGGAAAAAGCTGATAAAGCTATGTACACAAAGAAAGAGCTCGGTTCGTACCAAAAAGTTGTTGCACGACTCCAAAAGAGCGTCGGCGGCGTGCGTAATCTTACGTGGCCGATTGGCGCCGTTGTTGTTATCGATGCAAAAAAAGAAGCCACTGCTATCAAAGAAGCGAATGTGATGGGTGTACCAGTAGTCGCGCTTGTCGATACCAACAGTGATCCATCAGGGGTCGCTATTGTTATACCAGGCAATGACGATGTTGCACGGTCAATCCGCGTGATAGTGGATGAGCTTGCTGCCGCTGTTGAACGTGGTCTTGAAAAAGCACGCGAACACAAAGCTGCAGCGCCAACCGAAGAACAACTAGCCGCGGAGCAATCTGCGGTAGAACAGGTCTTCGGCCAGAGTGTTGAAGAAGAAGAAGAAGAAGGTCGTACAGGCCGCCGCGCACCGCGAGCACGCCGTACAGATCGTTCCAGTGGTGAAGGTTTAGTTGTGCCAGATCAAAAATCAAACGGGCCACGTTTTGGTAACCGTTCACGCCAGGGATGGCAACGTCCAGATGGACAGCCTATAGAAGGCCAAGCGCCAGAAACGCCACGTGCCGATGGTGAACGTCGTCCTTATGGACCACGGCCAGAGGGTGAGCGTCGCCCTTACAGCCCTAGACCAGAAGGCGAACGTCGCCCTTACGGACCACGTGCCGATGGTGAGCGTCGTCCTTACAGCCCACGTCCTTATGGGCCACGTCCTGAGGGTCAGACTGAAGGCGGAGAAGGTCAACGTCCAGAGGGAGAACGCCGTCCTTGGACTCCACGTCCAGAAGGCGAACGTCGCCCGTGGACTCCACGTCCAGATGGTGAACGTCGTCCTTACAGCCCACGTCCTTACGGGCCACGACCTGAGGGTCCACGGCCAGAGGGTCAAACTGAAGGCGGAGAAGGTCAACGTCCAGAAGGAGAACGTCGTCCTTGGACTCCACGTCCAGACCGTCCTTACAGCCCACGTCCTTATGGACCACGGCCAGACGGAGAGCGTCGTCCTTACGGGCCACGTCCTGATGGTGAACGTCGTCCTTACGGACCACGCCCAGATGGCGAGCGTCGTCCTTACTCGCCACGTCCTTACGGGCCACGGCCTGAGGGTCAGACTGAAGGCGGAGAAGGTCAACGTCCAGACGGAGAGCGTCGTCCTTATGGGCCACGTCCTGATGGTGAGCGCCGTCCTTACGGACCGCGGCCAGATGGAGAACGTCGTCCTTACGGGCCACGTCCTGATGGTGAGCGCCGTCCTTACGGACCTAGACCTGATGGAGAACGTCGTCCTTATGGACCACGGCCGGATGGTGAGCGTCGTCCTTACAGCCCACGACCAGAGGGTCCACGACCTGAGGGTCAGCGGCCAGAAGGTCCGCGACCAGAGGGTCCACGACCAGAGGGTCAACAGCCTGAGCAGAAGCCTGACACTACGGTGGAACGGCCAACGCCACAGAATGATGGAAATGACAACTCGGGATCTTCAACTCCATCGTAAAAATTGGGTTGGAGAGGTGTCCGAGTGGCTGAAGGAGCACGATTGGAAATCGTGTATGCTCCGTAAGGGGCATCGAGGGTTCGAATCCCTCTCTCTCCACCATACTTCGCTCGCGTAAGCGAGCTTCGTATGGCAAGCCCGTCCTTCGTAGCCTGTTAAGGCGAAGTAGGGGCCAGTTTTATTGATGGCAAGTGAAGGTTAGATGTTAGAAATTGGGAAGCCTGTAAGAGGTGAGCTGGAGAATCCGTCAGGTCCGAAAGGGAGCAGCGGGGCCGGTGATCTTTCTGTACAGGCTTCTCTTTTTGTTTGATTAAGAGAAGACGATAAGATGGAACGCCCAATAGGATTAAATCTCGCTCGTGCCTGGCGACCACGCGCATTACGTGATGTCGTCGGACAACGCATAACGGTCTCGTTGCTCGAAAACAGCCTGCGACGCGGGCTCTTTTTCCCCGTTTACCTCTTTGCCGGCCTACGCGGAACCGGCAAGACGAGCGTGGGTCGCATCTTTGCGGCGGCGCTTAACTGTGAACAACTTGCGCGTGCGCAGCGTGGTGAAGAGGTGATAGTCCCCTGCCACGCGTGTCCATCATGCCGTTCGATGGCGGCCGGCTCACATCCCGATTTTATCGAGATTGACGCCGCATCACATACCGGTGTTGATCAGGCGCGCCAGATCATCGAAGAGGCGGCTTTCTTGCCTGTTTTGGGAAGTCGAAAAGTTTATCTCATTGACGAAGCGCACATGCTCAGCAAAGCGTCTTTCAACGCATTTCTCAAGATGCTCGAAGAACCACCCGCATCAGTGGTATTCTTGCTCGCAACAACCGATCCTCACAAGATTATCGAAACGGTCCGCTCACGCTGTTTCCAACTATTTTTTGATCCAGTCAAACCTAACGACCTCGTGCCACACCTCGAACAGGTCTGCACTGCAGAACAGATCGCCTACGACCGCGAGGCACTCACGCTTGTTGCGCTCGAAAGTGATGGTTCAGTACGTGATGCCCTCAATCTGATCGAGCGGCTCCGCTGTGCCACCGAAAAAATTACCGCTGAAGCTTTCTTCTCAATTCTCGGCTGTCCCGATGACCAGGGCTTTATCGCCCTCTTCGAGGTTATTAGTAGCGGTGATGCGCACGCACTTTTTGCGGCGATTCGTGAACGAGATCTCGCCAAATTTGAAGCAACAATCGTCTGGGAACGGCTCGTTGAGCTTGTTCGCGCACTGCTCTGGGCACATGAGAATGTCCCGTTTGGACTCTTCCAGGCCCACTTTGTTGAAGTGCGACGCGTGGCCCTTAAATTCTCGTTTACGCAGCTCATTGAGTTTCTCGATCTCTTGTTCAAATTCGAGGGACAATTTGGTAAGACGACGGCGCGCCACGCGCTGATAGAACGTTTTTTATACGCCTGCCTCCAACGGTGCGCGCCTGAGCAGAACGAAGGACCTGTACCACAACAACCTGCTCCGCGACCACCAAAAATTGAACAACCCGTGCGCAGGTCAGTGCCAGAAACAGAACGGACAGAACCTGCACAACCAATAACTCAAGCACCAACTCAGACTGCACGTAATACTTCAGATGACTCACCAAAAGACCCGTCTTGGAAGCAAGTGCTCGCTGGTCTCGGCAATGGGGGTGATCCGATGCTCACCAGCGTCCTGCGTCAGGGAGAGTTTATCTCTTTTGGCAACGGCGTGGTGCGCATTCGCTTCCCTAAAAAATTCGTATTTTATCAAGAATTATTAATCAATAATCGGAACGTCTGGCAGCCGCATGTAGAGCAGATTTTTGGTGCGGGCACAATGCTCGTGCCCGATTTTTCTGGAGAACAGCTGGCAGAGCCACGCACACAAACAAGTAGTATATTACCAACGGCCTCACACGCTAGTGGACCCAAGCTGGAGGTTGATCTGACAGATGGTGAAAAATGGCCACTTGCAAAGACACTATTCGAAGTTTTTCCAGGAAAAATAACTGTCACGGAGGACACCTCACATGAACGCAATTCCTAAAGTCGTCATCGTCGGCCGCATGAATGTTGGCAAATCATCACTATTCAACCGGCTCTCAACAGACATCAAGAGTCTGACGCTCGATTACGAGGGGGTCACCCGCGATGCAATTTCTGATCAAGTCACCTGGCAGGGCCGCACGTTTGATCTCATCGACACCGGTGGCATCACGCAGCGCAGCATCGATCCTCTGATAGAATCAGTGCGCGCACGCGCTTTTGGCTACATCGACGCTGCAGACATTATCCTGTTTATCGTCGACGGGACTGCGGGCATACTAGCCGAAGACCAAGAGATTGCTCAGGAGCTGCGCAAGCGGAACAAGCTCACGTTTCTCGTGGTGAATAAATCTGATGCAAAGAGTATGGAAGATCATTTTCTCGATTTTCTTCAGCTCTATCACACCAAGGTCTTAAAAATATCAGCTGTACATGGCCTCGGTATCGGGGAACTACTTGAAGAGGTCGTCAACGCGCTGCCACCCGAAACTGACATGGCTGAAGAAGAAAAACCGCTCTACCGCGTTGTTCTCATGGGACGACCAAACGTCGGCAAATCGTCACTTATGAACCTGCTTGTTCAGGAAGAGCGGTCGCTCGTCTCGCCAATCCCAGGCACCACCCGCGAGGCGGTCTCGTCACAGGTCTCTTTTTCGAGCGAATCGCTCCAATTGACCGACACTCCCGGCATTCGACGCCAGAAATCTATTGACGAGGAACTTGAGACCCTCATGGTCAAAAGTGCATTTCGCGCAATAAAAGATGCGCATATCGTAATGCTTCTCATCGACGCAGACCAGGCTGGCATCGTTGATCAGGAGCTCAAACTCGCATTCTACGCTTTTGCAGATCTCTACAAAGCGCTAATTATTATCGTCAACAAATCTGACCTACTTACTGAAGAAAAACAGATTGCGCTGGAAGAAAAATTTGCTGAGTACCCACAGCTCATGAACAAAGTCGAGCTGCTCAAAATCTCATGCAAAACAAGCAAGAACATCGGGCATGTCATGGCATCGGTCAAAAGAGTCTGGAAGCGCCATAGCCAGAAGTTACCAGCAGCCGATCTGAGTCGCATCTTGATTGAGAGTGTTGAAAGAATACCGCTCATGCACAAGAAACAGCGGCTCCACATCAAAAATGTTAATCAGATTGCGATAACACCAATCACGATCAAGCTGCGGGTCAACCACCCACAATTTTTTGAGACGTCACAAAAGAACTATCTTGATCGGGTCTTACGGGAGCATTTTGACCTGGTTGGCGTTCCTATAAAATTTATTTTGGTGTAGAATAGTAGCTGAGTACCGCCATATTTTTATAAATAGTAGTTATAGGACCCCCTATGAACCTGATACACAAGATCGGCCTAACCGTGCTCTTTGCGGCATGCGCCAGCGGCCTGAGTGCTGACGATTGCTGTTGCTGCGGCTCTGAACAAAACAGCCAGCCATTGCCATTCACGCTCACGGAATTTATTAAGGCTGAGAAAGCCGCGCAGGCCGTGATGCTCTCTAACCTTCTGCAAAGCTGGGAGTTTTCGAATGACGAGATCGCCCGCATGTTGGAAGTCGACGTAAAAGACGTTGCGAAAGCGCGTGAGTATTTTGGGCCGCTCGAAGTTGAGGCGCTGGCAAACAACGTCGTATTTGAGCATGAAAAACGCTGTTCCAGACAGTTTCACAAAGACGTGGTGGAGCCGCTGGTTGGGCTTTTAGTCTGCGTTTCAGCAGTGATCTTTGTTGGCGCTTTAATATATAGCCGCCTCCATC
>CAZWYO010000026.1:0-19022 GCA_964638315.1 uncultured Candidatus Babeliaceae bacterium | reverse complement strand
TTAGCGAGGCGGCCATGGATCGGATATTTCAAGATTTTTGTGTGGGCAAGTAAAAACCCACCAAGATAAAATAAAAATTGACAAATTATTTTATTTGTGTAAGATAAATATATGCTAATATTACACTTAATTGTAAATTTATCTAAAATAGAAACTAATTCGAAGGGGACTAAACATGTTTCTTAAAAAGCTTCCTAAATTACCTATGGGAACAAAAAATAGTGTGAAAAAATTACTCGTATTCCTGACTGTCTTTGCGGCCATCACGGCCGTGGGGCAGGCGTGGGGGATGGAGAAGAATGAGGAGAGCAAGAAAGAGCTCTTTTTTCAAATAAAATATGACATGCTCTACCTCTGTAATAATGTTAAATCCAATAAAAAACACAAAAAGGTAGTTGGTTCAAATGAAATCATGGTGGTAAACAACACAACTATCTATCTGTATAACCCGGAAGAGGGCGTTGAAGAAACACTTATTGGTTTTTACAAAACCGATGAGAACAAAAAGACTTTTGAAAAATATACTGAAAATTTTAACGACCAATTAAGCAATCTTCCAGAAAACCTTTTTATGCAACTATACTATCAGGAAAAATTTCTTACAGAAAAAAATCATGTAACTGTATCTGTAAAAAGGATAGATGATAAGAATCAGTTTGAGCTCTATCTTATCGAAGCCAATAATGTCAATAGTGTTATTGCCGCTGCTCCACTAAGTAAGAGCGGCTTAGTCGTCTACTATGTACAGCCCAAAGAAGCCAAAAAGGGTATTCTTATTGGTACCTTTGACCTAGATAATGAAACAATCACAATCAAAGATGGAAAATTTTCTTCTGTCACCATCAATGAGATTAAAGAACAATTAGTTAAACTCGATAATAACGACTTCTTAGAGCTGGCCAAGCAGCACCCAGGGATTGAAGCATTGATACAGCAATATCCAATTACCTTCTCCATCGAAAAAATAAAAAATGAGAAGCAACAATTTAAAGTCTATTTTACCGCGAATGCAGGCCTCAAGAATGAGATTTATACCCTCAAGCTAGACAATGGCAAAATGGCTACTATGGTGCCAAAAAAAGACGCGGATGAGTTTATCGGCACGGTCAAAGATTACAGTTTTGAACCAGACGGTAATATCGAGCAGATCAAAGATCCGAAGATACAAAAACAATTGCTCAATCTTAAAGATGTAGATTTTATAAGACTCTGTGAAGTTAGCGCATCTATAGAAAAAAATGAGCTTACAGTTCTGGCAGAAAAAATAAATCAAAACAATTTTTGTCTTTATCTATCAATATACAGCGGCAATAATGATGTTTGCGAGATCACATTAAAAAATGGAAAAACGGCACACATAATTCCGTCAGATTATAAAGAACCTAGCGGGCTCAGGCTGGTAAAGATGGGCACATTCAATCTAAATAACGAAACCATCTCATCCGAAGATCAGAAAGTTAAAAATAATTTTTTTGGGCTCCAAGATGAAGATGTAAAAGAAATATGTAGGATCGAAAGCTTCCTACAAGAAAAATACCCGCTTGCACTATTCTTCAAAGAAAATAATGGTCCGAACGAAAGGTCCTACCTTTACATCGTTGCGGACAAAAACGCGCAAGAAAACGCCATCGGCAAGATAACATTAAAAAATGGCACTGAAGCCTATGTAATGCCTCCCAAAAATAATTACGAATCAAGTCTGCCAAAAGCGTGTGTATGGTTTTTGCATTGCAATCTAAAAGATGAAAGATATACACGTAGGAGGATTATGGAGAAGTTTGATACATATTTTCTCGAAAAACCAGAGTACAAACACTTGACAGAATACAACGATACAGATTATAAGCAACTTCTCAAACAGATCCAAACTGCTGTAAAACTCAAGGAAGAGAAAGTTCTTGAAACTGAAGAGGATAATCCTACAGTCAATAATATCGTTAAAAGTGAAGAAGAAAAAAAGAAGCAGCTGGAGCAGAACATGGGAAAACAAAAAGAAGCAAAGAATCCCAAGATAGAAGAAGAAGAGAAGCTCAGGATAGAACAAGAAGAGAATCTCCCGCAAAGAAACTGGTATTCCGCCATTGTAAGCTTTGCTATCGGACTGCTACAAGAAGGCCTCTTCGGCAACTCGTGGCCCGCAACCCTAGCTACAGGCGGCGCGGCAACCATATTGGTTCACAATGCCGTCGTCAATAAGACCACAAAACCCTACAGCATACAACCATACTTATGGGGGATCGTCGGGTATAACCTGGGACGCAACTTCGTGCCGCTGGTCAAAAACGCACAGAAACACTTATGGACGGCGGGTCAGTTGAAAGAGGCTTGAACATGCTTATCGAGACAAAAAATAGTCTGAAAAAATTACTCGTATTCCTGACTGTCTTTGCGGCCATCACGGCCGTGGGGCAGGCGTGGGGGATGGAGAAGAATGAGAAGAATGTGCAGATAGAGAAAACCTCTGGCGAGAAACCACAGGGGGCGATAGAAAACATATGTTTCTTCGTCATTGAAAAAAATGACCAGAATAAAGAAACGTTCGCCAGTTATAAGATGGGAATGAAGGACCTCCCCACAGTAATATGGCCTGCACTTATAAGTAGGGCATATCACAATAATATTGTTGAAAAAAAATCATCGGTCATGATTGCAAACCCCATGTCCTCCGAGTGTCTTGAAGAGATTAACAAACTGTTCAACGAAAAGGGATTGCCGCAATGTGAAAAAATAGATTCAGTTTCCGTTGCCAAGTTTTCTAAAAATAGAATACCAGAAGATGTCCGTTACAAAAAAGATGACGAATTTTATCGCAAAAATATTATCGAACAACTTACCGATGATGTAAAACTGCCTATTTTTGGGGCGGACAAGAATGGGAAAATTTACCTATACATCGGCAACGACAGCAACAAGAGGTTAAATTTTAAGAAGGAAAAATTCCCCAATAAAGAGACAGCTATCAAAGAAAAAGAATCTGCTTATCTTATCAGAGGGTTTATCGACAATAACAACGAGGAGATTAGCCCAAATGATTTTACTTGTGTCGGTGAAGCCACTACCAATATCTATGGCAATGAAATATTCGCATGGGATGGTGCATTCAAAGAAAATACAATAGACAAAAAATTCGACAACGAGTTTCTTAGGGCCCTTGATAAACAACACAAAAAAGACGTCATGAATTCCATGGATGTTTATTTTATCTCAAAAAGCGCAGATGAAAACTCGGTAACACTTCACAGCCTCTCCTGCGCTATCCTGCCACTAAAAATAGCTCTCTTGAAAAAAACAGAGTTAATCGATCACATAATTATTCCGTTTGGAAAAAACAACACAGAAATTTCGGGAACTTTTTGTGTTTCCTCTGTGGTAAGTTGTGACGTGTTTAAAACTAATTGTATATCATCGAGTGAAATTTGTTCGTTAAAAGAAAACAATTTCAGCATTTCTGCGAAGCAACATACTTATAATTTAGCTGATAAAATGAAATGTGATAATTATGATTGCATAAATGAGATAAAACTCGAAGAACTTTTGCGAAAAACCCTTGCCAACCACAAAAACAACGATGACTATTTTCAACAAAACATTGTCAATCCGTCCGAACATAAAGATCGCCCCCTTTTTGCGCTAGATGAAAACAATAATCTCTATCTTTATACGAAGAGAGAGGGCATAGATAATGGTCATGAAAAGCTTAAATTAATAATGCAGGAGAAGTTCATTCTAACCTCAATCTGTTCGAAAGAAGTAAAGAATTGTTATACAGACTACCCGCGGGAAGAAAAAGAAGAAAAGGGTTATTATCTGATGAAAGATCGGATCAATACTATGGATCAACGCTTTACTCTCCTTGGCAAAAAAATAAAAGTCCCGGAATATTTCAGCTCAGAGGACACTTTTAAATGGGAGATAAAACTCAAAGATAATAATGATCCCTGGTTCGTAGAAGATTTGGCAAAAGATTTGGGAACTGAGAACGACGAAACAGATATGGGAAAAAAGCTTATGCAGATCATCGATTCGGACCCGAATAATGCGAAAAAATTAAATGAAGAAGAAAAAAAGAAGCAGCTGGAGCAGAACATGGAAAAACAAAAAGAAGCAAAGAATCTCAGGATAGAACAAGAAGAGAATCTCCCGCAAAGAAACTGGTATTCCGCCATTGTAAGCTTTGCTATCGGGCTGCTACAAAAAGACCTCTTCGGCAACTCGTGGCCCGCAACCCTAGCCACAGGCGGCGCGGCAACCATATTGGTTCCTAAAATCATCTCGATCTCGCTTTGCACAAAATCCGACAACAAGCAACCGTACTTATTTGGCGCCGTCGGGTATGGCCTGGGACACACTGTCGCGCAGCTGGTCAAAACTGCACAGAAACACCTATGGACGGCGGGTCAGTTGAGCGGCAAAAACGTTAGCTAAGTCGGTACTGGATCAACTATTCCAAGACTTTTTCGTGGGCAGTTAAAATTTGGGCTAAAATAAGATTGACAAATTGTCTTATTAGTGTAAACTAAAGATATATCACTACTGCGTTTAATTATAAATTAACCCAAAATATAGACTAAATTGAAGGAGTCCAAACATGTTTCTTAAAATGCTTTCTAAATTACTTATGGGAACAAAAAACAGTCTGAAAAAATTACTCATACTCTTGGTCGCCGTCACCGCTTTTGGCGCTGTGGGGCAGGCGTGGGGGATGGAAGATAGTGATGGAGAAGATAGTGAGACTGAGGAGACTGAGAAGATTGAGGAAGTAGAGATTGTCGACGAGGGAGAGATTATCCCAGACAAAGATTTACGTGGAGAGATAAAGGATATATATTTCCTAGTCATTAAAGAAAATGACGAGAAGAATCAAGTGTTCGACATGTACAAGATTGAAATGGGGGCCATTCCTGCAGTAATACGGTCTGCCATTATAAGTCATGCATTTCATTTTGATTTTTTAGAGAAATCATCACTCATGATTTCATACCCTATGTCTCAAGATTATTTTGAAAAAATTGATAAACTACTGAAATCCTGTAAAAAAATATGTTCATTTTCTAAGCCTGATAATAAAAATATAAAGATTTCCGAAATTTCTAAAGATTCTGAAATAGACTTAAAAAAAGCTGAAACTACTGTATCACAATACATGACACAAAACACTCTTGAAGCCTTAAAAACCCGTTTACTAGTTGACCTTATTAATGTCTATTTGATGACTGACGATTTTTATGAAAAAAATATTATCAACCCACTTACCGATGATATAAATCTACCTATTTTTGGTGTGGCAAAAAATGGGAAAATTTACTTTTACAATGGCAACGATGCCAACAAGAGGTTAAATTTTAGGAAGGAAAAAAACCTCCCAAAAAACAAGACCCTCAAACCCGCTTACTTTGTCAGAGGGTTCATCGACAATAACAATGAAAATCTTAGTCCAGATTTTACTTGTGTCGGTGAAGTTACCACCGATATCAAAGGCAAAGAAGTGTTCACACGAGATGAAAATTTTGATACAGCTGTTATCTATAACAAACCTCTTATCGCTAAAGAAGGAAAATCAGAAGAAGAATTTAAAAAAGAAGTAAAAGAAGAATTAGAAGCATTATCCAATTTTTTTAAGAAGAAGCTTAATGAACAACACAAAAAAGACGTCAGGGATTCCATAGATGTTTATCTTATATCAAAAGACGAAGCTGGAAACTCGGCCACTCTTCATTTTCTCGAGCAAAAGATACCAGTGCCACTAAAAATGGCTTTAGTAAAAAAAGCGATATCAATCAATAATCTAATTATTCCAGTTGAAGGTGACAAAACAAAAAAATGGGGATCTTTTTGTGTTTTTCCTGCGATAGATATAGAGACTTTTAAATCTATTGAAAAAGCGCTTTTTTCCTCTTTTTCCAAAGAAATTATTTGTTCGCTAAAAAACGATGGATTCAGAATTCCTATAAAAAAAGAGTATGAAATATCTAGTACTTCTCACGGGAAACCTGATAACTATGACTGTATTGATGAGAAGGGCCTCAAAAGCCTTTTGCAAGAAGCCCTTGGAAGTAAGGAAACTAGTGATGCCTATTATTACCAAGAAAACGTTATCAATCCGTTCAAGCGTCAAGACAAACCCCTTCTTGCGCGAGATAAAATAAATGGTCTCTATCTTTATACGAAAGAAAATAACTCAAATAATTGGTTTGAAAAGCTTAAACTAATTATGCAGGAGAAGTTCATCAAAACCTCAAAAGAAGAAGAAATAGAGGAAAAGGGTTTTTTTCTGATGAAAAACGTAATTGGCTCAAGCGATTCACGCTTCAGGCCTGTCGGCAAAATAGAAGGGAACGGAATTAAGTGGGATGAAAATTTTAAAAAAAATTGGGGTAGGGAAAATGTTGTCGAACAAAAGCTGTTAGAAAATCTGCAAGTAAAAAACTGGACCGATAATATCATAAAAAATTTCCCGATAGAAAGACAAAAAAAAGAAGAACAGAAGAGAATAGAAGAAGAGAAGCTCAGGGTAGAAAAAGAAAAAGAAGAGAAGCTCAGGGTAGAAAAAGAAGAAGCAGAGAAGCTCAAGAGAGAACAAGAAGAGAAGAAGGTTGAACAGCAGAAAATAGAAGAACAGAAGAAAATAGAAAAAGAAGCAGAACAGAAGAAAATAGAAGAAGAAGAGAAACTTAGGAAAGAAGATAAAATTGAGAAGAATGAAAAAAAACTTAAGCCTAATATAAAACAACTTGGGGAGCAATTTAAACGCAATATAGAGCAATTTAGGAAAGAGAAACTTAGGAAAGAAAAAGAGAAACTTAGGAAAGAAAAAGCAGAGAAAAAGAGGAAAGAAAAAGAGGAAGAAGAGAAACTTAGGAAAGAAAAAGAAAAAGAAGAGAATCTCGCCCTCTGCTCCTTTATCTGGTCGCAAGTAAAAAGCTTCTTCGGCGGCCTAACGCTTGGCCTAACACAGTCATATTTAAATAACAACACAACATACTTTAAAAATCACGAAAATATATCCGATACTCTCTTCAGCATTGGCTCTGGCGCCGTCACGTATCACTGCCTCTCGAAACAGATAAAAACAGAATTTGCCGTGCCAATAATACCAATGCTCACTGTCATAGGCTGGGTTTGTGGTAGGTACCACAATAAAGAGCTTAAAGGCTATGTTAAATCTATCCTAATCAACCCTTTTTTCTCCAAAAAATAGGTCGATGGACGGCTACCCCCCCACTCACCTCAAATATTTGGCTAAAAACCGGAGCTAAATTAACAAAAATGTGCTATAATAAAATTAGAGGTGAAAATTATGAAAAAATTTCTTATTAACGAAAGCCCCTGGGAGACGCGCATTGCGATCACCAGAAATGGCTCGTTGCAGAACATCTACTTTGATCCGCATACCGGCGAACGGCTGGAGCGGAGTTATTACAAAGGGATTGTAACAAAAATTATTCCAGGAATCCAGACGGCATTCGTCGATATTGGGCAAGAGCGCTCAGGATTCTTACATATTTCTGAGATCGATCGCGACCTTGCGATCCGTCGTATGGCCCTTACCAACGATGATGGCGAGGAATTTGAGGAAGAAGAAAAACGCTCAGACTCGCGTCGTGATCGGGACATCACCAAGATCCTACGGGAGGGTGAGCCGGTTCTTGTGCAGGTCAGCAAAGAGCCGATCTACGAAAAAGGGGCAAAATTAACAACTTGCTTCACGCTACCCGGCCGGTTTATTGTCCTGATGCCAAATATTCCACGCATTGGTATCTCAAAAAAAATTGATACGTTTGAGCGTCGGACCCAGCTGCGCGACCTGTTAAAGACCAATCTGCCTGCCGGCATGGGGGCGATCATACGCACCACTTGCGAGGGGCATGATGAGCGCGAAATTCTGCGCGATCTGGCTTTCTTAGTCAAAATATGGAACGAAATCCAAGAAAACTTTAAAAACGCAAAGAACGAAGAGAAGGTCTACGAAGACATCGATCTCACGCTCCAAGTCATTCGTGATAACGTTGATGATGAGTTTGATGCGATCATATGTGACAGCAAAGCGGTCGAATCCCGCGTCTACAAATTTGTGAAAGATACAGCGCCAGAATTTGCCAACAAAGTCGAGCTCTACACCGGTCACCCATCGCTCTTTGACCAACATGATATAGACCGGCAGATCGAACAGGCACTTCAGCGAAAAGTACACCTAAAATCGGGTGGTTCGATCATTATCGAAACAACTGAAGCAATGACCGTTATTGACGTCAACACCAGCCGCTTTACCGGAACGTCTGGCAGCCTTGAAGAGACGATCTTAAAGACGAATCTTGAGGCTGGCGAAGAGATCGTACGCCAACTGCGCCTCCGTAACTTTGGGGGGCTGATTGTTATCGATTTTATCGACATGGCAAGCAATGCAAACCGTCAAAAGCTGTTTAGGCACTTTGAGCGAGCACTGCGTGAACACGACAAATTCCAATCGGTAGTCTTACGTATTTCAGAGTTCGGGCTCGTACAGATGACCCGTAAGAGATCGGGTAAGACCCTTATCCAACAGCTCACATCAACCTGTGTTGCTTGCGGTGGTAACGGCTTTATCAAGTCGGTCCAGAGCGAAGCGTACACAATCCTGAGACGTATATCTGAAGATATCGCAACGCAAAAGATTAAAGGTGATATTCAGCTTGCGGTACATGAACAGGTGTTTAACTATCTTATCAATACCGAATACAATGCTATACTAAGCCTTGAGAAAGAGTTTCGGTGTAAGATCACCCTTGTCGTTTGCGACACTGCACGACTAAGCGTATTTGAAGCCAAAGGCGGCGCGGTATAAGCGCATCTGGCGGTCTCAAACCCAGCTAACAGTTTTGAACTCGGTTAACGGTCTGATAAGGATAAAATGCATGTCAAAATTCCAATCGGTTATTGATAAATATCCCGATTATCAAGTTGATATCGGTATCGAAGTGCACATTCAACTTACCACTAAAAGTAAGATCTTTTGTGCGAGTGAAAATGGCCCATCCAAATATCCAAACCAGAACATAGATCCGATCTGTGCGGGCTACCCGGGCGTCCTGCCTATACTCAACAGGCAAGTGGTCGACTATGCAATTATGGCCGGCCTCGCAACAGAGAGCACGATAAATCAGCGGAGCGAGTTTGCGCGCAAGCACTACTTCTATCCCGACCTTCCTAAAGGATTCCAGATAACGCAGGATGACAAACCAATCTGCACCAACGGGTCAGTCGCGATTCGCCTTGAAAACGGCGAGATGAAAAAAATTCGACTAATTCGCATTCACATGGAAGAGGACGCAGGTAAGAACATTCATGCCCCAATGGATGATATCAGCCTTGTCGACCTGAACCGTGCGGGCACCCCGTTGCTCGAAATTGTGAGCCATCCTGACATCAAAAGCACTTACGAGGCACGTACCTACCTCAAAGCCCTCCACTCCATCGTAACGTACCTGAATATCTGTACGGGCAACATGGAGGACGGGGCATTCCGCGCCGATACTAACATCTCGGTTAGAAAAAAGACCGATGCGAAGTTGGGCACGCGTTGTGAGCTGAAAAACATAAACTCGTTTAAATTTATCGGTGATGCGATCGAACACGAGATCGAGCGGCAGATAGGTCTTATTGAAAGCGGCGAAAAGGTCGTGCAGCAGACCCGTTTGTGGGACACCAAAGAACAGAAAACTATCGGTATGCGCGGCAAGGAAGATGCGGCGGACTATCGCTACTTTCCTGAACCAGACCTACCACCCGTCTGCATCGATGATGCGTGGATCGAGCGCATCAGAAGTCAGATGCCAGAGCTTCCCAACCAAAAATTTGAACGGCTGCAGCGCGACTATCACCTCAAAGCGGACGATGCGGAGATTTTGGTAAACGATCGTAAGATAGCGGATTACTACGAAGCAGCAGCAAAAAAACATCAGGGTGCATCGCTCATCAGCTGGGTGTTACGGGATCTCATGGCCTATCTAAAAGAGCATAAGATCGAACTTGCCGAATGCAAGGTAACGGCAGACAAATTAGCTGAGATTGTCCATCTGCTCGACAAGGGCAAGATCAATGGGCGCGCGGCGCAAGAGGTTTTTGCCATTGTTGCGCAGACGGGAGAAGATCCTCAAACAGTTGTGCAGAAGCATGGGCTTGAGCAGATCGAAAATAGTGAAGAGATTGAGACGGTAATAGCCAAGCTTATCGCGGCCAATCCTGAACAGGTGGCGGCCTACCGGGCAGGGAAGACCAAGCTCTATGGGTTCTTCTTTGGCCAGGCGATGGCGCAGACGCAGGGGCGTGGCAACCCGCAGACGATACAAGAGATCTTAAAGAAGCATCTGGACGGCAAATAGAACCTAAAATATTTTGAGAATTAGCTATAGCAGGGACTAAACACCCCTGCTATTTTTTAAAACTGGCTCACAGGGTTGTGTGCGAGACAATCATACCTAAAAGATTTGATCCAGAAGCTTTTTCATTCTGCAAATATCTGTTTTATAGTGAAGGGATCGTAGTTCCGCTCGCCCTGAGGAGGCCATAAGGCCGTCTCGAAGGGTCCCTGCGAGCGGGCCGAAGTTCAAAAATCAGCGGGAATCTCCGTTGGTTTATTTTTAAAAAATGCTCAAATATGAAGTTTCCAATAGTAAACATGGACGCAAGAACCCTTCGAGACGCGCTAACGCGCTCCTCAGGGCGAGCGGAGTTTATGAAATTGCCCGTCTGGCTCGAATCTTTCAAACATTTGAGGAAGTCCTGGTACGATGTAAATTCGTAAATTAAAATAAAAAAATTGACAAATATGAAAAATAAGCTATAATAATACTTATAAATACATATGTAATATAAAGTAAATAGTGCCTAATAAAAAGGAATCCAGTATGTTTAAAAATAAGAAAAATAAGAGTTTTTTGACCACAATAACCCTTGCTACCCTCACCCTCGCGTTTTGCACCCCCTGTGTGGCTGCATCAGAGCAATACAAGACCGCATTTGTTGCATGGGTAAAAAAATCAGAACAAAACATAACAAAGATTGTCCACAATCTGGTCCAAAACAGGCTTAGCAATGAAAAGCTATTCAACAAAGAAGCCAAAGAAAAAATAATAGGTGATTTTGTATTGAAAATAGAGATGCGCCCATTAGTGGAGAATGCCACAAATTATTTCGCCTGTAGACTCTACTATAAAAAAGGAGAGACTAAAAAAGAGATCGGAAGAATAGTCTTTTACCTAGATAAACAGATAAATGTACACATTACTTGGTTGTGGGCACATCCATTATTCCGTCAGTTAGGCATTGGCAGATTTTTACTATCTACGCTCATCAATGCACTAAAACAATTCGAAAACAGAACACTCATTGTTGACCTGGATGCCGCGCCAGAAGACCCAAAAATGCTCACAAAATTAATGGAATATTACAAATCATTCGGTTTCATTGCAGATAAAAATAGCGATACTCATAAAATGAAACTCACCATCAAGGACGGCATCGCACAACAATAACTAGAATCGAATTAAAATGGCATCTGGATGGCAAATAAAAGTAAAATATCTTGATAATTAGCAATAGCAGGGACTAAACATCCCTGCTATTTTTTAGAATTGGTTCGCAGGGCTGTGTGTGATTAGAAGTGTTCCATGCAATATTCTTTAGACAGGATTTCTTCAAAATATCCAAAGATTCGATCTGCAAACATTTTCACTTTGTGAATATCTGTTTATGACGAATAGATCGTAATTCCGCTCGCCCCCGTCTACGTCTTCGGCTTCGCCGGGCTTGCGCTGAGGCTTTTTAACCCCGCTCATCCCGACGAGAGCCCGCCGAAGCCTTGGCGAAGGCTGGGGTGTTTTCGAAGCATGGTACATGCTGAGAAAATGTATCGAGGGACATGAGCGACAGCTCTGACAATCACTGATTTACCACCGCACATGTCCCTCGATACATTTTTTCTACGGAACAAGTCCCTTCGAAAAAATACTCTGGATGAGCGGTGGAGAAAGACAATTGGCGTTGTACACACATTGTTTTATTTTTTGGTTTGGTGTTAGTTTAAATAGTATAGGAGCACACTATGTTTAAAAGCAAAAAATTAATCACTCTCGTAGCCCTTCTCATCAACCTCTTCTGCGCATCAAACGCATCGGCCATGGAGGAGCAAAAGGAGACGGCTCGTGAAAATCTCTTGTGGTCGTCTCTGGAAAAAACCACACTCGAAACAGAGCTTACACAAAAGCAGCTGAACGCTTATACCAAGATTCTCACATGGATATACAGAGACGACCCAAAGGTTTTTAATGAAACGCGAGATGGGTACACACCGCAAGAATTTGCAATGTATCGCTGTCATCATCTGATAGGAGCGGCAATAGATCGTCTTCTCAAACCAAAGCATACATCGTATAAACCAACAGATGTCGAGAAAAAAAAGCAACGCGCAGCATGGGCGGAAATTTACGCAAAAGAGACATCAAAAATCATGTCGAAACTAATAAATCTGCCCCTGGAAGAAGCAACAGGCACATGCACCATTTTTTTAGGGGCAAGTAAGCTTGCACTGATCGTAGAAATCTCCCACTTTTTCGCCACAAAACGTTTTGAGTGCCGCCTTGTAAAACAAAAATCTTACTTTCATGAAGAGGTTGGGACGCTAAATTTCACCCACGAAGGCAATGTAGATATAATGGTCACCTCTTTTGCCGTAAATCAACAGCACCGGCAGAATGGATTTGGTAGATTTCTGCTACTCACACTCATTGAAGCAACAAAACTCCTCACCTGTTACCAGGCTGCCATTTCACTCTACGCATCACCAGATGAGTATGCCCTGCAACCGGTACTCATAAACTACTATAAGTCATTTGGCTTTCTGCCAGAACAGATGGGCTATGAGAGTCTTAAGCTTACAATCAAAAATGGCTCCATCGTCTATCCTTGGGAAAAAAAGAGTTTATCACTCCGGAAGCCTAAGAATAGTAAATGTCGTTGGCTTAACACTTCTACCGTCTTTGCAACGATAAATGGGAACCTGCTTCAGGCTAAAGAGAAGTAGTGTGAAAAAATTTGACAAATACAAAAATATTTTATATAATAATAGTGTGGCACAATAGATAAGATTACTAGTAGAAATAAAAACAGGGGAGATATGCCATGCATAACAATAAAAAAATTATAGGTCTTCTTGTCCTCGCACTGGTCACATTGATAACAAACATGTCGTGGTGTGATGATAAAGATGCTAAAAAAAAGGCAAATTACTACCTAAACCAATCGAACAAAAAGATACTATGGGATATTTTACATAAGACTAGCCTAGAAAAGATAATTGATGAGCAAGAGTTAAAAAAATACGCAGACACAATCAAGCAGCTCTGTATCGAAAGCCCTGAGATTCTTAACGAAATATTCGAAAATGATCCTCTCGAATATTCGCTCTCCCATTGTCACGAACAGATCGACGCAGCACTTATTGCAGCAAAACAAGTACTGACCGGTGGCCCTGTCCACCCATCACGCTCCCCAGAACAGAAAAAATCAGCAGAAGAGTACGCCCAAAAAACATCAAAATCCCTAGCTCTGAATATTAAAAAGCTGGTCCCCAATAAGTTTTTTACCGACACAAATTTTATCGGAACGAACACCATTAAGCTCAAAATAGTCGGTGATAGCCTCAACTGGCAGTTCACGTACAAGACTAATAAAGAGCGGGTCTTTCTTATCACAGCATTGGAAACAACTAATCAGAAAAAAGTTGGTTACATAGAGTGCGCATTGAAAATCGAAGATGACGAAAAAATACTCAATATAAACGATCTAAGCGTTTCGGAGGCAAAACGTCTAGGTGGACTGGGCAAAACCATGCTGTTGGCAGCAGTTGAGCTAGCAAAATCATTTTATCCCGACTCGAAAATAACACTCTATTCACTCGCAGATGACGACACAATGCGAATAGTTCTTATAAGATATTACAAATCACTTGGATTTGTACCCGATAAAGCCGATCCCGCAAATATGACCATGCACATAAAAAATGGGAAAATTCTCAAACCCCATGAATTGGCTACCAAATAAACGGGCTCATCACCCCGGAAGCCTAAGAATAGTAAATGTCGTTGGCTTAACACTTCTACCGTCTTTGCAACGATAAATGGGAACCTGCTTCAGGCTAAAGAGAAGTAACAAATCAGCATAATTTTTTGCATTCACAAAACGATCTTTAACCGGTATGCAGTGCACACACGCAAAACCAGACGAGTAACCTGCCGCTTCGATAATCGAATCGTGCCCCACAGCAACAAAAACATGGTTGTGCCCCTCAGTCACAAAAAGATCTCCCGGCTCAATCGACTGCCCAAAAGAGAGCGGCTCAAACACAACTCCAGCCGTGCTTGCCGTACGACAAAAATAGCTATTTCCGCTCGCCTGCATGGCACGCAACACCAACCCGGAACAGTCAAATCCGTCCGGTTCATCTTTGCCATCTTCTCGCACCCAATAACTGACCTTCTGATCTCCCACCACATCGTTTTTTAACGCAAAATTTCCATCCTTGACGCGCGAAACATAGCTCGCCCCACCCCAAATGTAGGGGATAACTCCGCGGCGCGTCTTGCACCATTTTTTGAGCAATTTTACGAACATCTTCTTCCTGTTGGCGGCTGGGATGGGATTACCGTGATTTACCAGAAGGCGTACTGGTATGTCATCAGAAATCTGCTGCTTTAATACTGGGTCAAAAAAGAGAATGGTGCGCAGCCCGTGAACCGCCTCAGTATCTGCGGCAACAAATCTGGTTCCCACCGAGTAAACCTGCCCATTTTTTTTACAGGTCCATGGCGCCGCAAGAGTTACCACCCCAGGTGCCACGAGCGATTCTGGATGCTGGTAGTTGACCGGCTCGGGAAATAGCGCGCGCTCAGAATCAGAAAGATCTTCGAGAAAAACCAGATCGCTTCGCCTAGCCCAGTAGAAAAGCGGCTGTTTGCCCCGTATTTTGTCGGCAAAAAAACAGTTACACATCTCAACATGCACGTAACCATCCTGTGGTTCCTGATCATCGACAAAGACCATCTCACCAAACAGGCCCTGAAATGTCCGCAGGCAACTGTTTTTTGACTCAGGCGAATAGGTCGTCAAAAATCGTTCACACCCAGGACTATCGCTCAATTTATGCAATATGAGATTAGCAATCGGCCCGTCAAAGAGGGCCGGCCTCTTTTCCGCCGCGCACAGTGTGGCAAGCAGAAAAATACAAAAAAATATCCTAGATTTAGTTTTAAATCCCATAACATGCCCCCCCCTGGCCGTATGTATCCCTAAAATTCCCTACAAGTTAGCATAGCAACGTATGTTTCACGGTCGCAAGATAATTATCAAGTATTAACTCGATTTTCAAAGCTTTGTCTGAATCCGCACGCATGATAAGTAAAAATATCAACCCCACCCGCTCATCCCAGTCTTCGCCTTGGAGTTAATCTTCGAAGTAACACTGCGGCTTCGCCTGGCTTACGCCGTTGTGGTGGAAGCTTGCGATTCCGCTCGCCCTGAGGAGCCCTTCGAAGCTCGTTAGAGCGAAGTAGGGCGAGCGGCTTGGACAATTCTTGTTGTGGGCCTGTTTGATTAAGGAAATTTGAATCGACCAGAAGCTCTTTATTAAATTGTGAAAAAATGCTAAAACGCTCCTAGAGGCACCAAAACCTACTAAGGAGCGTTTTAATGAATGATCAGATCACTCAAATCTTTAAAAAAATCTTCCCAACTACCCATAAAAGTATAGCAAAGTTGCTAGAAAATTTGACCCCAGTCTTTCAAAAAACATTTAAGCCGAAATGGCGTCGCGGAAAGAAGCATGTCTCTCTAAGAAAAGCTCTGGCAGCGATATTTTATAAGATTAAGACTGGTTGCCCATGGCGACACTTGCCAGATTTTTTTGGGAATTGGCGTACGATTTACGGTTGGTACAGAAAGTTGGCAACGCAGCATTTTTGGAAAATTTTGTACGCAAAACTGTTGAAATGTTTACAAACAGTAAGGCCGGGATTGACAAAAAAATTGATTTTCGATGGCTCATTGATACCAGCCAAGAATGGGGGCACGCACGCAAAGCGTAACCCGCGATCTCAAAATAAGAGCGTGGTGAACGTCATGTTCGTGACAAATGGGAAAGGTCTTGGCCTCAATCTCCTGATTGCGCCAGGCACGGCTCACGATTCAAAACTAATGTGCCCGTTATACAAGGCTTCTAAACCCATTTTTGGCGGCAAGCATCCAACTACGGCACATGCAGATAAGGGTTTTGATGCAAAAACAATTCGTTGTTTTTTGCTTGCACACGGCTGCGAACCGCGTATTCCCTATCGCAAACGTCGGGGCAGGCTACCTCCGAAAAACCGGAAGGATCGGGTTCGCGGCAGAATAGAATGTTCCTTTGCGCGACTCAAACAGTTTAGAGCTATGCTTGTAACATTCAATAGGACGGTAGAATCGATCGAAGCTGACATCTTTGTCGCAATGTTTGCGATCCTTTCCGAAAAAATATCACCAAGGAATTTGAAGATATGCTTCTAATTAGTTTAAACCCGTTTAATCAAACAGGCCCTGTATACAAGGTAAAAAAACCTTTAGGTCCAATATTTGGATGCAATTATTCTCCACCAAGACTCAACTCTTCTTCGGCTCCTGCGCCACTATTTTTAACCCATAATCGACCAACTTGCCAGCCGCAACGGGAGTTGGTGCCTGCATCATTGGGTCAGAACCACTCTGTGTCTTGGGGAATGCAATAACTTCACGGATCGACTGACACCCGAGCAGTAGCATGACAAATCGGTCGATACCGATCGCCAAGCCGCCATGGGGTGGAAATCCGAGCTCTTGCGCTTCCAATAAAAAGCCAAAATGCTTTTCCATCTCTTCCCGCTTAAAATCGATCACCCCAAAGACTTGCGATTGCAGCTCTGGGTTGTGTATCCTGATCGAACCACCCCCAAGCTCCACACCGTTCAAAACTATGTCGTACGCGCGCGCCTTGACCGCCGCCGGATCTTTTGGATCCCAGTCGCCCTGTGGTGAGGTGAAAGGGTGGTGCATCGCATGCCATTTGCCCGAATCTTTGTCTTGCTCAAACATAGGAAAGTCGGTCACCCAGAGCAGACTAAACTTGCTCTTATCGATAAGATTAAGCGCTTCACCAATCTGGAGCCGCAATCTGCCAAGCTGTGTCCATGTATCTACGTAGGGACCGGCTATCACAAAGAGGGTATCGCCAGCTTTCAATGATGGGATCGTCTTCTGCACACGCGCCATAAAATCTGGTGGTAGAAACTTTGCGATCGGCGCCTCAATCTTGCCATCGGCAGCAAACCTGATCCAGATAAGCCCCTTGGCACCATTCTGTTGGGCTTTTGCCACCCATCCTTCAAGCTCCGAGCGCGAAAACTGCTGCTGTTCAACATGCAGACATCCGATGCTGCCGCCATTTTCAAGGGTAGACTTAAGAAATGAAATTTCAGTGTCCGTAAACGGCGCCTTCATGTCATAAATTGGCATACCAAAGCGAAGATCTGGCTTGTCTGAACCATAGTTTGAAAAGACATGGTCATAGGTAAAACGCTCAAGAGGCGTATGTATCGTCACACCAAGGGCGGTCTGAAAAACATGGGCAACAATACGCTCAACCGTTCCCATAACATCTTCTTCATTGACAAAAGACATCTCAAGATCGAGCTGGGTAAATTCTGGTTGGCGATCGGCGCGCAGATCCTCATCACGGAAGCAGCGCGCTATCTGAAAGTAGCGCTCAAGACCGCCAGCCATAAGAAGCTGTTTGTAGACCTGTGGTGACTGTGGCAGTGCATAGAAATATCCCGTCTGCATGCGCGATGGCACCAAAAATTCACGCGCCCCTTCGGCCGTATTTTTTGTCAAAATTGGGGTCTCAATCTCGTAAAAACCCTCGGTATTGAGTAGTTCTCGCATGGCAAAAATAATCTTGTGGCGCATGGCAAGATGATCACGCATCTCCGGCCGCCGAAGGTCGAGATAGCGGTATTTGAGCCGCAACTCTTCATCGACATTTTCCGCTTCTTCAAGACTAAACGGTAAAGTTTTTGCCCGGTTGAAGACAGTCAAGTTGGTAACATTGAGCTCAAATTTGCCAGTCGGCAGATCATGATTGATAGTATCGGTAGACCGCTCAACGACCTTGCCGGTAACAGAAATAACCCATTCAGAACGGAGCGCACGCGCCTCGTCATGGGCTTGCTGGGCAATAGTATGGTCGAAAATAACCTGCATGAGGCCGCTACGGTCTCGTAAATCTATGAAAATAAGACCGCCATGATCCCGGCGGCGATGCACCCACCCACAGAGGGTTATGGTCTCACCAACCTGTTTCTGCGTTACACGTCCACATCCCATGGTCCGTTCAAATTGTTTCATGATTTACGTCCTATCGCGTTAAACGATCTTTTGTATGACATTGCTTCAATTATAACACAGGGGGCGGGTGAAGGGTAGTAAGGTGAAAAAATTTGACAAATATAATTTATTTATGTAAATTAAGATAATAATTAATCAGAAAGGGAAAACAGTGAAACATATCAATAATACAGGCAAAACAATTGCTATTCTAGCAATGGTCCTAAGCTTTTCTCAGATAGGAGCCATGCAGGAAGAACAAAAATGTTCTTCTCCTCAAAAAATGGATGATTGTGATGAGAAAATAAGCTCTGAAAAAGAAAATTCTTATATCAACGCTTGTATAGTAGAAGCTTTTGAAGACTTCGAAAAAACCATCAATAATATGCCCGATAAGATAGTGAAGGACGAAGAGGGCGATGAGATGGATGAAAAGTTTAAGAAGCTGATAGATCTTCGCAAAATAGTAAAAATATTGTTCCAAAAATATGACATACAATTAAATGAAGTCGATTAAGCCTAGGCACCAAGTAAAACATCACCAAACAGGACTTCCTCAAATGCTTGAAAGATTCGAACTAGACGGGAAATCCCATAAA
>CAZWYO010000025.1:0-19972 GCA_964638315.1 uncultured Candidatus Babeliaceae bacterium | reverse complement strand
ACTAGGATAAAATTTAAATTATTTTTTTCGTCTTGGTAAGCTGCTCAATGTGGGTAATATGAAAATAAAAAAACCAATCGCTCTTTCAATAGTGCTTATCGCCTGTATAGGCAGTCTACCGGCATGGGGGATGAACTCAGATTTTGGCGCAAAGGTCGAAGTCGACGACCTCGAAACGTCTATCAACCGTAAACTCGAGGCTAGAAAAATCCTCACCTTGCTAAAAAAACTAGATAGGGAAAAGAAAAAAACTGACATAAACGGTGCACTTACTGAAGAAGCAAAAGGCGCAAAGGGCGACCTCGTAAGACATGTTACAGAGGTGTGCAACGAGTTAACCCAATACGGGTATAACACAACCGACGTGCTTGATGCTTTCGTAGCGCTAGACGACCGTATTTTTAAGATTGCACTTAAATATCTCGACCCAGAAACCTATTTTCGCAGCACTGCTATACCCAAAAGCATTCTCTTTATGCCTGTCTACTACAACAGTGAGAAAGGATATGTTGAACATTGTGGTATTAAAAAAGTTGGATCAATACCCTACCTCTTACCTACCAGCGTAAACCTGCTCGACCCACTGGTCGCAAAAACCCTTGAAGCAATGTTTAAATGCAAAAAAGACGAGAAGGGAGTAACATGGTTTGTCGACACGCAAAATGTGCTTTGCATCGACAACAAGAATCTCGTTATCTTTCCCTTCATTGCGGATAAAAACAAGTATCCACAACACCAATGGAATAAATTAAAACCAGACCCTTTTGCTACACACGTGGACGGAGTTGCAAAGGAGTATAGTCAGACCCACCCAGGTTTCTTTGCGCCCACAGGTAAAAACATCCTCAAATAAAACGGACCTCACATCCTTTGAAGCATCCCACAGAAAACATCAGCCTCTGGACCGCCCGCTCCTGACTAAAAAAAACTTAAAATTTCGACTTGACATTTTCTCAAGGGGGGGGGTAAGCTGGGGATATGTATGATAGATATAGGGTTTTTTATAAAACTATCTGCCTGCATGGTTATCACGATTAGATCGTGATGTTAATTTGTAATTATTAATTGTATTAAATAATGAGGTTATTTATGAAGACAATAAGTAAAAAAATGATGTTAGCCAGCCTACTCATTGTTGCCGCTTTGGCACCAATGGGCGCGGAAGCCTGGATGGACTGTGTATTAAAAGAACAGGTTACGCTATACAATCAAATGGCAACTTGGCTAGCATATGTATTACCGATTGCAATGCGTAATTTTGACAAGGCTGCATCCTTCCCCACAGTTGAAGAACAAAATGCCTTAAATCATGTTGGTATGAACATGGAAGTGATTATGCGCGCAAACGGCTGCGAAGAGTGTAAATCTACATCTTGTCCAGTCCATAAATTGATTAAGGACATCAAAACAATTGTACCTGAAAAGGAGAATGATGTCTCAAGAGTAAAGGCAGTCTTGTTTAAAATATTGGATCAGAACTATTTAAACGTAAAACCAGTGAAAATTGAGAAGATCATCAGAGACATCAAAGAATAACACCACTTCTTAAGCACACTTTTCACACCAGCCTCTGGCACCTTCGGGTACCAGGGGCTGGCTCTATTTTGTCGGCCCAATTGCGCAGTGGGCCGGAACAATTGGACACATTTTGGCCTTCAAAATCTTTTTACCAAGTGTAAAGTCAACTTGCGTTTAGTCTAACTATTTGTTAAGTCGAGTTTACACCTGGTGAAACAAAAATAGGGTCCAATTTCCCTTGCCCGCCCGCTCCTGTCGTGCTATCCTCAGAACAATTTATTTGAGAAAAACTGATCAGGAGCAGTAAGTGATGTCACAAAAAACGGTAGTCAGGCTTTATATAAGCCTTATCGGCTGTGTTTTCAGCGCTTTTCTTGGTGGACATGGGTTCGGCGCGGGAACGCTGATCGAGACCCCAAATGGGATGGTGCCCATTGAACAGATAAGAGAAAATGATCTCATCATAAGCCGCAACAAGATGGACAACACGTTCGTTCCAAAGCCGGTAACGGCCTGTTCAAAACGAATAACACACCGCTCAATCAAGTTAACCACCAACAAATCATCTATAACAGTCTCACCCAAGCAACGATTTTATCTGGCCAAGGAGCAACAGTGGGCGTTTGCAAAAGACCTGAAACCGGGGCAGCTGCTACTTCAAAATGGGGGGACTTGTGCAACAATTGCCGACATTGAAAAAATAGAAAATGACACGGAAATGTACGAATTATCGGTACAAGACCTACATAATTTCTGTGCGGCCGATGACAAAGTTGTTGCCCATAACCATCCAGGGCTCATGTTTGCTGCGACAGAAGCAGCGGAATCAGGGCTATTGACGACCATAGAAACAGCAGCCGATTATACTTTTATTGCTGTCGCAGCAGCCGGAGTGGCAAAAGTTGCTATTGGGAAAGAGGCTCTAGATGGCTTCTGGAAATCGGCATGCAGTACCGCTAAATCGGCATGGAACAGGGTATCTTCGTGCTGGCCGTGGGGGTCGGATACACCTGATGATCCACCGCCAGCAACAGGTGGCGCCCCGATTTCGCCATCGCAACTTGTCGTTAATACCGTACTTTCACCGGGAACAACTCTATTAAATGCACTTCCCGATGCCGCTGCAGATATAGCAAACAAAACGCGGCCTGGGGGTACGTACCCGGACAAAGACAAGCAGGATAACACCAAAAAAGCTCTTGCGTGCGCAGGCGGCGCCCCGCTCCCGTCGGATGATGATCCAAATAAAAACTCAAACGACAAATCGGGGCCAAAGATTAAACCGAAAACTGAGCCAACACGGGAGGAGACACATTCAATTATATTTGATACCTACGAACAAGCACGCAACGAAGCCCTGAAAATCATCGGTCTGGTAGATCAAAAAACTGCTATACCCATTAGAAGTGATGTCAAAGGAATATGCTTTAACAAAATAGCTGGTACCAGGTGGCATGGCCACAAAGTAAGTATGCGTCTTGATCACTCGCCAGAAGATGGCCCGCATATAAATGTGACTGATTTTCGACCTGAAAAAGGTCCTGGTGGTGTCAATATAAAAATAAAATTTAAAGGTGACGCCAGCGTGGTAGAATCTTTGCTGCGCCCCCTAAATACCTCCGCGAATATCTCAATGGCAAAGAACTTGGGCGTGGAAATATCCAAAATTGTCGAAGGCGCAACTAACACAAATTTTGCCCCCAAAACAACCAACATCTCCAAAAACTCCATTGGGCTAGGCGCAGCAACAACTTTAGTAACAAGCGTATCGCAGAACATCGATGCCAATAAGGGCGGTTCACAGAACAATACAGCGGGCAACATAATAAACTCAGCCGGTGGAATAGCCAATACAGGTGGACAAATTGCTACCCCTGGATTTGTTGGAAGCACTTTACCAGTGACACTCAGCAGCCCTCATAACTCTGGGATAAACATCTTCCCTATTCTTCCAAGTGCATCTGGCCTTCCCTGTCTTCCCGGTACTTTCGGAATACCGAATATGCCTAGCATTAACTTTACACCCAGCAACATATCGCCAATCACAAGCATCACGCCACCACAACTAAATGGCCTAACTAATTTTGGTTTAAATACTGGTTCCGCCACTACCACCAATTCACTCCTACAAAACCTTTTTAACGGCCCACCCAGGGGAGCGTTAGGATTTTAGGAAAACATGACGTGTATTTGGATACAAAATGGCACCCTTTGAGGTAAAAACATGGTAGAAGAATTTTGGGATGACATGATCGAGCTGCTTATGCCGAACGTAACTATTTTTTCACTCGCCGAAGAAAAGCGATTACGACAACTGATCTGGAAAGCAGTTGATCTTAACGATATGGGTTATGTAGATTGGGGAAAAAAAATAAAACATGTTCGCATCAGTAATCCATCGCAAATTGCCTCCGCCCTTGGGGAATTATCACAGAGTTCACTAAATATGCATGATCAAATTATCTATATTTCTGCGCCCTATGCGTTCGATTACATCATAAAAACACGCCTAGATTCGGCACTAAAATACTATCACAATATACGTTGGACAGGTAAAATGTGGGTATGGAGCCCAACGGCAGGCTACGTAGTAGAAGACCTCGGTTTTGGCAATATTACTATTGGCCTAATCCCCAAACAACCTGACCCCTATCCACATTTTATCGCCCACAAAGATTCGACTAAATGGAATTCTGCACGACTAATAAGACTCTTACACCGCTTCACCGCGCAAGCCAACACAACCTTCCTGGATGACGACAAAGCAAACAAAATTCTGTCGTTCTTCAAGAGCAAATTCCCCCTCACTTCTGCAGAAAAAATTGATTGGGATAAAATTGAAAAGAAGGTAACTGTTGGCAGAGATCCAGGCAAAATTATTCCCGCTCTCGAACAACTTCTTGAAAAGCCGGTAAGCATGATTGCCTACGTCAACTGGTGCGACACAGACCTCCCACTCGTCAAAGTTGACCTGCGGGACGCCATTTCACGATATGACCAGATTGTCGCCGTCGCCGGCGAAACAGTAATTTTTAACCCCACCGCACGCTATGTTATCGAGGTTGATGATCTTGGCAACATCACGGTTGGAGTACTCACCCAACACAAGGACTAACCATGCTTAAAAACTCATCAGCCTGCAGCTTTTTAAAAAACAGAGCTTTTATCCATTTTATAAGCACCTTCAGTGTCGATATCATCGACGATACGACCGCAAACCAGATTTTGGAAAAATTCCAAGCCACCGTTCCCTTCACCATGTGGGGCCGCGTTGATTGGGAGAAGCGTGCAAAAAAAATGGTTGTGGGAAAAGATTCGAGCGGAATTGCGCCCGCCCTCGAAAAGCTCATGGATAAACCGCTCGATCTAAACACAAAGATCTACATAGAACTTAGCGACCCCGATATGCCCTTTGTTAAAACAACTCTTGCGTCAGCCATTGAAAAACTACCAAATCTGGCCACACTCTCTTTCGAAATTTTTATTTTCGATGAAGCGATGAGCTACGTCATTGAGGTCAATGCACTAAAAGAGATCACCGTTGGGTCGGTTTGATGCAACAAAAGATTGTTTATCCGCAGCTTTTCTATTATAATAGGTTTATTATTTTCATATAATTCTGTGGGAAAAAAACCTATGAAGAGAAACATAAACACTCTATTCAAAACTCTGCTATGCAGCTTTGGCATTATAATCACAGGCACAACACTTACCGAAAATAGAGCAGATCAGTCTTATCAACGCACCGTCGACGAAGTGCGCGCAAGCATCCAACAGGACGACCTGGCACGCCAGAATATTGCTCTTGAAAAGACGAGAGCAATGCTCGCTTCCGGAAAGAATGTCGACAATCCTGACATTGCCGGACTGACCAATCTTGCCAAAGCCCTCGGGGGCGGAGAGGCCCTGGCAGCTATGGAATTAATCGCACACAACGCCAATATCCATGCCACTGGCTATCTCGGTTTTAATATGCTCCACTCTGCGGCAGCACACCCAGCCAATCTCGCCATCGTAAAATTTCTTGTCAAAAACAACCTCAACGTCAACCAAAAAGATAGTACTCTTGGCATCACGCCACTCCTAGTAGCAATTGCAACAAAAAATAGAGAAGTGTTTTACTATCTCATGGAGCATGGTGCCGAGATAAACGTAAAAGTAAAAATTTTCAACATCACGCCGCTGCACTTAGCCGCTCTGGTGGAAGATCTTGAAATCTGTACCTATCTTCTAGAAAAAGGTGCGGACGTAAACGCCGAAATGTCAATCGGACGGCTAACTCCGCTGGACATCACGGCGATACGATCCCAAGCGGCACAGACCCATGTTGCGTTTTTGGATCGTACGAAAAACCTGGATACGGTCCCAGATGCAACCTCAAAAACAGAAGGAGCCGCAGCAAACAAGGCTATTGAGCAGCTTCTTATTTCCCGCGGCGGCAGAAAAAATCTCGACATCACTGCATTCACGCTAGAACTTCTTCTATTCATGACGCGTACAGAACGGATAGCTGAGGATCCCTCGTGCATAGATCTGGGCGCACATTGCCCCCTCATAAATGCCACACAGTTGCACGAGGCCGTCTGCTTCAACACACCCAGCAACTTAGAGGCAACCAAAAGGCTGCTTGCTGCGGGTGCTGACACCAATGTGCGAGACTGTGTGATCGGATTCACTCCTCTACACTTTGCGTGTACTGAAGCAACGCAGATTCTTCTTGAACATGGAGCCGATGCCAACGCAAAGACAACGCTTTTTGGCCTCACACCACTCTACTGCACACTCCTAGGCAAGAACACGACACGGGCTGAGCTGTTGCTCAAATACGGTGCCGACGTAAATATGCGGAGCGACCTGTTCAACGCCACCACACTGCACCTTGCTTGCCTACAAAAAAATGAACCCGCTGTCCAATTTCTTCTCGAACATGGCGCCGACGCAAACGCAAGAATGGCGGGCAACATCACCCCACTCCACATCACCGTTTCGAACAACACGCCTGAGATAACCGAGTTGTTACTCAAACATGGTGCCGACAAAAGCCTCAGGGACCAACAGGGCAAGATGCCGTTTGACTACGAGCCGTTGCAGATCAAGTAAACGACAACAGGCGCACAATAATTTTACCGATTAGCAGGCCCGGTCAGGCCTAATCTGGTTGATGGGTATTCGTCGTGTCGGCAAAACAAGCCTCTGTCAAAGCCTGCCTGATATTGAATACTTGGACTGTGAACTCCCTTGGGTCCGTCAACTACTCGAAGATCCAGAAGGCTTTCTGACCAGCCGTAAGGGCAAGCGGATAATCCTTGATGAAATTCACCGACTTGATAACCCCTCCGAAACCCTAAAAATTGCCGCAGACCATTATCCTGAAGTAAAAATCATCGCAACCGGCTCATCAACCCTGGGGGCGAGTGCAAAATTTAAAGATACCCTGACAGGACGAAAGAGAGAGCTCTGGTTAACGCCACTTTTGCTCCAAGAAATAGGGGACTTTGGTAATGATAATTTACGACACCGAATGTTATTCGGCGGGCTACCCTCATTTTTTGCCTCCAAGCAGTTTCCCGACAACGACTTTAAAGAATGGATAGATGCCTACTGGGCAAAAGATATCCAAGAGATGTTCAGCGTCGGCAAAAAATACTCCTTCCAAAAATTCGCCGAACTCTTACTGGCACATAGTGGCGGACAGTTTGAGGCGAGCAAATTTACCGCTCCCTGCGAAGTAAGCAGACCGACAATTTCGAATTATCTTGCGGTACTTGAGGCCACATTTGCTGTGCATGTCATTAGGCCCTATTCAACCCACAAAGCCAATGAGATACTTATGGCTCCAAAGATTTATGGCTTTGACACAGGATTTGTCTGCTATGCCAAGGGGTGGCACAGTTTAAGAGCAGAAGACCTAGGATTACTATGGGAGCAGTGCGTCCTGAATGAAATTTACGGACATCTACAGGGCACTACCGTAAATTATTGGCGCGACAAACAGGGACCCGAAATAGATTTTATCATTCGCAACAAGAGCACCAATGAACTCACCGCGATCGAATGCAAATTTACTAGCGCGTCACTCACAAAAAGCCGTTCTGCGATGGCAGAATTGGGCACCAATATTGAGGCATTTAGGCAACATTACCCCCAGGGCAAAAACTACGTAGTCGCAAGCGATATTGAAAAGCCATTCGAAAGACAGTACGGCGATATCACTCTCTCTTTTGTAAGCACAGATCAGCTTATTGCTAATTTGCGATAAACCAATTTGCTTCAAGACACCCTATTTCTAGATCAAATCCTTCAAAGACTTGGTGGCACCCTGCCCCTTATCAGGGCCCGGTCAGACCAGCATCTGAAGCACTTTAACAAGATTGGTCAACGACGGATCCTCTTCTTGAGGCTGCTGCTCTTGAGCATGTTTTTGGGTCACCTGCCGGTAAACAAGAATTCTCGGTTGCCTGTTTCCTGAACGCATATCCCATGGGCCCAATACCGCCTGCTGGTTGGCGACCAATTCGACACGCATGCCCATCCCATCACATGCGTACCAGCGACGTTGTAGATCCCGTTGGTCTTTGACATACGCAGTGTAGTGCGCCCATCCCTCGTACATCGCAATACCTATTAATTGGTACTCCAGAGTCTTGCCAGAGACCACCAAATCAAATCTGTCCTGCAAATTATAGGAGGACAATTCATCCGTAATGTGTGTCACAAATAATAGATATTCACCCGCTGCGGTGATGGGGCCCAGTTTAGCGACTTCATTGTCATTTAACCAGAGCTCAAACACATTCGTACCACGAGCAAGATTCCAAAGCTCACAATATTTTTCAGATCTCCCTCCTGAAAAAGTAATACCCCAAAAATATGGTATTTTAAGGAAAGCACCTTGTAATGGGCCAATGTGATCTTCAATCGAACATATCTCGCCCATGCCACCCTTTTTATACGGCATATCAGAAATTTTTTTCTGCAGATCTAACAGACGTTCAACATACCCGTCGTTCGCGCCCACACCCTTTCTGATATGCCTGACCAACCCAACATAACTCTTTGCAACTTCATTTTGTGGAACTGCACTACGGATAGAATACAATTCATAGAATCTTTCTATCCGCTTCTCATCCATACCTGTTAAAACATATTTCCCCGCCTTATCATCTACGGCATAATTATTTTTTTTCATAAACTTTTCGGTCTCCGCGAAAAGCTCGTTATACTCCTCATTATTCATGGCCTTAGCAACGTCAAAATTCGCATACACATCGCCCGCCGGCCCGCAGAGATAGTCGGTGAAGCTCTCCATGTTGTAGAAAAGCTGCACCAACGATGTCAGCCAGCAATTGTTCATCTGCTGCGCAAGCCGTGGCGGCTCGGCAATCATGAGGCCAACCACAAAACAGAATGGCAACAAAAACTTTAAACAAAACCATTTCATAAAACGACCCTTCACAAGGACAAGACCAATCCGGCTAGAGCCTAGCCATTCAAGGTGGGCCCGGTCAAGTGATCGCCTACAAAACCATCAGAACAGTCGCACAAATTCTATTCTAAATTCTGTGCTAGGCTGAAAAAAATTCGCCCGCCTCAATCGCTTAAAAATCACTCAAAAAGGAGAGTGCTCATGCAAAGACGATATCTTCTTCTCATGCTGTGCCTATTTACCGCCGTACACGCGCAAAAAACAGCCCCCCAGACAACAACCCTCACCGACCTCCCCCCACGTCCCTTTGCCACCGATGTCGTACTTTTTTGCATCGACCCGGGAGAGCCAACAGAAAACGAGTTTGGCGCAATAACCGCCCCGCTCGGCGGTGCGCTCTGGGGCAAGACGAACATCATCATCACCACTGCAGGCCTGATGGCCGATATTGTCCGCCTCAACAGAAAATTCCAGGCAAAAGATAGTAAAGAAAATATCGCGTACCAGCCCTCTGAATGGGAAAATTTTTATCTTGCTAACGCCCCCGATATCTACGTACTGATCCCAAAATCCTATGCCCCAAGCCGCACGATTAACCGCGCCCTTGGTGAAGATTTTACGTATGGGCTACACATGAGTAGGCTCCGTAAAATAGGCGACGCAGAGATGGCCTCACCCGATTTTCACGCGAAACATAGGGGGGATGAAGACGGGCTTTCGGCACGCCTGGTTCCCGGCATCGAAAAACTCTTTGTCACCAAAAGAGAGTGGGGTTCTGCCCTCGCGGCGCAGGGCATAACCGGTCTTGAACACACGCAACAGTACCTGCCGATACATGCTTTTTATATCGTGGGGCATGGTGCCCAGTTTACCAGCATCGATCAGGAGATCGTAGAAATTACCAAACTTGCCCAAGAAGAGGGCAAAAAAAAATGGGTTGAAACTCTGCGCTATCTGACCACGCTCAAGGGTAAGCGCACCCTCTATGCGCCTGAATCCCGCGGCATACTGGCGGGCATTGAAGGTGCGTATTTTGAACGGCTTCTCAATTTTTTTAGCAAGCAGCTATTCACTGCCCTCGCTTTTTACGACACCTGCCACGGTGGCGGCTGGAACCTTGAGGAACTGCTCGAAAAAGCAGCATACGCTTTTGTGCTCATCTCTGGCGCCATCATGGCCGCAGAACTGCTCGGTTTTGGCACGCCCAAAGAGTTCAACTTTGCCGCTTTTACACGCCAACTAACGGCGTATGACCCCATAGATTTTAGAACCCTTCTCTCAACCATCTACCTGTTTGCAGACACCGATAAGAGCGCCAAAAAAGCATCAAACATCCCGCTTATCGTCTTTCCTGGACAAAAAGCCGTGCCACTCGACCTACCGGGGCAAGTGGTATCGATAGGGAAAATTCTTGCAGAAAATCGTAACCCCGCTGAACCGCTCACTATTTCAACGTTTTTTGCAGGCCGGTATCTTAACAAACAGGCCGCTGAAGAAGCTTCTCTCGCCGCTCTTGCCAGAGAAGAAAAACGCAAAGCGCTCTACCGTGAGTGGCTCAGCTCAAAGGGACTGACGGAAAATCAGTCGATTGATCAAAAGGTCTACAAAGAGTGGCTCGAAAAATTAAAAGAGTTTAACAAAAAGTTCCCACTGCCAGCGACTACAAAAGCACCAACACATATCTATCCACACGCAGTCTTACTCTACACCGATGACATCCCCTTCCCGCTGGTCATCGATAAAAATCCAGAAAAAAAAGCAGCTCTTCCGCCGGCTTTTATACCCCTCACACCATTTGCCTCGTACACACGCCTATCACTTATTGCACCAAATTTTAGTATCACCCAGGTCGTGGAAGCGTCACTCTTAAATTTTCCGACCCTCGAGGAGAACCGGACTTTTGAAGCAAAAGTGATAGCAAAAAATGATATAGAGGGGCTGGGCGCTCGCGAGGAGAAAACTGGCCCAGATGCTTATTTTATGGTGCTTGCCATGAATCTGGCGCCCCAGTCAGGGCTGGTAGAAACGACCAAACGACGTGCAATGGTTGTAAAATATCTAAACGATACCGCGCAGAGCGCCGTGCAGATCGAATTTAAAGAACGAGATAGACTAGGCGCCAAAACGGGGGGCTATCCCGCACTAGCACCCACAAAACCTAGTGCAAAGAATGCTGTGGATATACAACCTGTTGGGCAGGACCAGATTGAGACCGAATGGAAAAAATTTGTGGATGTGGCAGAACAGGCATACGGCACGGCGAGGCCTCTTGCGCGATCAAAAAAGAAAATTTCCTCCCGGCTGCCTAGTGCAGACCCGACAAACAGACTTGCGCTGAGTCTTAAAAAACTGGCAGAAGGGTAAAATAACAAACCGTTGACGAACCATACACGCATTTCTTAGTTTGAATCCGAAAGCTATAGGTGAGGAATTCTAAACAGTGACCAAATGGTGTAACCAAATCAGAAAATTGGTTTGTGTAAAATCCGCACACCCTGAGCCTGTCAAAGGGTTTAAATGTGCGGGAATCTCATACCAATTTTCTGCCTGGCCCGCACCCAAGAGACCCTTCGACAGGCTCAGGGTGTGCGGATTTTTGGATGCACATTTTAGTTGCTATTTAATTTGCTCGAACTATAGATAATAGATCGTCCAAACGGACCTTTTCGAGGAGAGAGCGTCATGAAAAGATTAATCTGCCTACTTTGTATAACCTGCTACTTACACGCCGCACAGCAGGCCACAGAGAAGATCGGGCCAGTGGCCACGCATGGCATGGCAATGGTTTTTGGTTACGTGTCCCCCGAGCAGTATGCAGCGGGTGCCGATGTTGAGCCATTTGTGTTCAATCCTTTTACCGATCGCTTGGAAAATAGCGGCGTAATAACGCGCCTCGCAGATCTTTTCAGTCAGCAGAAGGTTTATATTTTAACAAATACTTCACTCTTCCGCGCAATGATCAAACGATATCCCAACATAAAGCTCGAAGAATGGCGCTGCCGCGCAATCTCTGATTTTGTTTATATTTTTGTTCGAAACTCCCTGTTGCCACCAGAAAATGTGCAGAATCCATACGCTCAGGTGGCAGATTTTGAAGCCCTGGAGCCCTATCTGGGTGTAAAAATAAGCGATAAGACAACAATTAGTACCGAAGAACTTCGCTCCGTCTACTACTCAAAACAACCTTCAAAAAATCTGACTGACGAGTGTAACAATATTCTCTCGTGCTTCTGGGAAGGGGGAAAGAGCAAAATATTTCTTACCAAAACCGATTATACTGACTATTACGCCAAATATACCAAAGAGGCCCACCAGGAAAAAGGTGAGCGAGCAATTGTACCGACCTGGGCTTTTCTTATGCTTGGACTCGGCAAACAGTCGCAGAGCCTTATGAACCCCGATGGACTTGCCTGCGGGCTCCTGATCCCGATAATGCGGCAGGTTATCGACTTTTTTACTGCGCAGCTCAACGTCGGCATGATAATCGCTTCGTCCTCTTATTTTTCCGATATCAACCTGGTAGCCACCCTCAAAGAAAACGATATCAAAAAACCACTCAAAAAATATCCTTTTACCTTTGTTGCAACCGACATAACTGCCGCCCCACTTCTGTCCGGACTAGGACTTGATGAGTCACGCAATTACGATACTTTTTTCACCACGATCCTCCCTCCACCAACACTCGACGCCCTCCGCATAAACTGGCAACCGCGCGTAGAAAATTTTGAAGATGTCATCGATATAGTCTGCCGCCCCTACCGCTATTTTGTGGGATCCGAAGAGCGATTGACCACACCGGCCGCGATACCGAGCATGCGCCTTGCAAACGAGCAGTTTTTTGTTCCCGCCCGTTTTGGCGGCAATGTGGTAGTCATCTCAAATGCGCTCGTAAAACCCGGACTCGAAAACCAGCCCTTATACCTCAAAGAGCTCATAAACGGCCATACAAAAAATGGGCCAAATGTTCCCGACATAATTCTTCTCACCATCTCCAAAGACTTTACGCGTCCGCTCGTTCTCGCGCCACGTGCAGACAAAAAATTACCAACAATCATAGGCATAAATCCCGGACCATACACTTACGTTTTTGACGAAATTGATTCTCAAGGAGCAGGTATCAGCGCTGTTGTCGACGCTTTTTTACGCGTGCCCAATCTCGAACAAGATCGTGCTTTTGTTATTAAAAAGTTGCATGCAACCAACGATATCGATAAATTAATAACGGTAAACAAGCCAAAAGCAGAGAAGACTTTCTTCGAGTTAAAAATCGTACACACGCGCCCAGGGGTCATTGGTGGGAAAAACAAAAATATGGTAGTCGTCAAACAGTTCGATTGTACAAAAAATTGCGTTGCAAAGGTAACTGCGCAGACTATCGAGCCACCTGCCGCAAAACCGCCCGCACAAAAAGTTGGCCCCGTATCGAACCCGATGGAAAAACCAACCAATCCAAACTATAGCAACGTTGCAGCTGCCGAAGGATCCCGTGACGAAAAGGTTGAGTTGAGATGGAGCGCGATTGGGATAGGGAGCGGTCCAGATGCCATTGATGCTATAATAAGTACAATTAGATCAAAACAGATATCGCCTACGCTGGGCTTATTTGCAGAGTAAAGAGAGGTTTATGAATAATTTTTTGCCAGTCAAAAGGCCCTGTTTTTATTTTTTTTCGCTTAAAATCTCGCTCTTTTTGTCGCTCGTGTGCGGCAGCACATGCCGATGCTGTGAGCAGAAGATTAAAAAAAACGAGACAATAAAACAGGAGATTGGCAAACCAAAGTCATTCCATATCTACTCAGCCTACCAAAAAACAGCCTTCTTCAACTTACCTAACCACATTGACGAAAAAGATAAAAAAATTTTCGGAAACGCCTGTTACCTCTTTCTCAATGGCGCTGAGCTCCAAAAATCGTCCGAGCTCCAAAAATCGTTCAGTAATTTTTTCGACTTGATCAAAAAAGAAGATCTTCCAAAATTTATCAGTCTGATACCGTTTTTTGCATTCGATCACAAGCTCTTAAAACTTGTTCTGGACGCATTGCCTGGGACAAAATCGCTGAAGACCCATCTCGGTAGAATATTTGGAGACCCCTACTATCTTAATATCTTGGACCCTATAAAAAATTTTTTGATACCATGCTCCAAAAGTGCTGTCAACCCCATGTGTTCTCCCAACATTGCGGAACTGACAAAAGAATTGATAGGCGACAAATACAAGCGTATAAAGAGACTATTTCTGAGTCCAAAAGATGGATATCGAGCAGCAATAGAAGATCTTACGTACCTCGTGTGTGATGATAATAGCAAAAAGTCTCTAACAAACGCTGTTTATAAAACATGTCACATCTGGAAACGGACAGAAGAAAAAAAATGGATACCTGTTTTTTCTAAGGGCATGCCCACGTTTTCAGCCATATGCTTTGATCCGACGGAAAGGGCGTGTTTAATAACATCGCTTTATGACGGTAGCTATTATGTCCCGCTCACAGAAAACACGATAGTGCCTTCCGACAACTTGTGCGCAAATAGTGCTGAACGTGCCACATTTAATGGTGATGGAACAGAATTTGCACTGGCCTGCAGCAACCATATAATCAAAATATTTGATTGTTCCGATAATAAAAAAACTCTTCTCAAATGCGAAATGTCAGCCACATTGGGCGCGGGCCTTCTTGGCAATGAACCCATCGCAGATTTCAAATTCAGCCCTCATGAAAAAGATGTACTTGTCATCGCAAGTGAGGGGGGCTGGATTGCTGGATGGAACTATAAAACCGGCGAAACATACAGATTTTTGGCATGTGACGATATCATGCCGTGCTCGCCGGTAAAAGAGCTCTCCCTGCTCGGACCACGACACGTACTATTGGGACATTGTGATGGTACATGCAGTGAGGTCTTTGCTCTCTCACCCGCAACATACCTCGCCTACAAGATACTCTCAGAAAAAAATGAACTGCGCATAAAACTAAAAGATCTGAAAAAGATAGATTTTGCAAAATCCTTTTCCCTCTTTGACCTGAAGGAAGAGGCAAATAGAGAATTATCTACCATAAAATCTCTCCCTCGCATAAAATGCAAAATTTCACCAAAATGGGAGATAACACTTGCCCTGGAAAAAACGATATGAAAAATCTTTTGTCGCTCATATTCTTTTTCACAATCGCCTGGTTGACACCCGTTAATGCACTCAAGATGGAAAATAATATCGAAGAAACCCTCAAAAACTACAGCTCTAGCGACCTATTGAAACTCATAGAAACCCCACCTGATAATGGCAACTTCAACCCTGAGATCATTAGCACGCTCATCGCCGCGCTCGTAAACAAAGGAAAAGAAGACAAAATATTTGGCAGACAATTACTCTCCATGCTGTCTGCGTACGAAAACCTCAAAAAGCTTACCCCCTATAAACAGCTGCTATTCTGTCTTCGTCAACTCGCAAAGCTCAATCCCAACCAGGTAAATGAGTACCGAGACACGCGCCCCAGAAGCCTTCTGATACTGACAAGCCAGCCATCAGATACCGACATAAATATCTTTGGGGCTGGGAAAAATATGCAAGGAACCTGCATAAAACATCCAGAAAAAATCGTGGCTCATTGCCTCAATTTTTCCCAAAATAGGCTTGCAGCTATCAGCCAAAATGGGAACATTTTCGTCTGGAACCTAACCGGTGAAAATGAACCGGCTTTATCACAATATTTTGAAACCAATATTCCCACGACGACACAACTATCATTTGCAAAAGACAGTCGGCATCTACTACTTACCGATAAAAATGGTGATGTCTGGAAAATAGGGGGCTTCTTCAGCTTTTCGCCCCACACCTATATCGCACTCATGTTACTCAAAGGCAACCTGACAACCGGCATATGTCTGCCGAAATTCGAACCATATGGCGAGTCAAAAGAATCGGTCATTTATAAAAAACCGTGGCTCCTTCGCCACGCCGATGATATCAATATGGAACTGAGTAGTTACGCGCCCCCATACCCAGCGAAGATAACGCTCACGCCGGCGGGTGCGGGTAAAACGCTGGTCAAACTTGTCTCACCCTAAAAGACTAAAACAGAGACTAAAACAGCTCTGCAATAAATTTTTTCACATCGGGTGTCGGTGCAATATCGGCATAAAACTTCTCGTCGTATGCACGCGTCTCAACCACGATCGGCAGCGCAACTGCGTGGCCGAGCAGAAGCACCTGTTTTTTACTATCGAGCGTCGAGAGCACGGTTCTAAGCTGTGACGCATTACAGACCCCACCCAACACCGCGCTGATATCGTTTTCATCATGCAGCTGTGCGACAATTTTGGTCCCGATCTGCGACAGAACCTCCGGTTCAATGCCAGAAGGCCGCTGATCAATAACCAGAAGTGACACGTAATATTTGCGCATCTCCCGCGCGATCGTCCCAAAGATCGTCTGCGCCGCCGCATGGGGATTGAGGAATTTGTGTGCCTCTTCGATGACCAAGACTAGTTTCTTCGGCTCAGACGCCGGAGACCGATTTCCGAGAAACTGTTCGGTCTTTGCGGTATAGAGCGCATGGATATGGCGCGTGATAATATTTGCGAGCAGTAGATAACAGAAGGTTGATGCAAAGGTCCCAAACTCAACGATAACACTGATCCCCCGCTCAAGATACTCCATCATCTTGGTGATCACATGACTCTCTTCCTGTTCACTCGCCACAAAACAGGAGAGCCGTTCAATCTGGCGCAATTTTCGATAGAGCGCCGCAATCGATTCAGGGTGCGCTCCCACCGTCTCCGCAAGCTCCTTGAGTCGCGTACCCGCAGCAAGCAGCTCAGTAAGCCAGTGCTGCTTGTAACGTGCCGCCAACAGTGATGCTGCCTCACAGGCCGTCGGATGCAGGTTGAGCTCATGGTAGAGCGATACGATATCCTGCACATGAATAGCCTGATACGGGATCGTCACCACAACATCGGGACTCACCCCGCGCCGCAAAGTAGAGGCAGGATCGAGCGAAAAGATGGCAACTTTATCAGGGAAGAGGGTCTTGAGCCCCTTAACAAAATGGTGGGATGACCCTTCGCTGCGCGCCTGCAGGCCATATTCATTATGCATATCAAAGACAACACAGACAGCTTTTTCATGCTTGATAAGACCAGCTAATAAAAGACGGGTTATGAACGTCTTGCCAGTACCCGTTTTTCCAAAAATTCCGCTGCTACGCTCAACAAAAGCTTCCAAGTTAAGACAAACAGACGTAGCCATATCAATCGGCGTCCCAACCGCAAAATAGGTGCTCTTTTCGGCGCGTTCTTTCCCAAAAATGGCGACAATCTCGTCTTCTGAGGCCTCAAAAACTGGTGCAAAGTGGGTAGGAACAGTCTTGACGGGCCGCACGGTGCCGGCACGATCGAGCATAACGAGCGGTTTGAGCAGTGCGCGGGCAGCCAGATAGTGTTTGCGCACAATGTGTGTGAAGAGCTGCTCGTTTTCGCGCGGTGGAAAGAGCACAAGATCGGGATTTTTGATATCCAGTTCGATGTCCGTCACCAGCGAAAAAAAAGCCCCCTCACCACCTTGAATAGAAACAAACTTTCCGCTCTTAATCTGCTCCAGATGGGCAGGATCGAGGTACATGACAAGACCGTCGGAGAGCGATCCTGATACGATAGTACCGAGCCGCCGCCGTGCCGGTCTAGTTGGCGGTTGCGTCATTGAGTATCACGTTTGCGTGTGTTCTGTTAACCTCAACGACCCCACTGTATGCAAAGCGTGTATCAGTCGACCCATCCGCCACTTTAAACGAGATGATGCTCCGCGATTTGAGAGCCGCAATAAATGGCGCATGGTGGGGTAAAAATATCCGGTTGCCAACGGGAGTCTCGACCTCGAGCCATTCGACCTCGAGGGTTGTCTGGCTCACGGGAGTTACGATCGTTAAAATTAGGTTCATAAACAGCCCCTTGGCTCACGAAAACCGCTCATCACATCGCCTCACGTTCAATCTCTTCAGCCTTACGATAGACATCCTCAAGCGTACCCACCATATAAAAAGCCTGTTCAGGCAGATGGTCGCACTCACCGCTTGTGATTCGATCGCAGTCCTCAACAACCTTGTCCTTGGAGACATACACGCCCGGAATACCGGTATTAAATTCGGCCGAAAAGAGCGGCTGGGTCAAGAACTTCTGGATCCGCTGCGCGCGTTTGACCAGTACCTTGTCCTCTTCCGCAAGCTCATCGAGCCCCAAAATCGCAATAATATCTTGTAACTCTTTGTACCGCTGCAAGATCGTCTGGACGGTACGCGCAACGCGATAGTGGCGCTCGCCAACAACGCTCTCGGCCAGTCCCTTTGAGTTTGACGCGAGTGGATCGATAGCGGGATAGAGCCCCAACTCAACCAATTTTCTCGAGAGAACGGTGCTCGAATCGAGATGCATAAAGGTCGTTGCTGGTGCGGGGTCGGTGATATCGTCCGCAGGGACATAGACCGCCTGAATCGACGTGATCGCTCCATTAATCGTGTTGGTGATCCGCTCCTGAAAAGCCCCCATTTCTGAGGCGAGCGTCGGCTGGTACCCGACTGCCGATGGCATACGACCGAGCAGCGACGAGACCTCCGATCCAGCCTGGACCAACCGGAAGATGTTATCGACAAACAGAAGCACATCTTTCTTTTCGCGATCCCGGAAATATTCGGCCATAGTAAGACCGGTAAGCCCGACACGGAGCCGTGCTCCAGGTACTTCGCCCATCTGACCAAAGACCAGAACGGCTTTATCAAGAACATTAAAGCGCTGCATATCGAGCCAGAGCTCGTTGCCCTCACGGGTCCGTTCACCCACGCCACAAAAGACCGAGACGCCGTGGTGTTCGATCGCGATGTTACGGATAAGTTCGGTCACCAAGATCGTCTTGCCAACGCCGGCGCCCCCAAAAAGACCGATCTTCGATCCTTTGAGGTAGGGGCACATGAGGTCGATAATTTTTATACCTGTCTCTTGGATCTCGTTTTCAATCTTCTGTTCGATGAATGCGGGTGGATCACGGTGGATGGGCCAGTACTCTTCGGAATGAACGTCACCAAGCCGATCGATGGGATTACCAAGCACGTCGAACACGCGCCCCAGCGTCTTGGGACCCACTGGCACCCGTATCGGGGCGCCCGTATCGACAACAGTCAGGCCGCGACGAATGCCAAAGACGTTTTCAAGGGCTATGCAACGGACAGCGCCGTCACCAAGCTGCTGCGCAACTTCGATGCTGGCGCGACACCCTTTGGTGTTGGCGTCGCAGGGGATGATAACGTCGAGTTTGTTGTAGATATTCGGTTCGCGTTCGCGAGGGAATTCGACATCGATAACCGTACCACTGACGCGCACGATAGTGCCTTCTCGTATGACACTTTTTGGGGCGGGTGCATCCGCCTGTTTCGTAGCAAGGGACATATTCAAGCCTTTAAAAATGACCTTTAAAAATGATTGGCAACACAATCTTTTACTATACACTCTGCCCCTTTTTTCAAAAAAAGTCTTCCCCCCGTCTGCGCTTCCTGCGCCAGCGGAGTTTATCCTGAGCGAAGTCGAAGGGCCAGGCTTGCGCCGCTCTTCACACTGTGCCAATCGGATGAACCTTCTCCACCGCTCATCCCGAGTGTTTTTGAGGCATGGTACATGCCGAAAAAATGTATCGAGGGACATGCGCGGTGGTAAATAAGTTGTTGTCGAGGGTCCCACTCATGTCCCTTCCCACTTCGCTCCTTCGGAGCGGAGTTTATCCTGAGCCTTTCGAAGGGCCGGGCTTGCGCCGGGATAAACTTCGACTGGGTGAACAGCAAGTTGAACCGCTCACCCTGAGCTTGTCGAAGGGTTTAAACGGAGCGGTTCCATTATAACAATGATTCTTTGGGATCCAACCTTCAGACCCTTCGACAAGCTCAGGGTGAGCGGATTTTGATAATTTTTTCCTGACGCCCCTAATCCAAGTAACACTTTTAACCCACATTGAGCAGCTTACCAAGACGAAAAAAATAATTTAAATTTTATCCT
>CAZWYO010000024.1:9539-20699 GCA_964638315.1 uncultured Candidatus Babeliaceae bacterium | reverse complement strand
AAGACGAAAGTACGTTCAAATCGGATCTTTGAATGGAACTGAGGAAGTCCTGTTTAATGCGTCTAGATTGGCTTTTTTGCGTGTGCCGGGTATTTTGATTAGATTTTGACGATCTGCTGTAAAGCTTGACTTGAACGGCAAAACTACTATTATTTACCCCTGCAGGCACTCATAAACAATGGTGGCTGTCTGCCCATCAACCGGCTGCGCAGGGTCATAGGCAGGATATTTTTTGAAGCGGGTACACCCAATAGCGCCGAGCAGTCGATCAAACTCATCATGCGCATAGAGATACTGCGTAAAGTCTTCTTCTTCCGTCTCGTGTACGCGCCCATCTATGATTAACTCATAGCGGCAGAACGACCCGAATAGCTGCGTTTTTTCATCGTACGAAGTGAGCGCATGCAGGGACAGCTTGCTGCCATCTGCACGAGTGTGGGTGCGGCAGCGCCAGATGCCGGATGGTTCTGGTACCGATGCGATGGTTTCGATCTCAATAATCAGGGTACCGCCAGGCGCAAGGTGGTGGTAAAGGGCTGCCAGACCTGCTCTTGCTTCTTTTTGGTCGATGATCAGCCCCCACGATCCGTAGGGGATAAAGATCAGGGCGTAGTTTTTGTTCCGTGAAAAATCTTGTACAAACTGGTGCCAGACAGGAGCTTTTTGTGCGCTGCAGTCAGCGTATTTTTGGGCTAGGGACGCGAGCATGGTGGGTGATGCGTCAAAGCCTTCGGCGTCCAGGCCATCTTGTAGTAGGGGGATAAGAAAGCGGCCGCTGCCGCACATCGGTTCAAGAATGCGGCCGTTTGCGGCGAGGGCTTTTTTGCGGTAGAACGCAAGTGTCTGAGCACCACGGTTGTGATGCTCAAGATCATAAAATTCGGTGCAGAGTTTTTTGTAGGTGGTCAGTGGCGCGGGGGTCATGTGGGTCCTTTGCACAAGATCCAATTATTTTTTTATTTCTTGTCATCCGATTTTTTAAGCCATTTGTACAGCATGTATGCCCCAAAAATTCCAATGCCGCCGCTTACAAGTCCCACCACGGGGCCCATACTTGAGCTACTTGAATGATTTTGCGGGTTATTCTGGATGATGTTTTGCGGTGGGTTCTGGATGGAGTTTGCCACATTTTGGTTTGTGGTGAATTTTTTTGGATTTTTGTGAAAATTTACGATCTTTTTAAGTTTATCTTCGTAATAGAGATTGCCGGAGGTCTCTGTTTCCTTCTGGTTATATCCTACCAAAAAGTTATTCGGCTCGTTTGCTATTTCCCAGAGCATGGCAACGTGTGTCCTTTTTGTTGTTTGTAGGTTTGGATTTCCGGCTGCTATGGTGTAGTAGGTTGTTCCATCAATGGTTATCTTGTTGGCGTCCAGTGCTTGACAAAGTCCCGTAGGGACGTGCATTGAATCTACGGTTATCTCGCCCTCAGAAAAACTTATTTCCAACAGGAGCTCATCATCCGCTACTTTTTTTAGATCTTTGGTAATTATAGCGAGCTCTTTTTCCTTTTCACTCTCCTCCGCATCTTTTTCGATCTTCGGAAGAACCTGGTACAGATCTTGTAAATTGTAGATATCCTTGGAATTATTGTTTTGGGTGCAGAGTTGCTTAAACGTGGTCCCTACTTTTTCCCAGATATTTTTGATAGTCGTAATTGTGATGCTATCAATTTTTTTGTCTTTTAGTACGTCATCACAGAACGTGAGATCGTCGAGCGTTGCTATCGGGATCCAAACCCTGTTTTGTTTGCAGAGCTCAAACACGTGTGCGTTCATTTTTATCGAGGTTTGGTTCTTTCCGAAGATCCAGTGTCCTCTGTTTTTTGTTAACGCCTCATAGTCTTTGCTATCTGGCAGGGTCAACTGCCCGGCTTCACTCTTTTGTTCCAGCTTGACGCAGACGATACCCGCCTGATTCCCTTTAAACTCGTTTCCCGCCACCGCAAAAATGGTGTACTGTTTAGTGTCGCCTTCCATGCCATAGGCACAACCACTGGTGATGGCAAAGAGCGCCATGAGGGTCATCGATAGGGCAATTATTTTTTTTGTTTTACACATGTTTATTTCTCCATTTTCTTTACTATTATTTATCGTTCTTATAGCCAAACAAGCCGCTGACCTGCGAAAAGATATTTGAAAAATACGATGATGATGATTGTTGCGGGACAATATCTTCGTTTTCTTTTAGCGGGTTTTCGTGGTCTACCAGGATATCTGACAATAAATTTGTATTGGATATGAAGCGTTTTTCGAAAGCGTCTAACCCATCTTCCCAGCAGTTTTTCTCAAATGCGATGAGGTAGTAAGATTGGCTCTCGGGCCAGGCTGTTGCGAAGGGATATTTTTGCAGTTTTTTTAACTTGTTGTTTCCTGCTCCGGTCGTGTAGATGCCCTCAAAAGTCGTTTTTTGGACATCAAAGCTTTTTATTATTGCATCGCTGTTTTCAACGAGGACGGCGTTGATTTTTATCTCGCCATCGCTTTCGGGCGCAATCTCTAGAATGAGGGCATTTTTGTTTACGCTTTCTTCTTTGAGCTTCTCATTCTTTTCAATCTTCTTATACTTTTCAATCTTGTTTTCTTGCTCGTCAAGGATTTTTTCGTTCTTGTTAGGTTCGCCTATCCCTTTCCCCAGAGCATCCCAGGCTGATCCAATCTTATTGGAGAGTTTTTGGTTCTTTAGAAGGTTGGTGACGTCTGACCAGTTGGGAGAAAAATCGTTTTCTTTGGTATGGTCAGCAACTTTTACCCAGGAAAAATCTTCAAAGAGCATGTTTTCTTCCAAAGGTTTTGCCAAATACGTGGTAGCATCTATGGTCCTTATTATAAATTGATTTATTATCGCTTTAAGAACATCAAGATCGCCACCTGTTGGCAGGGTATGCGTATTTTTATCTTTCTTTAGCAAGACCACAATGCTGTCTGCCTGATCGCTTCCTGAGTTTTTAACAAAACTGAAAACCACACACTTTTTCCCAGTCTTTTTCATGATTTTATTGTCGTTCAGGATTGGATATATGCTCTCATAGTTGTTAGAATTTCCATCGTCATAGTTGTTAAGTATTGGTGGCTGATTATAAAGCTTGTTGTCTGTTTCTAGGCTTGGATACAGGCTCTCTCCCTTTTGATCCATCCCCCACGCCTGCCCGCATCCTGCACTTGCAGCTGTTAGTACGAGAAGGGCTAATAATTTTTTTATTTTACACATGGTATATTCCTTATCTTTAATCATTTTATCGTTTTATCTATCTATTTCTTCTTATTCTTCTTGTCCTTGTTCTTCTTTCTCTTGTTCTTTTTACTGCTGGTGAAAGACTTCTTCTTGTTATTGCCGTTGTAGTTGCTACTGCTATTACTGTTGCTGCTGGTGACGATGTCTTTCTTCTTATTCTTCTTGTTGTTGTCGTTGAAGCTGCTACTGCTATTACTGTTGCTGCTGTTGGTGATGATGTCCTTCTTTTTCTTATTCTTTTTATTGTTGTTAAAGCCTTTGCTCTTCTGCTTGTTGTTTTTCTTTTGTACCTTTTTTGTATTCTGCTGTAGCGGAGTCAGTTGATTAGTGGAAAGGATCGAGTTGTTGTTTTGGATTACGGCTGCAATGCTTTCCAATTGCACGTTTTGCACGTCGTCTTTCACCACCTCTTTCTCTTTTTTCATGCTACTGCGCGTGCTTAAAATAATTTCTAAGTTTTCGGAATCAAATGTTGTTTGATTCTGTGCACATTCAAATACATAACTGATTAAGTTTTCGTTTTTTTCGTCATGCCCTTCCCATGCAGTTGCCACCTGTTCCCACACGAATCCTTCTAATTTTTTGTTTTTGGGTTCTGTTAGATAGAAGTGTTCGAGTAAAGTAGGCGTAACATCGAAATTCTTTGAAACGTTCCCATCATCGTTGACTGTCACAGCGTGGATCTTTATGCCGTTATCTTCTTCCGTGTTTAGTTCACCGATTTTTAGGATAAAGGCTTCACAGGGCTTTTGTTGCTCATTTTTTTCGATTTTATTATTCAGATCTTTTTCGATCTTGACCTCGGGATCGATAACTTTAAGTTCTTTCTCCTGCTCGATTGTTTCATCGAGCCGGTCGTTACCGTTGTTCTCGTCGCTGCTGCTTTCGCACTCATCGCTGTTTTTATTCTGCTCGGTTGTTATTTCCTCAAGCCGGTCGTTATCGTTTTTATCGTCGTTGCTGTTTTCGCACTCATCGCTGTTTTCTTCCTGCCGTTCATTTTCAAGATCAACCTGTTCAGAAATCATCGGTTTAAGAGGTGCGATGATTTCGGTCCATTCATCATCCTGCACAGGCTTTAAACCGCATTGTGTCTTTATTTTTTTTATTTTTCCCCAAAGCCTGATAAGGTTTTCCCTCTCTTCTCCAATCTCTTTTCCCAGCTTGTTTATTTCTTCCGAAAAATTAAGCTTTTTCTCAATTTTCTCATTCTTCTCATTTTTCTCTTCCATCCCCCACATCTCACCGCATCCTGCGAACGCGGCTGTCAGTGCGAGAAGAGCTAATAAACGTTTTACTTTCACCATGGTATGTTCCTTATTTTTAATTATTTTTACCAGTGTATCTATATTTTTTACAAAGCCTAGTTAATAATGGGTCTTTACTAATTCTTTGGTGGTGACCAGTCATTAAGAATATCATTCAAGACGCTAGATTTTTTGTCGAGGTTACATAGTTTTTTGACAGCTTTAAAGTCACCATTTAAGAAACCTTTTGTGTATGCGACAATGTGTTCGTTATCTTGGGTTTTCCAACAACGTGCGATAGGATATCTGCTTTGGAAAAGCAGGTTCTCATTATTGAGTTTCGTAAGGAAGATGCCTGGAAAAACTGTTGACGTCACATTGTATTTTTCTTTCATATCGGTGCAACTTTCAACCAAGATAGCTCTAATTTTCCGGTGGTGGTCACCACGCCTTGGGCGACTGATTTCTAGGATTAATTTGGGATCTGTGAACTTGTCAGCTTCAAACAGCGCTGCTCTTATCTCGTCTTTGGTAAACCTTTTTTCCGCTTTATCAATCGCTCTTTTTAGTTTTTTTATTAGATTCTTCTCTACATCTATGGGATTTTGGCCACCATCGATGCTCATTGAGTCGATGGGATTTGAGTAACCAATGCCAAAAAAGCCTATAGTTTTATTTACAGTTGACCATATAGAGTTCATCCCCCACATCTCACCGCATCCAGTGCTTGCGACGAGCAGCGCGAGAAGAGCTAATAAACGTTTTACTTGTAACATGGTATGTTCCTTATTTTTTAATTATTTTTACCAGTGTATCTATCTATATTTTTATGCGGTCTAGACCTTCTTTGCGAAATATCCGCCGCAAGTCTGCATCACTTTTCCCACGATCTTCGGGCCGTATTTCATGCCTATGATAGAGCTTGCCAATCCTGCTGTTTCGGCAACGAACGATTGTTCGTTAAAGAATGATGGGGCCTTCATACCAGCTGTTGCAGCGGCCTGTCTTGCACCCCATTTTATGCAAGAAGAGTATGTTGATTTCAATTTCGTCGCGTCGTTTTTGAATATGTGCGGATAGCTCTCTTCCAGATGACACTCCACGGTTCCCGCTACGAATCCTATCAATGAAGCGAGTATGGTTTTGCAGAGGGAAGAGGGGGTGAGCCAGGATGAGGTGGTGACAGTTTCGTTCTTCTCAATCTTTTCAATCTTCTCTTTAGGCTGATCATTGTTTTCAGTGTTTTTTATAGTCCGGGTTTCTCCCGGTGCTATATGTTTTTTCAATATTTCTAAAATTGTGGGATCAAGCTGATCTTTGAGTAGCTCTATGACTTTACTACCTTGTCCTACTTGATAATTAGTTGCGAGATATACAGTATTGTCCCAACAGTCGTCTACTTTTTGCACGAGGTTGGCATAAGCCTCTATAACCTCTTTATTAGTCTCATGAGCCTCTGTAGCCTTTTTATTAGTCTCTTTATTACATAATTCGAAGAGATTGTTTTTTAAGGTTACTATCTCATTATTTTGGAGTTCCTTTTGCAAGTTCTTAGCCATCTTTTCCATCACAACATCTTTAAGCAATTCCTGCGGTATTTTGTTTACGCAATTCTGAAGTTCTTCGCTAACCTTTACAAAAAAAGGAGCCAGTGTATTATTCTCGATATCGAAATATACACTGTTTTCCATGACACAGGAATACTCTTGAATTGAACTATTGTGAATTTTATCAGAACCCCTTTTTATGTATATTACCCCGTTTGATTCTATGAGTTTGCCGTTCTCTTGGTTAATCAAATTCTTTAACTCCTCTCTGTTTGCTTTTTTAAAAATGTCACATTTATCAGAAGACAGGGGCTGAAATTCACTTTTGATATTTTCTTTTCCAGCAGTGTTGACAAAGATTCTATTATTCACAGAACTGTGTCCAAATATAATTACTGGTTTACCCTCAATCTTCTCAATCTTCTCAATCTTCTCTTCCATCCCCCACGCCTGCCCGCATCCTGCGAACGCACTTACCGTTATCAAAAGAGCGAGTAACTGTTTTATCTTCAACATAAAATTCTCCTAACGTATGTACCATTTACCTAGTTATATACCTAGTTATATTCCGCTAAATTCCGCGAATGTTCGCCCGCGGTGCTCGCGTTTTATTAACATTCTATAAAACCATTATAAACTATTTGGACTATTTGTCAATACCAACACTATCAATGATATTCAATTTGCTGATTTTACACTTATTTTTTATCTCCACAAGCCGCATGCAGCCGAAGAAAACGAGAGAAAAGGTAAGGTCACTAAGCAGGGCGTTCTGATAAAAGGGGATGGCGAGGGTGAATGTGGTCAAAAGTCCCCCCACAGTCTGTGGATAGAGGCCGCTGAGGAGCCAAACCCCGAAGTTGGTAGTGACAAAAAATATGAGCGAGCTGACGAGTGATGCTCCCGCGAGCGCGAGAGGATTTTTTTTGCGTAGTCGTCTGCCAAACAGGCTGATTAAAACCATGCTGCCGTAGACAAACGGGATAGTGGCGTGCAGCCCGAAAAATAGGTCTGTTGCTGCCAGAGGGATGAGGGGGGCAAGTGGGGCCCAACGGGATTGGTGCTGGCTGCCCGTCACAAGTGCGAGAGCGGTGAATGGGGCGATGTTTGGCCAATGGGGGAGAAGGCGCCAGGCCGCGCTGGCGATCAGATAGAAGGTGGTGAGTGTTGATCTGTTTAGTTCTTTTTTCATGTCTCTGTCCGGTCTTTAGATAATTATGATTAAAAGTGTTGGGGACTTTTTTACGGATGCTATGTATGCCAAACCGCTCATCCCGAGTGTTTTTCCGTAGGGATTTGTCCCGTAGGAAAAATGTATCGAGGGACATGGGCGGAGGTTGACTAATGTATCGATCCCCAGATTTTCCCGTATTATTTTGTTTTCACTCATAGTGGCATTAGAGTGTGTTGAATTTTGGCCGCTCATGTCCCTCGATACGTTTTCTCAGCATGTGCCATGCTTCGAAAACACTCGGGATGAGCGGTTTGGATTGGCACATTTGCCAAATGATTGTTAATTCCATGAATCAATTTTCCGAAATGGTATGAATGATCTGCACTGACAATTTTGACATGAATAGGTCTATCTTGCAACGTTTTTATCATCACTCTTCGTCATCTTCATCATACGTTGGTATATTGTTTAATAGTTCGTCAAAACCTTCCTCTTCCTCTGCATCTTCTCCTGTTATTACAAATCTTTTTTCCGGCTCTACATCTTTGAGTTGTTCGACCATGGCAAGATACTGGTCGTTGATAAAGTTTGCAAATTCCCAGGGAAAATTGACTACCATATCAGGCTTTTGGAGCTGGAAATCTTTAATTTTACACTGCTGATCACTGGTTATTGCGGTAAGTTCTTTATTACGCAAGGTCCAGCAGAGGCCCTCTTTTTCGACTTTTACCCAGTGAAGATTTTTGTCCACTGGCATTCGCGAGGGCGGATCGGCGCGAAAATAAAATTTCTGGCCCGGGTCTGTAATTTTTACAAGATTTTTAATGTTTTTGAGTTTGACGGTGGGCTTATCATTTCCCTCCATCAGTAGCCACAGACTCGATTTTTCTCCCTCCCCAACGCGCGTTAATAGGGTCACCTCTTTATAGGGGTTTACTACAAGAACTCCCCAGGTTTTTTGGCTGCCCAAACAGGTTGCTGCCACCACAAAAAAAAGAGACAATTTTTCTACGATCCCCATGACCTCTCCCCCCATTTTTGTTGCTGCATGTCGGTGCCGGCATGCTAGCCATCAAAAAATAGTGTAAAAATGTTGGCTATCCGCTGTCAACAGATGGGCTGGGAAATTTTGCAGGGTCTATTGCACGTCAAAAATCGATGCCTTTACGCGCGGGTACGCCCGATCGATACATATGCTTGACCTCGTTTAGCTCGGTGACCAGATCGGCTATCGCAAGCAGCTCTGGCGGGGCGCTCCTGCCGGTGCAGACAATTTCGACATGTGAGGGTCTATTTTGCACTGTTTTTATAACCTGGTCGGTGGCGAGAAAGTTGAACGCAAGTGCAACATTAATCTCATCGAGGATAACCAGGTCATGCGCGCCTGCAGCTATAATCTCTTGCGCGTATGCCCATCCCGCTATGATCTCCGCCGGGTAAGGATCGCCCGGTCTGCGTGGCGCGTACCAGCCGTCTGTCGCATGATTTTTGCCAAACGAGCGGTAGGTGGTGAGCCCAATATGCTCGGCGCAGAGCTGCTCACCACCATACTTCATAAACTGTATAAAGCCAACGGAGAAGCCGCTTTTCGTTGCCCGCAGTGCGAGCCCGAGGGCGGCGGTTGTTTTGCCTTTGCCGGTGCCGGTGTAGATTTGGATGTAGCCGTGTGTCAGGCGCATGGCTCAATTACACTTGCTATGACCACACTCGAGACATTTAAAGCATCCCTCTCCTGCCTCAATTGGCGCCCCACACTCAGGGCACTTATCCATATATTCATGCAGGGCCGTGAGCGGTGTTGCGGGAGTGAAATTGATCGTCTCAACACTATTTTTTTCGACAGTCGGTTCAACTGTCTTGTGAGCACCACTTCCGACGGTGAGCACCTGCACTGAGCGGCTGCCGTCACGGTAGATGGTGATACCCTTGCATCCCTTATGGTACGCGAGTAGATACGCCCTGCTTACATCTTCAAGGGTTGCATTGTGGGGGAAGTTAATAGTTTTTGAGACGGCATTGTTCACGTGTGCCTGGAATGCTGCCTGAATGTCTATATGAAACTCCGGCTCGATATCGTGTGATGTGACAAATACTCGTCTAAGCTCGGCAGGTATCTCCTGCATGCCCTGGAGTGATCCCTTTTCAAAGATCTTTTCCATGAGCTCGGGGGTGTAGATGCCCGCAGCACGAGCACGTGCTTCGAATTGCCTGTTGGTGACGAGGAGCTCAGTTGTGGATCCGCTCTGTTCCCAGAGCGATTTGCGGCGGTGTACGAGCGCGAATATTGGTTCAATGCCAGATGAGCAGCCTGCTATCGTGCTGATGGTGCCCGTTGGTGCGATGGTGGTACGTGCGACGTTGCGGATGCGTGGTTCATTACGGGTTGCGTAGAGACTCTTTTCAAAGAATGGAAAGGCGCCGCGCGTGATCGCAAGCTGTTCGGATGCCGCGCGCGCTTCATCGTCGATAAACTTCATCACTTGCTGGGCAAGTGCAACTGCCTCGTGGCTGTTGTAGGGTAGCGAGAGGATGGTGAGCATGTCAGCAAAACCCATGACGCCAAGCCCAAACCGGCGCATGCCCTTTGTCATCTCTTCTATCTTGTCGATGACATAGTGGTTCATATCGATAACGTTATCGAGAAAGTGGGTGGCATCGTGGACCGTCGTTTTGAGCCCGTCCCAGTCGACTCCCGCTTCTGTTGCAAATTTTGCAAGATTGATCGAACCGAGCACACATGATTCGTACGGCAGCAACGGCTGTTCGCCACAGGGGTTTGTTGATTCGACCGTGCCGATTGCGGGGGTCATGTTGCTCTGGCTCGCATTTATTCTATCGAGAAATATGATGCCTGGATCGCCGTTTTTCCAGGCGTTCTGCACAATTTTTTCAAAGATGTAGCGTGCATTTTTTTTGCCAACAACCCTGTTGTTTTGGGGGTTGATGATATCGTAGTCACGGTTGCTCTCGAGCGCTTCGACAAAGGCATCGTTGAGGGCGACCGATATGTTGAATGTGTTAAACTCATTGTCGTTGAGTTTGCAATCGATAAATTCTTCGATGTCTGGGTGGTCAACGCGCAAGATCCCCATGTTGGCGCCGCGACGAACCCCTCCCTGGGTTATCTCGCTTGTTGCTGCGTTGTAGACGCGCATGAACGAGATGGGACCGCTGCTGCCGCCCGAGGTTGTGCTGATTGGGGCATTGCGTGGCCGCAGCCGCGAAAAGCTGAATCCCGTTCCACCACCCGTTTTGTGGATCATGGCCGTTACTTTTAATGTTTCAAAGATGCTTTCGAGCGAGTCTTCTATGGGAAGGACAAAACAGGCGAACAGCTGCTGCAGCTCGCGTCCAGCACCCCGCAGGCAGGGGGAGTTGGGGAGAAAACGGCACTCGGCCATGAGGCGATAGAAGTTTTCTGCCGTCTCTTGGGTGTTTGCCTTGCTGTCGTAATGGGTGTCGGCGAGGGAGATGTTCCATGCAACGCGCCAAAATAACTCTTCGGGAGTTTCGCAGACGATACCCTGGTTATCTTGTCTTAAATAACGTCGCTCCAAAATTGTTCGAGCGTTGGCGTCCAGGTGCGCGAGAGGTAAGTGTGCTGGAAAAAAAACAGAGGTCTGCCTGTGCATCATCGACGATCCCTAACAAAAAACATAAATCCTTAATGTTTTCTCAGCATAAAAGGGTTTGGTAAAAATAAAAAGTACCTCACGGGGGGCATTTTTTGCTCCTCGGCTTGCCATCAGTGGTTCATGGGTCAAAATTTTTTGGTTGTGCGAGCGGCGCGCAATTTTGACCCTCTGATTTCTTATTGGTAGACTAAAAAAGTGCGTTTTTATACCAATTGCCGCCCATGTTACTGACAGTTTTTTTGGGGTAAGCGGCCAATATTTATTTAACCCGCACACCCTGAGCTTGTTCCTTCGACTGGCTCAGGATAAACTCCGGGTCTTTG
>CAZWYO010000024.1:0-9439 GCA_964638315.1 uncultured Candidatus Babeliaceae bacterium | reverse complement strand
AAACTCCGGGTCTTTGGATGGCAGGATATATCAAATCCGCACACCCTGAGCTTGTTCCTTCGACTGGCTCAGGATAAACTCCGGGTCTTTGGATGGCAGGATATATCAAATCCGCACACCCTGAGCTTGTCGAAGGGTCTAAATGTGCGGACTTTGGGACATGAGCGATAGAACAGGTGTTCGGTTATATTTTATTTTAAGAAAACTCGAAAGAGGTTACGGTGGATGTCGTGGAAAATTTAATGGAAAAGCATTTTGATCATAAACAGTCCGAAATACGGCTACGTGAGTTGTGGGAAAAAGACCAGATCTATGCGACGGTAAAGACCGCGCAGACTTACACAGTCGACACACCGCCGCCGACCGTTTCGGGTAAACTGCACATCGGCCACCTCTGTTCGTATACACAGACCGACATGATTGTTAGGTACAAACGGCTCACCGGTCTCCCCATCTTCTATCCGATGGGCTTTGACGACAACGGCCTGCCAACCGAGCGATTTGTTGAACTCAAGCGAGGCATATCTCCCCAGCAAGTTGGTCGCAAAGAGTTTGTGAAGCTTTGCATGGAAGAAGCCGCAGGCGCTGAAGCCGAGTTTGAACAGATCTGGCGACGCATGGGTCTGTCAGTCGACTGGTCCATGAAATATGCAACCATCACCGATGCAACGCGTCGTATCTCGCAGCTATCGTTTTTGGAGCTGCTCAAGAAAGATCTTGTCTACCGGCGCGAGGAGCCGGCGATCTACTGCACGGCATACCGGACCACCGTCTCCCAAGCAGATCTTGAAGATGTCACAAAAGAGACGCTCTTTTCAGAGATCTTATTCAAATCTGAAAAGGGGGGCAATCTTGCTATCGCAACGACCCGTCCTGAACTCTTGTCTTCGTGTGTTGCGCTCTTTTATCATCCGAGCGATACGCGCCACAAGCATCTTGCGGGCAGCAACGCCATCGTACCTATTTTTGGTAACCTGGTGCCGATTTTGGCTGACGAGAAGGTGCAGGTCGACAAAGGCACCGGCCTGGTTATGTGCTGCACCTTTGGTGACAAGATGGATATCGACTGGTTTAAGCGGCACAAACTGACCTACCGGCCGTCGATCGGCCTTGATGGTCGCTGGCTGCCGGAGACCGGGCCGCTTGCAGGTCTCAAGGTTGCTGAGGCGCGTGCGCGTGCGCTCGAGCTGCTTGGTGAGCAGAATCTGATCGTCAAACAAGAGAAAATTACCCACACGGTGAGCATCTACGAGCGATCAAAAAAAGAGGTCGAATTTCTCATGCTGCCCCAGTGGTTTGTTAAAATTTTGCCCTACAAAGATGAGCTGCTCGCGCTTGCGGATACGATCGAATGGTCCCCTATATTCATGAAGGCGCGCTTTATCGACTGGGTTCAGAACTTGCAGTGGGACTGGTGTATTTCGCGGCAGCGGTACTCGGGTATCCCCTTCCCGGTCTGGTACGACAAAAAGACGGGCGAGCTCTATCTGCCTGATCAGAAGTACCTGCCGATCGATCCCCGTGACGACGCGTATCCGGGCACGGTTCCGGCCGGCGTTGAGCTGGTGCCAGACACCGATGTGATGGATACCTGGAACACCTCATCCCTGTCGCCGTACATCTGTGAGGCCCTCTACAAAGGGACCGATGAGGGTATGTTCGAGGCGACAGAATTGACCTTCTTGCCGATGGGCATGCGGCCACAGGCCCACGATATCATTCGTACCTGGGCGTTCTATACCATGGTCAAAACGTGGCTCCATCACCGCGTTGCGCCCTGGAAATCGATTGTTATTTCGGGCTATGTTTTGAGCTCCTCTGGTGACAAGATCTCAAAATCAAAGGGGAATAGTCCGCTCGAACCAGAGCGTCTTTTGGAGCAGTACCCGGCAGACGTTATCCGGTACTGGGCCGCATCAGGGTCGCTCGGGCACGACGTGGCGTTTTCGGAAAACACGCTCAAGATCGGTAACAAGCTGGTGACCAAGCTCTGGAACGCATGCCGTTTTACCCGTGAGCACCTGCAGGGGGATGAGTGGAAATCGGAGCCGGTGGAGCTGCGTGGTGCCCTTAACGAATGGATTTTGAGTCGTGCGACAACCATGTTTGAACGATATCGTGAATGTTTTGAACGTAACGAGTTTGGGCTCGCGCTCGAGGCTGTCGAGCAGTTCTTCTGGAACGACTTCTGCGATAACTATCTTGAATTTATTAAATTCCATTTCTTCGAGCCTGATAAGTTTAGCAAGTTTGATGTTGATGCGACGCGCTGGACGGTGGGCAACGTGACGTTGCGGCTGGTTCAGCTCTTTGCGCCGTTTATGCCCTATGTGACTGAAGAGCTCTACCAGCTTATTTTCAAAGAATTTGTTGGCGCGCCGTCGATCCATGTGACCCGGTTTGATGTGATCCAGAAGCCGTTCAGCGGGACCAAAACCCAGAGTGATATGCAGTTTTTCTTGGATCTGGTTAATCAGATTAGGCGGCTCAAGAGTGAAAAGGGCTTGTCGCTCAAGACGGAACTCGGCGACTGTGTGATCGTTGCTCCGCAGCCGATTATCGACTTTTTAAAGACGCTTGAACAGACCGTTAAGGGGATGACGGGTGCCAAAGAGGTTGCGTATGCGACGACAAGTACAGGGACATCGTACTTGCAAGAAAATAACGGTGTTTGGCGTGCGACCATTGTGTTGGGGTAACACAGTGCTGGTGTGGCAGATATGGCTCGCATTGAGTGCTTCGAACAAAAAGGTTTTTTTTAGGCCGCTCGCCCTGAGGAGGCCAAAGGCCGTCTCGAAGGGTCCCTGTGAGCGGCAATGCTGTGATGATATTGAACTGAGCGATGATTTGAATAAGCTTGTTTTTTTGTGTGAAACAAAGCCGTTATCCGTTGGGGCCCGCTCGCAAGGACCCTTCGAGACGCGCTATCGCGCTCCTCAGGGCGAGCGGAACCAGGGCAAATCTCTCTTTCCTAGCGCTAAATCGCGTAATTGTATACCGTGGATGGAATTATGATAATTATCAAAAACAGGCAACGGCGCATTAAGCTGGATGAAAAATGGCTCGTGTCTTTCGCGGCGCGGGCCATTGCCGCAGCGGGATATGAGGGCTGGGGGCTCGGTATCTGGATCACAACCGATAAGACCATTCGCTCGTACAACGCCCGCTTTCGCCACAAAGATAAGCCGACGGATATCTTGTCGTTCCCGTTTTATCCTGATTTGCAGCCCGGCAAGCGGCCGAAGGTCGTAGATGAAGATGGCGACTATCTGGGTGATCTCATTATCTCGGCAGAACGGGTGGTTGTCGATGCGCGGGAGCTTGGGGTAACGTTTGAAGAGCGTATGCAGGTACTTGTGGTGCACGGCATCTGCCACCTGCTCGGGTATGACCATGAGACCGATGCCCAGTTTAGGGTTATGCAAAAGCGGGAGCGTGAGCTTTTGACGGCGACAAAAAATTAGACACAAAAAAGCCCCGCTCTGAAAAATTCCCAGAGCGGGGGCTTGTAGAAAGTTTTACTCTGTTAGCCCTGCATGTTAACAAGATCTAAGACATGCTGTCTGAACGTTGCTGCAGAGATAAAGCTAAGGTCGTCTCTGCGCACATCGCGCCGTACTTCGCGGCCACTCTTAAAGAAGATGACCGTCGGCCACTTGTTAACGCCATAGATCCTACGAATGCTTGCATATTCAATAGCGCTCACTTCGATAAACACTACCGTGTCAGCAAATTCGTCCGAATTTGCAAGATCTCTAAAGATAGGCTTGAAGCGTTCGCATGGCGGGCAGTGCTCGCCGTAAAAGAGGAGAACAACATTTTTGTGTTCGAGAATATATTTTTGTAGGTTCGTCGATGTTTCGAGCATCGACATCACGAGAACAGATTTTTGTGGCATATTGCTTGGTATCTGGTTTTCAGCCAAAATTGCGCAGCCTGTTGCAAAAAGGCCCAGAACCACCATACATTTATTTACTAATTTCATACAGATCCTCCGATAAATATGTGATACTCTTTTTTAGTATGACCATAAAAAATGGTTTCGACAACCCCGAAAGGCTTTTTATATGCAGTTTGAATCAAAGCATTGCGTTTTTAAGAATGCAGCAACCGAGGCGATCTCATCGTCCCCCTACTTCCATGCAGTAGCTGCTGTGATGCGGGATACGATTATCGCATCACAGCAAGGCGCTGTATCGTTTGAAAAAGGGACCGATTTTGTGGCGACACCCTTGCTTTTTACGCGTAATAGACAATATCGTGAGGATTTTAATCGCGCTGTTGCCGACTGCCGTGCGCTCGGCTGCGATGCGGTACTGGTCGTTGGGATTGGTGGTTCGAGTCTGGGTGCCAGTGCGGTGTACGAAGCGCTCGGTCGCAGGAGCGGCACTCCCATCTATTTCTTGGAAACTATCGATCCTGACCAGTACCCTGATCTTGAGAAGCTTATGGCGGATGGGGGGACGGTGCACGTGGTGATTATTTCAAAGTCGGGAACAACACTCGAGACGACAATAAACAGCTCGTTTGCCATCGATATGTTGCGTAAGCGGCGGCCGCGGGACTGGCATTTTTACGTGACTATTATTTCTGATATGGAATCGTCGCTTTCGCAGTTTGCGGAGAAAGAAGAATTTAGGTGGCTTGGCATTCCTGAGGCTGTTGGCGGACGTTTTTCCGTCTTTTCGCTTGCGGGGCTCTTTCCATTGGCGCTTGCAGGGATCGATGTAAAGAGCTTTTGTGACGGGGCATGCGACGAGCTGACTAGCTTTGCTCAACAGTTTCCCAACGCACGGGCGGCTGTGAGCGCGCAGCTGCTTGCGACTGCACAGAAGTCTGGCTACTGGGTGCACGACACGTTTTTGTGGGATTTTTCACTGGAGATGCTTGGCAAGTGGTACCGGCAGCTCTGTGCCGAGAGCCTTGGCAAGCGTGAAAATGCTGCAGGCAATCTGGTAGAGATGGGCATTTTGCCGACCGTTTCGATAGGAACGCAGGACCTGCATTCGATGCTCCAGCTCTATCTGGGCGGGCCGCGACAGATTGTCACGACTTTTGTGATGGCTGCTTCTTTTGAGGCGGTGGCGGTGCCGGATAGTAACTGGGCGCCGGCATCGGGTCAGTGTAGTGGAAAAGATCTTGGTACGATCCGGCAAGCTATTATTAAGGCAGTCCAGGAGGCTTATGCGCAAGACAACCGTCCCTTTATGACGATCAGTATAGAAAAAACAGCACGTGACCTTGGCCAGTTCATGATGATGAAGATGCTTGAAGTTGTGTTGACCGGCATACTTCTTGAGATCACTCCTTTTGGACAGCCAGAGGTTGAAAAGTACAAGCAGATAGCACGCCAATTTTTGGCCGAGATTTGCTAGCTTCTCGTCATCTTTTACTGGTATGCTAAATCTGTTCTTTTTTTAGTCTCTTTATGAGGGTTACCTGTTATGTGTGAAGTTGAGGTCAAGATTGCTTTTGATAACGGTGTGACGCCAGAGAAGCGCCAAGAAGTTATTGAGCATCTGAACAAAATTTTGAGTGACGAGTTCGTGCTTTTTGTAAAACTCTCAAAATACCACTGGAACGTGCGGGGACCCTTTTTTGGGCCGTTGCATGCGCTCTTTCAGACACTCTATGAACAGGCGTTCAAGGACGCTGATCTGGTTGCTGAAAGGGTTAGGGCGCTTGGTGGATTGTCGATTGGGACGATGAAAGAGTTTTTGGGATTAACACGTCTTACTGAAGTACTGGGACGAAACCCGGTTGATGCAGAGATGATTGGCGATCTGGTTAACGATTACCAAACGATTATTAAACATCTGCGTAGTGATATCGAAAAAATAGAAAAGCCTGATCCAGTCACTGCAAATATGTTGATGTCCGTTGTTGAGCAGCACGAAAAATCTGCGTGGATGCTCCGTTCACACCTCGACTGTCTTCATGGGTCGAATAAAAAGTAAATTATCGAACGGTAGTCTTATACTGATGCGCGATAGCCACAAGCTCGTCGCGCATTTTTTTGTACTGTTTACTCTCTTTTTTTTCTGATGGTGGTGGGAGGTAGAGCGTGCGAACGATCTCTTTTTCACAGAGCAGTTTGAGCAGCTGCGCGACCGCTGGCGTCAGCTTTTTACAGACATAACGGTCGATCTGTTGTCGCCCAAAATTGATAGATAGTTGTGGTAGGAGCGTGAACGTAATCCAGGTATCGATACCCGCCGCGCGACGTGAAAATCCAGGGTCAAAGGCGACCAGAGAGCTGTCATTATTGTGATGGATAGTGATGGCACGCGAACCGTATGGCACCGAAATTTTTGCGACAGGGGGCATCAGAGCAAAGATGGCAGTAAGGCTGATAAAGAGCAGCACAAGTGCAAGAAGCTTGCGCCACATCCCCCGGATGGCCCGCGTGTGCATGATCAGGATAGTGCCGATGGGCGCGCAGAGAGAGAGGATCAGCGGAGGTTTTTGGAGGGTCAAAACAAGGCCTGGTGGTGCTATTTTTATTATGGAGATCCAGACAGATGTTATCTGTTCAAGGCCAATATCGAGTAGTCCGTGCGGTATCTGGATGATCTCTGCGCCGGTGATGAGCGCGGAGAGTGCGAGAAAAAGTATGACAAAGGGGTTGAATATCGCGTTGCCGATGGGGCTCAGGACCGAGACAGGAAGTCCCCATTCGAGCATGAGCGGCCACGAGATGAGGGTGACACAGAGCTGGGTGATAAAAAACCTGCTGGCCACTTCCGCATAGCGGCTGAATTTTGGGGTGAGATTTTTGAAAATCGAAGTGTTAAACATGGCTATACACAAACTTTAGACCCGGAGTTTATCCTGAGCGAAGTCGAAGGGACAAGCCCCATGCTTCGCCAAGGCTTCGCAGGGCTGTCGTCAGGGTGTGCGGGACTTGTTATCTTTTTTGTCATGAACATTGTGCCAAAAAACTCTCCGTGAAAAATACTTTTGCCTTGTGGTTCATATTGTGATGGTGCTATAGTTTAGTTGAAAAAAATATTACTCAAATCCGCACACCCTGAGCCTGTCGAAGGGTCTAAACGTGCGGATCTTTTCACTATTGTAGCGGAAAAAGGGGATTTTATGAAGTACGATCCAAACACACCCGAGCAGGAGATGCTCTTGCGCGCCCGTGCCTACCAACTGCGTCGTGACTGTCTTCGGGCAACAACTGCTGCGGGTTCGGGCCATCCGACATCGTGTCTCTCGGCTGCCGACATACTTTCCGTACTCTTTTTTCGGGTGATGCGGTGCGATCCCGACCACTACCAAGCCACTGAAAATGACCGTTTTATCCTCTCAAAGGGGCATGCGGCACCACTTTTGTATGCTGTCTGGAAGCAACTTGGTAAAATTTCTGATGCCGAACTTTTGCAGTTGCGTGCTTTTGATTCGCCACTTGAAGGCCACCCGACACCACGATTTGCTTTTGCAGAGGGTGCTACTGGTTCGCTCGGGCAGGGGCTTTCGCTCGGAGTTGGTCAGGCGCTTGCGATGCGCATGGATCGATCACTTGCGCGGGTCTTTGTGCTGCTTGGCGATGGCGAGGTGGCAGAGGGCTCGGTCTGGGAGGCCGCTGAGGTAGCAGCATACTATAAACTCAACAACCTTTTTGCGATCGTTGATGTTAACCGTCTTGGTCAGAGTGGGGAGACACTGGTTGGGCGGGATGGGGCGGCCCATGCGGCGCGATTTGAGGCGTTTGGGTGGCGAACGGTGGTTGTCGATGGGCACAACATAACATCACTTATTCGTGTTTTTGACATGGTAACAGAAGCGGCGGATGGGCGCCCCTGCGCGATTATTGCCGAGACCCGTAAAGGGGCTGGACTCGATGCGTCTATCGAGGATCAGAACGGTTTTCATGGCAAAGCGCTCACACAGAAAGAACTCCCTGCGTATCTTGATCGTCTTGCTCAGAGCTATCCATCATGCGCCCAGTTTGACCAGCTTGAGCCTGCAGTTATGCTCAAGCCTGATCGGGTAAGTGAGGTGGCGGCGCATGGGCAGATTAAAATTAGTGAGCCATTGATCATGTGCGAACAGGGTGAAATGGTGGCGACGCGTGAGGCGTTTGGCCGTGCATTGGTGGCGCTTGGTGAGCGGGACGAGCGGGTGGTATGCCTCGATGGAGATGTTAAAAATTCGACCTACACTGACCTGTTTGAAAAAAAGTTTCCCAGCCGATTTGTCGAATGTTTTATCGCCGAACAGAACATGATCGGCATGGCTGTTGGCCTGGCAGCCCGCGGCAAAGTGCCCTTTGCAGCGACGTTCGCAGCGTTTTTAACCCGTGCCTATGATCAGATACGCATGGGAGCAATAGGTGGTGCCCCGCTCCGATTGATGGGCTCACATGTGGGTGTTTCAGTCGGCCAGGACGGGCCCTCACAGATGGGGCTTGAGGACCTCGCGATGATGCGTGCGGTACCAGAAAGTATAATTTTTTACCCATCGGACGCCATATCGACGGCTGCCTGTGTGGGGCTGATGGGTGGCTATGATGCGGGTATCAGCTATCTGCGTGCCACACGTATGGCGACACCGGTTATCTATGGCGCTGGTGAGCAATTCATGATAGGTGGCTGCAAGACGGTCAGACAGAGCGATATAGATATGGTCTGTATCGTTGCAGCAGGAGCGACACTATTTGAGGCATTGACAGCACACGAACGGTTGATGGTGCAGGGTATTGTCAGCCGGGTGATCGATTGCTACAGCATAAAACCGTTGCCCGTTGACGTGCTGCGTGCAGCAGTACGTGCGTGTAGAAATAGATTGGTGGTTGTTGAAGACCACTATGCAGAGGGAGGATTGGGTGAAGCGGTGCTGTCCGCACTTGCGGGTATGCCACTCGACTACCGGCATTTGGCGGTTACCAAGATCCCACGTTCAGGAAAACCTGCAGAGCTTCTTGCTTTTGAGGGCATCGATGCGGCGGCTATTGAGCGAGCAGCTGGGGAGCTTGTGTAGGGTGGCTATACTAATTTGGGTATAAAAATTTATGATACTGTACAGGACTTCCTCAAATGCTTGAAAGATTCGAACTAGGCGGGAAATCCCATAAACTCCGCTCGCCCTGAGGAGGCCTGAAAGGCCGTCTCGAAGGGTTCTTGCGCCCATGTTTACTATTGAAAACTTCGTATTTCAAAAATAAATCCACGAATTTTTCCATTAATTTTTGAATCTCAGACCGCTCGCAAGAACCCTTCGAGACGCGCTAACGCGCTCCTCAGGGCGAGCGGAACTGCGACCAACTCGACTTTGAGCAAGACTTGAAAAGACGAAAGTACGTTCAAATCGGATCTTTGAATGGAACTGAGGAAGTCCTGTACTGTATGACCGAACATCTATTGTTCTAAAATTGTACAAAAAAACCCGCACACCCTGAGCTTGTCCCTTCGACTGGCTCAGGATAAACTCCGGG
>CAZWYO010000023.1:0-20921 GCA_964638315.1 uncultured Candidatus Babeliaceae bacterium | reverse complement strand
CGAAACCCAGATGATATACAAAATTCCTTAATTAAGGGGTGCTCAATGTGGGTTTCAAAAATAAATCCACGAATTTTTCCATTAATTTTTGAATCTCAGACCGCTCGCAAGAACCCTTCGAGACGCGCTAACGCGCTCCTCAGGGCGAGCGGACTGGGGTATTTTCGTTTAGTAACAAGAACCAAAAAATTTTAAAATAACGTTTTTGTGCTCGGTTACCCCTACCCAAATACCGCCACGCTCGGCTGCCTGAGCGCCTGCTCACCATCCCGCCGATACGACCAGTACGAGCTGTTCGTCAGCGTGTCGAGACAGTAGTCAAATATTATATGCCCCGGCAAGAGACCTGCGTCCAAAAGCTGCAATTCGTTCATGCGTGGCATGTTAAAATAGCTCTTGCCATCCCGTGACTCTATGACCTCGTGCAGGTACTTGGAGCCCGTGAGCGCCACCATGAGCTCGGGCGATGCCTCGTAGGTCTCACCCCGTGCGCAGGGGCCGAAATAGGCAACCAGCTGCTCCGCACGAGCACCGCACGCAACCATCTGCTCCACCGCCGCCTGGGCTGTGTTTTTAACGGTTCCGCGCCAACCGGCATGAACAGCCGCCAAAATCCCGTTCTGCTGATCAAAAAGTATGAGGGGTAGGCAGTCCGCTGTCAGGACCCCAACGGCGATCCCTGGTACCGTGGTGATGACGATATCGGCGTCGTAAAAATGGCCCATAAACCGCTCCGCGTCGGCGGTCGATCTGATGATAAGGGCGTCGGTGCTATGCGTCTGGTGGGGGAAGACAAGCTTGTTCGTTGCGAGTCTGTCCGTGAGGGCATCAAAGGGCTCGAGGGGTTTTTGGGTGAGCAGGGCGGTCATGCCCCCGGCGGTTTTGGGGATGTCTGGGTTGCATGAGAGGGCTTTGTCGCCGAAAATAATGGTCAGATTTTCTCTGGTGATGGTGGTCATGGGGGGCCTTTTAAGCAATTAAAACCAGACTCTCTTTACCCGCAAAGGCTATACCGATTTTCATGATTGCGGTTATGCCAAGTGCACGCAGTTCAGTCTCATATTTTTTTTCTTCAATCTGTGTAAGGGCTTTTTGGGCGGCCGCCTCAAGAGACTCATTTGTTCTTTTTGAAGCCCTTTTAAATTCGATAATAATACCCATTTTGGCCCGGTCCTTGGGGATGAGCATGACATCATATCGACCATAACCGCTCTCTCGATTTGATCTGACCACATGGGTTTTTGAGAGACTTGCAAGCATTCCAAGTACGAGCGCATGATAAAAATTTTCAGGTTCATCACCTCGCACGTCGAACGTACTCAAAGTTGTACGCGTTAGTTTTGGAAAACAGTCCTGAAATTTTTCCGCATTGCCTGTGGTAATGCTCTCTAATATATTTGTGTAGTCACGATTTTCGGGCTCTGAAAACCAATTTTTAAATGTTGTTTCGTATGAAACAGCGACCTCTTCATTTGGTATCTTTAGCTGAGCAACCCAGGTCCGACCTTCTTGATGATAATTCTCAAACGTAAGGTAGCCGCAAAAGAGTAAGAAGTTCCATAAAGCAGCGTCACTTTTGTGAACGTCGGGCAGAATAATATTTTCTTGTACCTCTTGGGTAATGCTACCGCCTGCCATTAGTATTTCGAGCTCCATCTTCATTTCTGGGGTGCTTGCCTTAAGCAGTTCTTTGATGAGCGCGTTGTCGCTTGTGTTGATCCAGTAGGCTTGAATTTTACCATTCTGATCGAGTAAATTTATAATGGACCAGGGATTGTAGACTTTGTGAGCACCCGCCTGATAGCCGTTGTACCAGCGGCGTATTTCAACATGTTTATATGAGAACTCAAAATAGCGCAGCATCTCTTCAATGTCACGCTCAACAAAACCAAACGCATCAGCGTAGAAATCACTTGTCAAAGTACAAACTCTTAGATTGTTCAAACCACTGAATATGCTCTCTTTGGCGATACGTAAAATTCCCGTCAAAACACCAAAACTGAGGCATTTGTTGCCTTTTAGGCCTGCGCCCAGAAAGTTGCGCATAAAACTAGCTATCTCGTTGTAATAGCCATTTGCATAGCCCGCATGTATAGGGGAATCGTATTCATCAATCAGGATGATAAGCTTGTGCTGATAGGCCCGTTCAAGAAGCCGTGATAGAAATAGAAGCGCACTTTCATAGGAAGTCAGGTGCGCGGTACCTGTAATAAGGGCCTGTAGTTTTTTTCGTTCAAAGGGGTCCAAAACGGGCTCTAACACATCAAGATGCCGCTTGCACTCGGCACCGATATATTCCCACAACTTTTTCTGACAATCTTCCCAGGTGAGGCTCTTAATATCTTTAAATGATATTGAAATTACTGGATATTTTCCCTGATGTTCCATGCAATCAGCTTCGCGTTCGATTGCTAGGCCGGTGAATAGGTGTCGTCTCGATTTACCGGTTACCTCAAAAAAACATTGCGTCATCGAAAGATTCAGGGTCTTTCCAAATCTACGTGGGCGGGGGATTAGGGTGACTTCAGCTCTTGAGGCGAGGAGCTCTTTGATAAATAAGCTCTTATCGACAAAGTAGTAGTTGCCCTCAATGAGCTTCTCAAAATCGTCTATCCCAAGGGGTATGTATTTTTTGGGGGCTGCAGCCATGGTTAACCTCATGCGTGGTTGGTAAAAACCGGGTTCTTTCCAACGAGTATAACAGGTTTTTTGTTGGTCAGCGCGGGGGGCCTTTGGGCACAAAAAAACAGGGAGCAGATACTGCCCCCTGTATGAAAACGTTGTGTGGAAAAAACGGTTTAACAACAGCCGAGAGTGAAAAACGTTTTGACTTTTGCACTGAACGGTTTCTTGCACCGCAGCACCTTCTCAATAGCTTCCATGCCGCCGGCAAATCCAAAATCTTCCGGATTTATTGTAAGCCCAGGAAACAAATTATGTATTATTTGAAATCTTTCTTTTTTGTCTTTAATTTCTTCTCGCCCACAGTCACTTAGGAGATGGTGATTTATTTCAAATTCAATCTCCCTAATATTGGGCTTAGGATCTTGTTTCATTATTTCTCCCAGGACAAATATTTCATGTTCAGAGTATTGTCCACCTCTGATATGCCATCCCAAAGGTCTCATGATGTTTTTAATGGCCTCAGATCTTTCGGCGGGAGATGACTTCTTTATTACGTTCTGTATTTTGGTACGATTTTCTTTGATCACTACACCATCAGTAGCCTCTGCTGCTTTCCCCATCTCATCCAAAATCTTATTAGCTGGTTTTGGCTCTTCTGCACAATTATAGGTTTTTTTTGGGCCAAAAATTCTTTCATAGAACTTGTTGTAGAGACCGAAGTGGCTTCCAAGCCACAAGCTTGCCAGGGCGGCTACAGTTCCTGCGCCAGCCCAAATGGCGGTTTCATGTTGCTCGTAAAAACTTGGTTTATTTTCTTCTTTTTTCTCTTTGCTATTTTCTTCTGTTGTACTATCAATATTATTGTTATTGTTCATGGCAAAACTGTTTCCTATAGCAAGAATACCGGTTATTGTTGCTGCTAACAAAAGTTTCTTTGTTATTTTCATGTGAGCCTATTCCTCTATAATTTGAAACAATGATGATTATTTATTCAATCATGTTTGGAGAAAAAACATATTTCTCAAACCAGACCAGTCTGGTGAGCAGGGTATAGTGTACCAGGATTTCGGGTTAAATCAATTGGATGTCCGCGGTTTTATCCGCCCATATCCCTTCCAACTTCGCTCCTTCGGAGCTACGTAGGACAGGCCGATACACCCTTCGAAGCCTTGGCGAAGTAGGACACTCGGGATGAGCGGGGTTTGAATATCCGCGCTTTTTGCCCTCTATCTCCCCGCACCCCACGCCACAATCTTCTCTTCGAGCCCCTCAGGCAACTTAGCCGCGCCCCCCTGGACCACGTTGCCGGCACGACCGCCGCGTAAGCCCTGCGTGCCGAGCCATTCGGCAAACTTCTGCAGGTCGATCTTTTGGGCGTGTGCTGGTGCAAGAATGGCGATAAAAGCCGTTTGCCCAGATTGATTTGTTGATGCAACAAAGTAGAAGCCGGGCTTCTGGTCAATAAGATCCTGCGCAAACTCCCGCAACTCTTTTGCCGACAGATCCTGGGCCGTGACGTATGCAAATGGTACGCCCACAATGTCTCTCGTCTTTTCAAGCAGCGATGGGATCCTGCACTGGAGCATCTGACGGCGCGTCTGAGCAAGCTGTTTGCCCAGCTCCTGCAGCTGCGTCTGTTGCTTTTCAACCGCCGCAACAACGGCATCATGCTGTACCTTGAAGAGCTGACCGAGGTGTTGCATCTGGGCATAGGTCTGTGCAAACAGCTCCGTTGCCTGACGTCCGCTTACCGCAGTGATGCGGCGAATGCCCGCGGCTGGGGATGAGATTGTGGTTATTTTAAACGTCCCGATATCGCCCGTTGCATGCACGTGTGTGCCGCCGCAGAGTTCTGTGGAGAACCCGGGCACCGAAACGACACGGACACTTTCCGGATTATATTTTTCACCAAAGAACGCGACAGCGCCCTCTGCGACAGCTGTTTTGTAGGTGGTGGTTTTTGTGTTGACCAGAATGTTTTCCCGAATTTTTTCGTTGACGAGCGCTTCGGCTGCCTCAAGCTCTTTGTCGGTGAGCGGCTGGTGGTGGGTGAAGTCAAACCGTGCGTAGTCGCTGCTCACCAGTGACCCTGCCTGTTTGACGTGTGACCCCAAGACCGCCATCAGGGCAGCTTGTAAGAGGTGTGTTGCGGTGTGGTTGCGGGCACTATCAAGACGCGCCTGTTGATCGACTTCGAGATGTACCTGCAGACCAATGGTGAGTGCTTCTGGCGCCTGTAGAGTTAACCCAACAGCGGGCCCCAGTTTTTTGACCCCCGTCACCACTGTGCGTTTGCCGTTGACCAGCATGCTCCCGCGGTCGCTGGTCTGGCCGCCGCACTCGGCATAGAATGGTGTCTTGTCCGTTACCACTAGGCACACAGCTCCTGATTGAACCTGCATGACGGATTTGCCATCAACGAGCAGTGCAATAATTTGTGCGGTGACCGTCATCTGATCGTGGCCTACAAAAGCCGTGCTGATGCCCGGATCGAGTTCAATTTTTTGTGTCTCTTCCCGCTTCTTACCCGACTGCTCCTGCTGTTTGAGCATCGCCTGCTCAAAGCCAGCTTCGTCGACTACGTACCCCTTTTCGTGGGCGACGATGGCGGTCAGCTCGAGTGGAAAGCCGTAGGTATCGTAGAGTTTGAAAGCTTGCTCACCAGTAATTTTTTTGGTGTTCACCGATTCCGCCAAAAACTTTGCCATGACCGCTTGACCCTGGGTCAGGTTCTGTGCGAATTTTTCGAGTTCGCTGGTGATGGTCGATTCGATCAGTTTCTTGTTGGTGATCAGTTCTGGGTAGATGTTACCCATCTCTTCAACAAATGGGGGGACGAGCTGTGCACATATTTTTATGTCGCCCAGTTTTTGTGCAAAGAGCGCTGCGCGACGAATGATCTTGCGAATCACGTAGCCGCGACCTTCGTTTGATGGCATGCCGCCATCAGCGATGGCCAAGCTTGTTGACCTGATGTGATCGAGTAAAACGCGAAACGCGGTCTTGGTTTCGTCGTCCGCTGTTTTGTAATTTTTCCCAGATAGTTTTTCGATATATCCAGTCAGCCCCGCAAAGATATCGGTCTCAAAAACGGTTGGGGTGTTTTGCAAAACGGCGCAGAGCCGCTCGAGCCCCATGCCGGTGTCGATGCCGGTTTTTTTGAGAGGCAGCTCAGTTCCATCTTTCTGCCGGTCAAACTGCATGAAGACCAAATTCCAGATCTCAAGAAACCGTTCGCATTCGTCGCCCGGTCTTAAATTTTTCTCAGACTCGTTCTTTGCACCACGGTCGACGTAGATCTCTGAACAGGGGCCGCAGGGCCCCGTATCACCCATCTGCCAAAAATTATCTTTGCGGCCGAGTTTGACAATCCGCTCTGCGGGGATGCCGATCTTTTTGTGCCAGATCTCATAGGCCTCGTGGTCGTCCTGGTAGACGCTGACCCAGAGCTGTTCGGGGTTGAATTTGATCTCTTGAGTTAAAAATTCCCAGGCGAAGGTTATGGCGTCTGTCTTGAAATAGTCGCCGAAGGAGAAGTTGCCGAGCATCTCAAAAAAGGTGAGATGACGGGCGGTGCGGCCGACATTGTCGAGGTCGTTGTGTTTGCCGCCGGCGCGGATACATTTTTGTATGGTGACGGCGCGGGTGTAGCTGCGTGTCTGGCGCCCTAAAAAGATATCTTTGAACTGGTTCATGCCGGCGTTAGCGAAGAGGAGTGTCGGATCGTCTGCTGGGATGAGTGACGAGCTTGAGACTTTTGTGTGGCCATTGCGCACGAAGTAGTCGAAGAATTTTTGACGAATTTCTGATGATTTCATATAGTGAACCCGCGGTTAAAAATCCAGTACAACCAACCAGTATACTGGGTTTTATAATTTTATAAAAAGGATGTGGTAATGGAACGTGGGGATACGCAAAGTCTACAAACTCCGCTCATGTCCTTCGATATATTTTTCCTACGGGATAAACCCCTACGGAAAAACACTCAGGATGAGCGGCGGGGGAAAAACCAGAAGAAGATTTACAAAAAGTCCGCACACCCTGAGCTTGTCGAAGGGTCTATGTGCGCGGCTGGTCTCAAAATAATTACATGTGATCCGCACCTATCAAACCCTTCGACAAGCTCAGGGTGTGCGGACTTTGCAGACATGAGCGGAAAAAAATCAAAAATTTTAAAATATTTATTGTTATTTTTTCTCTTCTCCAGCATCCACACAGCAGCAAAAATTGTCGCCCCCGAAAAGTTCCGCTTCTGGCTCTCGGGCAACACCTGTACAGAAGCATATCTCGATACGCGCCAGGTGGAGGGGTACCGTGAACGTTCCGAACTCTTCTTCCCCTCACCAGTGATTCTCGATCCGCGTGGCCGCGATATTAACGCGCAGCCATCATTTTATATGAATGCCCTTAATACGCGTCTAGCACTCAATATTGAAGCACCGGGTTTCTGTTATTTTCCCCTGTTCAGAGCATTTATATGTGCAGACTTCCGTGGTGTTGATGAGAATACTATTACGGCTTTTCGTATGCGCGAGGCCTATATAAAATTTTTTAGTGACCAGCGAACGGTGCTTGTTGGCCAGGCTTTCCACCCCATGTTCAACGAAGATATCTATCCCAACACCGTCTCGTATGGTAAGGGCTCATTAACTGACTGTCGTGTCTTTGTGCCCCAGTTGCGATTAAACGAATTTTTGGGCTGCTTTGATGAGGGTGAGAATCGCGACATACTCGAGTGCGTTCTTACCGCGCAGTCGCGTAATTCGCAGGATGTTGGCCCCATAGGACGAGCAACTATCTACATGCGCAATGGTGTGGTGCCAGGTCTGTATGCGGAATTTCGAAAACAGATACATTTTGAGGATGCACGTCAGGCGTTTGTGGGAGTCTGTTTTTTTGCCAAGCGTCTCTTGCCGCGACTCTGTACGCTTTCAACAGATCATTTTCGTATTGATCAGCCTGTCTATCGTGAGCATGCGCCGCTTATGATGGGTCAGGTCTCAATTTATGGCAGAATAGACCTTCCTGGTATTGAGTGGCGATGGAACCTCGGTTATTGTCAGGATGGGCGTGATACGGGCTACATTAGCGGCTATGCAGTCAAGACCTACTGCCCAGAAACGGGCGAGCAGACCTACACAGCGCTTCGTTCGGTCTCGGGGTGGTTTGATTTTGATTGCGGCCGTGAGAGTCGATTCTCTCCCGGTTTTTTGGTTTCGTTTACCCAAAACTTGGGTGCTGGAGTACCACTCTATATTAACCCAAAAACAGGGGAACCTATTGCGTACGGCGAAGCGGTTAGGGTGCGCCTGGTGACACGTGCAGCGCCCCGTATCTGGTATCATAATGGGCCATTAGAGGTTGGTTTTGAACTTGAGTGGACACGTGCCAATCATGGTAAATTAAATCGCTGTGGGGAGGTCTGCTGCGATGTACCGGCGAATAACTTGCGCACCGTGCTCGCGGTTTTTTATAGATTCTAACTACGTATTTGTTGCTACGAGATAGTAGATTTTTTAGGAGAGGGATCGTATATGAAGGTGGCCACCAAGAGTGTTAGTCCATATGTTGTTTCAACGCGTCTACAGCTGGCATGGATATGTGCGACAACAGTGGTACTGCTCGCATTTTTTTATAAAATAACCAACGATGTTATTATTAGGGACCCCTACGCGCCCATTCACTCGCTCACTCCACAACAGATTGCAAAATATGGGGGGACCACTGCTGAGGTGACTGTTGGCCTCTTTGTGCGTGACGTTCCCAAATTTGATCCGGTTCGCAGTGAATTTCTTATCGATGCGGTGGTCTGGTTCACCTTTGATCCACGGCTCGCTTCACTTGAGCGGCTCAAAAATTTTTCGTTTGAGCGTGCAGAGGTTCTCCATAAATCTGAACCTAATATCAGTATAAAAGACAACGATCTTTTTGTTAGATTTGACGTGCGGTTGCGGCTGAATGCAACGTTCGACTACCGGGATTTTCCATTTGATGACCATCGTCTCAATGTGACTCTCGTTCATGAAGGATTTACTCCTGCCGAGGTAACTTTTGATGCGACTCGGAGCAACTTAGAAATAAACCCACTGATGAGCATTTTGGGATGGCACTGTTTTGACTGGCGTGTTATGGCGGGATTCACCGAACAGCGATTTGCAGCCCGGGTGCGTCGCGGTAACGAGACGCTATTTCCCACCATCGTTTTTTCTCTCGATTTTAAACGGATTGGTAGTCGGCACATAGTCTCTATATTTATCCCCTTACTGCTTATCCTTTTTATTGCTCTATTTACCTTCTCGATAGATCCTTTGGGAGCTAACGCCCCAAGTATTATCACCCTTTCTGCGACCGCTGTTACGGCGTTAATTGCCTACCGTTTTGTTATTGAGAGCATGTCACCGGCAGTGGGATATTTTCTCTCATCAGACTATATTTTTCTCGCGTTTCTTATGATGACCTGCGCAATATTTTTCTGCAATGTTTTTGGGTCTTTGATGGCGCACAAGTATAAGACGATGATAGTGGCTCTCGTGCACCTTGTTGTCCTGAGCACCTTCTTTTTTCCTGTCTGAGTGGGGTGTTACATGAAGGCACAACGTACTTTTTTGTTACTGGTTTTTTTGGTGATTGGTCAGTTTTGCGCTGCGAGAACACCCAGTACGCTCGATGATTTTGTTAAGCATGCAAACTCGTTACCCGAGCTGACTCCATGGACGGGTAACTGGACAAATCCAGATTTTGAACCTGTCTATCTGTCTCAGCGACCAGGCCCGCTTGCGAAGCTCACCCGCTTTTTTAATGGTCATCGCCCGGAATGGACCTTTGCTGACTTTGAGTCGGTGTTAAAGCGCGCTCTTGCGACACAGAGCGCTCGCCCAGCGTCAGACAAGGTTCTTGATCTTGTGGTAACTGATGGCATGCGTATTGTTTTTTGGGGGGATCTGCATGGAGCCTACCATTCATTCCTTCGTGATCTTAAAGAGCTCGAATTGCAGGGTGTTATAACGCAGGACCTACGTATTGCAAAAGGATGTTATTTTATTTTGCTTGGTGATGATGTAACTCGGTCTCCCTACGCTTTACAGCAGCTTACGCTCGAATTTTTGCTGTTTGAGCGTAACCCGGATCAGTTTATCTATCTGAGTTCTCCGCGTGAGCAGGAAGGAAGTTGGAAGAGTTCACTAAGTTTGCGGTTGCCACTTATTATTTACGGAGGGCGCTGGTGGGATGGTTGGTTAAAAAGATCTCTTGTCGAATTGCCGCTAGAGCGTGAGATGGGGCAGTTTTTTAACGGATGTTCTCAGGCGGTAGTATTGCGCTATGCAGATGGCACCAAGGGGCAGGTCTACTGTGCCCAGGACATGACGGCAAATGAGGTCACGCTCAGCGCAAAAACTATGGCTATTATTGTGGGCGAGACACGCAGAAATGTGGCCAAAGGGTACACAGGTCTCGACTTTGTGGGATACGACTATGGATCAACATACTGGTCTCTGCTCTCATCACCTATCAAGGTCTACCAGGATCATCTCGATTTTTTTCACGATTCGTTTGTCATCTTAACAATGGGTAAAACGCTGCGTGATGCATACTTAACACACTATTACCGTGATACCCGTGAAACGGGAGGTTTTAAGACCGTATTTGGCGACGTGGTGTCCGGTATGGTGCGTCCAACCTTACAAGAGATTAGGGTATACCAGCAGATGCCGTTATACAGATTTGGTTCGAGTACCGCTCTGATAGGTGGCTATGGGGCCGCTGGTGTGCCGATAAAACAGGGTATAGAAGCGGCTTGTGTGCAGATTAACAGAGAGGGAGGGGTTAATGGACACCTGCTCTATCCAATTGTGCTTGATGACGAATATACCGGACGTCAGGCCGCAATCAATGCGCGCAAGCTTACTGACGAATATGGGGTTGATGTTTTTGTGAGTCCGCAGGGGACTCCAACGCTCAATGGGTATATTGATCGTGTTGAGAAGGGTGAGATTGCGGTTCTCTTTCCACGTTCTGGTGCGGTCAAATTTTATAATAAAGATCTCAAATATTTGGTAAATAGTATTGCATCGGTTAGTGATGAGGTCCATGGATTGATGGATGTGATGGTTAACGAATTTAAGATCAAAGCCTTCGCATTTGTGTATCCCAACGACTCGTTTGGATTGCCATTTATGGAGACGGTAAAAAACGAGCTTAAAAAATATGGAATTACCACCACGTATGATATCGAATACCAGCATGGCCAGACCGATTTTGCGGATCAGATGAAAAAAACGCGCGAATCTCTCGATGATGGGGTCGGAATCTTTATGACCGGTAACGCACCAGTGCGCGAATTTCTTAGCGGACTTGGCATGGAATTTTTCTTAAGCAAAGCGGTTTTCATGACATCATTTTTGGATTCGGTACCGTTTAACCAATTTGTTGATGAGCGGGGCATTAAATTCACTATGTCGTATCCTGTCCCCGATCCACGTGCCGTCTCCCTGCCTATTTTTCAAGATTTTAACAGAGCGATGAAACCATGCGGGTTATCGTACAACGCATCGCTCTTTGAGGGGTATTTGGCGGTCAAACTTCTTGCAGATGCGCTCAAACATCTTAAACCGCCATTTACCAAAGAGGCCATACTACACTATTTTGAGGGGCTTAAAAATTATTCATTTGGTGGTATTGACCTAACTTTTAATCCAGAGACGCGCGATTTTGGCATGCCAGTCTTTATCATAACAAGTGAAGATCGGTGGGTTAAATATCAGAATCGACGTCGTGTTGCCGAAGGCGAAGTCGTCAAAAAGGCCGACGCTAGTGGGGAGGGAGTAGAGTGATGAACTTTCGCATACTTTTTCTTGTTTTTTTCTCTATGCCTCTTGGTCTGTCTCTGGGGCTCTGGGGCGCGAGGTCGGGCACTTTACAGGAGTACCGTGCATGGTTTTCCACAATAGAAGAGGTCCCTCCGCTGGACATGCATGATGTTAAGCGCTCCTCAATCACCGATCCTATCTTCGCTCAGTATTTCACTGCGCAGGAGCCGGGGCTATTTCGGCGACTGTTGATCACCTTAGGTCTGGTAGAAAAGCCGTGGGATCTATCCGTTATTATTGAGCCACTTAAGCAGGTTACTGCGCGTTATATGCGTGAAAAAAAGAGGTTGGAAGAGCGTGAATTTTTTGTGAAAAAGGACGACAACGTTATCGTTTTTGGCAATCTTCATGGCTCCATATTTTCATTTATGCGTGATCTTGACGAGCTTGAGCGGCGCGGGCTTATCAATAATCAACTGCAATTGAAAGATAACTGTTACCTCATATTTTTAGGAGATATTCTCAACTATTCCCCACACACATTTGAATTATTAGATCTCATTCTTGCCCTGATCGAAAAGAATGGCGACCGCATTATTTATATTCGTAATGAGCAGGAGGGGGTAGGGTTTAGGGATAACCTTGCTGCAACAAGAGACCAGTTGATACAGTGGGGACGTTTATGGGGCAATCGTGTGGCACGTGGCGCTACTCTGCCGTTCCATACTGAGCTTAATAACTTTTTTAATGTCCTTCCCGATTCTGTTATTTTAAAACATACAACAGACAAAAAAAATCACATTTTATGTGTGGGTAAAGATCCTGAGATAGATCTTTCGGAGTCGCCTACTGTGCCGGCTATTATTGTGGGAGAGCTCTGGAATAAAACAACCTGGATTAGTAAAGGGCTCAACTTCTTTGGGTTTACCAAAGGTGCCGCAGTCTGGTCGCTTATCTCATGTCCAAATAGATTTTATCAGGATGTTGTGAACTTCCACTATGATTCTTTTATTATCCTTCATGTGGGATCGACCTTTCAACAGACAGTTCTCGAATTTTTCAATCATGACATAGCGAGCAGTGAGCCGTTTAAGACCGAGCAGTATTCATTGACGTTAGGCTTTCCTCTCGAAAAAGGTCCGTCAGTTCTCGCATTGCCCCAGTTGGTAATGGGATCTACCGTTACACTTACCGGGGCTGTTGGCGCCGTAGGACGTGGTGTGAAAGAAGGACTGGAAGCGGTTTCCGTGAGGATAAATCGCGAGGGAGGACTCAATGGTAAACTGGTTCATCCGGTTGTACTCGACGACTCCTATATCCCACGTATCGCCCGACGAAATGTTACGTTTCTAAAAAAAGAGTACGGTACCAATCTGCTGGTAGGACCGGTAGGCACCCCAACGCTGAATGCCTATTTTGATTGGATACGTGCAGGCGATTTCTATGTCTTCTTCCCGGTTACCGGTGGGGAGCAGTTTCGTCTTTCTGATCTGCCTTATGTCATTCACTACCGCAAATCATATCCACAGGAAGTTGATAATTTGGTAGATCTTATCTGTAAAAACTATCAATCCACTCGTTTTGCGATTATCTATCAAGATGATGCGTTTGGACAGCAGCTTGCCGCTGCTGCACATACACAGCTGCGTAAAAATGGAATACAGGAGTGGACCGATATTCCGTTTAAACAGAATGAGCTTCTACTTACCAGCCAGATAAAAAAACTGCTCGATTCTGGGGCCGAGGCGATCGGATTTTTCTTTACCTCTAACATGCTCGCTCAGTACTTTTTGACGAAAGTTGGCGGAGGTTTTCTTGTTGGGAAGCATCTCTTTTCGATATCATTTTTGGACAATAATCTCTTTAGAGGATATCTGACTGAACATGGGCTCAAATTTACTTTCTCATACGTGTCGCCAAACCCATTCAAGGGTGATAGCGAAATTGTGAAAGAATTTATTGAGGAGATGAAAATTGGGCACCATGATCCGGATAGCAACAATCTCGAAGGATACATCGCCGCATCGCTCTTTGCTGAAGCGGTGCGACATGTGAGCGGGGAGATTACGGGAGAGAAGTTGATGCGCTGGTTTGAGTCGCTAAAAAATTATGACTTTAAGGGACTCAATCTTACTTTTAATCCAGCAACGAGGGGTTTTGAGTTGCCGGCTTGGATACGCATGGAAGATGATCGGTGGGTGAAGGCGTAGGCAGGGTTGCAAAAAGACTTTTTTTGCGCCATAATGATGCTTATTGGCGCTAAACATTTTTTTCCTATAGAGGTTTTTTATGGCAAATTCAGTCAAATTGTCAGATGATATTATGACCGATGCAAGAATCGTTTCAAAAGTTTTAAATCGCTCAGTGGCGGGCCAGATCGAATATTGGGCAAAAATTGGTAGGATTGCGGAAGATAATCCAGATCTCACCTATGAATTCATCAAAAACATTCTTATTTCTTCCCAAGAGGCTAAAGAGGGACGCCTTGAAAAATATTCTTTTTCGAGGAAATAGGCATGGTGATTTACCAGACCCCTACGTTTGCAAAGCAGTTGAAAAAATTACACAAAAAACAGAAGCTTGTTCTCGATCAAATCATGAGAGAGCTCGCGAAAAATCCTCTTGTAGGTGAAGAAAAAAAGGGCGACTTGTCAGGTATGCGCGTCTACAAGTTTAGACTTGTGGGGCAGCTGGTTTTACTTGCCTACGAATACGACGTTGCCGAGCCAAGCATTGTACTTCATGGGTTTGGATCTCACGAAAATTTCTACCGTGATCTAAAACACTAAGCCTGTTTATGAGAGTGTTGCCGTACCTTTTTTCTTGCTCCGCACAAAAACAAACGTGCCAATCGCAACCAGAATAAACGAGACAAAAAAGAGCCCCGAAAGCGGCTCACCCAAAATGAAAGGCCCGTACAGGTGTACGTAGAGCGGGACCGATATCCCGCAGAGTGAGATCAGCGTGATGGGGTGTTTTTTGAGCAGCGTCGAATATATTGTGTATCCCCCAATGTTACCTATCGTTACCGAATAGAAAAAGATTGCCCAGAATGGCCAGGTCGTTGGAAATGCGCAATGAGCAACGTCTTCAATTAATGCAGAAGCGATGAGTGAACATGACCCGCCGACGGTCATAATAAGGGCATTAAGTTCAGATGGTGAGTACCGTTCGGCATGAAGAACTTTTTGTGCCAAAATCCATCCGTACCGGCCGATGACCATGGAACCGATAGTTGCAAGCTCTGGCCACGACAAGACCCCTATGCCGCCAATGATCTGTTCGATCGGTGAGCTGCTGGCAAGTAAGACAACGATGCCGGTAAACGCGATGCACATGCCCAAAAACTGTTTTATGTTGATTCGCTCGCCCCACAAAAAGAAGGCATAGATTGCCGTCACGAACGGGTCGAGGCTTGAGATGAGTGTTGCTTTTGATGAGACCAGATATTTGAGCCCAAAGGCTTTGAGGGCAGAGGGCAGAAATGTGGTTAAAATTCCGATCAGAATAAGTGCCCTGATGTCTGGTTTGAGACGACACATTTTCATCCGTGGCGATCGGAATGCGTGGTATACGAGCATGATAAGCCCCGATGCGAGCATGCGAATGCCCACAAAGAGGAGGGGGGGGAGATTGAAAAGTATGAGCTTGTTGATGCTTATGGCGCTTGCAAAGATGCTAAAACCGAGAATTATATCGATCATAGGGAGTCCCAGTTGTCGCTCGCAAGAACCCTTCGAGACGCCCTAGCGGGCTCCTCAGGGCGAGCGGTAGGTGGAACATCCCTACATGTTTTTCCATTCCCGCTCATCCCGAGTGTTTTTTCGTAGGGACTTGTCCCGGAGAAAAAATGTATCGAGGGACATGGGCGGTTAGATGTTTTAGAAGTGTGATTAAACATTGAGCTTCTCAAACGGTTTTTGCAAGAGCTCATACACCGTCATAAGATCCTCACAGAGCGGTTTGGTCTCGGCCACGACTGGTAAGAATCCTGTGTCGCCCGGCCAGCGTGGGATGATGTGCACGTGCAGATGGTCAGGGACGCTGCCACCGGCCCCGGTTGCTGCGCCGCCCAAATTGACACCCACGTTTGTTCCGGTATTTTTGAGCGCTGTTTCGATTATTTCGACGCCCGCACGGGTCGCGCGCCAGAGCTCGTCATGCTCTGAGATAGTCAGGTCTTGCAGACGTGCGATGTGCCGGTTGGGGACGATCAGGATGTGGCCGGGGTTGTAGGGAAAGATGTTGAGAAAGACGGTCGTATGCTCAAAACGCCGGAGGATAAAATTGTTCTTGTCATCAGCTGCGGCAATTTGTGCGCAGAATGGGCACTGGCCGCCCATTGGCCCCTTTTCACATTTTTTTGCATAGGTTCCGCGCCATGGTGCGTATAAATATTCCATAGTTTTTTCTCCTAAATAATACCATCATCTGCAGGATCGCATCTTTTCAAAAACTCGACAAGCTCAGCAGGCAGCGGTGACTCAAAGACAAAATCCTGTTCCATAAACCTAAATGAGAGTGACGCCGCATGCAGGGCATAGCGGGAAAGCTGTTTATGCTTTTTGCCATACATCGGGTCTCCAAGCAGATAAAAACCTCTGTTTGCCAGGTGAACTCTTATCTGGTGCGTGCGACCGGTGAGCGGACGCGCCTCAATAAGCGCGCAGTCCCGGTAGTAGGTGAGCACGCGATAGGTGGTCAGCGCCGGCCGTCCCGTGTTGTCCGCACACGCCATGCGCCGTGGGTCGAAGGGGTCCCGAATGATCGGACAGTTGATTGAGCCCTCTTGCGGTGGTCTTCCTGCAACAATGGCGAGATACTTTTTGGTGATGGTGCGCCCAGCAAAGAGAGCGCGCAGCGCTTCGTATCCCGTAGTAGTCTTGGCGATCAAGAGCAATCCTGATGTTAGCTTGTCGATGCGGTGCACAATTCCCGGTCGGGTCGGCTCACCCACCAGTGCAATGGCTGAATTGTAGGCTACTGCAAGATCAGAGACAGTCGCTTCTTGGGATGTGGCTGATGGCGCGTGTACCGTGATGCCGGCAGGTTTATTGATTACCAGAAAATGTTCGTGCTCAAATAAGAGATTTTCGCCAAAGAACTGTTGATATTTGTCAATATCTGGATTTCTCTCACTTTTTTCAGTAATAAAAACAGTTATAATGTCGCCACTTCTTATTGTTTTATTCGATTTTGTGCTAGGGTAATTATTGATAAGCACAGCGCCGGATGCGATAAGGGCCTGGGCTTTTGTTCGGGTGCAGTCTGGCAGGTGTACCGCCAAAAACTGGTCGAGGCGTATGCCTATATCGGTTTCGATCGGATGTAAAAGAATGGTATTCATAATGTTTTTATTTAAATTTTCCTAAGTCATTCTATTTTTCAGGATAAAAAGAATACACTATAAGTCAAATGGGATAGGCCGGAAAAGCGAGAGGGGCGCCATGGAACGTCAAAAACTCTTTTTAGAGATGATTGAGCACTTTGATGACCTGGTCGAGCGAAAGACCGAGGTGGGCAAGACGCTGCGGGTCCAATTAGAATCGTTACACCCCGCCGATATAGCCGTTTTTTTGTCGATGGTCGACGAGGAAGAATCCCGTCGGCTTTTTTTGTCATTTTCTCCGGAGCTGCAGCTTGAGGTCTTTAAAGAGCTGTCCGATGCGAAAAAAGCTCACTACATCTCTTTTCTTGAAGATCGTGAGCTGCGTTATATCCTAATGCACCTGTCTGTTGATGAGTTGACCGACTTTTTTGATCAGTTGACCGACGAACAGCTTGAGCGGTACCTGCACCTGCTCCAGAAAAAAGAGCGGGATCAGGTGGTATCGGTCCTTCAGCTTGCGCCTGAGTCGATCGGCCGCCACATGGACGTCGACATTTTGACGCTTATTTCGGATTTTACCGTTGCAAAGAGTATCCAGCTCTTGCAGCGCATTCAACCTGACCAGGAGCTGCACCGACGCATCTTTGTTACGTCACGGGAAGGGATTTTAGAGGGACATATTCTCCTTGAGGACCTGGTGCTCAAAAAGCCCGATACAAGGCTGTCATCGATCCTGCGCCCGAATGAATTTGTCGGTCGGGTTGATGAGGACAGGGAAGCCATCGCCCGCATGATGGTCCACTACAACGTTATGACCGCGCCGATTGTGGATGAGAATGGTAAGTTTTTGGGTATCGTGCCGGGGGATGAGCTGGTCGATATTATTGAGGAAGAGTCGAGCGAAGATATCTACCGTATGGCGACGATGAGCCCGATCAAAGAGTCTTACTTTGAGACCTCTTTTTTCAAGCTCTTGTGGCAGCGCAGCTCCATTCTAATTATTCTGCTCTTTGCGCAGACGCTCTCAACGATGATAGCGGGTTATTACGAGATGATTATGGTCGGATTTTTGTGGAAATTTACGACCATGTTGATCAGTACCGGGGGGAACACAAGTAGCCAGACATCAGCACTTGCGATCCAGGGGCTGGCGACGGGGGAGATTGAGGGGCAAAATCTCTGGCGATTTATCCGGCGTGAATTCTTTATGTCGCTGGCAATCGGCGCAGTGCTCGGGATCTTCACTTTTGCGCGGATATTTATCTGGTACAATGACCACATGCAGGCGTTTGCGGTGAGCATGTCGCTCTCTGCGATCGTTGTTATTTCGATGATGCTCGGCAGCTGTATACCGCTGGTGCTCAGACGTTTTAATATCGACCCGGCACACTCCGCAGGGCCGCTACTGACAACCCTTATGGACATAATCGGGCTGTTTGTCTATTGTGTTATTGCGACCTGGGTATTGGCATAAAAGGCTCGGCGTAAAAGACGCGGGGCGCGTGATTTTTCGTTTTTTTTTATCTCAGAGGAGGGATGAGGTGAAGAGGAGATTATTATTTTTTTGGGTCGGGGTCTTGGTGTTCTGTTTTGGAAGCGGGCTGTGCGGCGCGAGGAACGAGCCACAAAAAATTTTATTGGTTTCTCGAAACGTAGACCATAAGACGCTTGTTTTTTTGAAAAAGATCAATAATCTTTATGCATTGCCTGCATTTGAAAGTTCTAATGAAGAAGCGTTTAAGAATGCAGCATTCCTACTTATGAATGGTGAAACACCAGGATTGAGGTATTACCAAGATCATGCATTGCCGACGAAAATCAAGGAGGGAGCGTTTCATCCACTATATTGTGAGAATAAAGTCTGTATATTTTTTTGTTCCGATTATGCCGGTGTTGCTGCTCCCGATTACAGGTGGGAGATATATGATCCGGACATTGAGCAAAAGTTGCAGCTCGCTATCTTAGGAAATGACCTTGTTAATGCCTACTTTCTTAAGTATTTTCGTGGGTTAAAACCTTCTGAGACGTTAGCACAGGTCGTCAATGCCGAAATTGATAAGTTTCTTGGGCAACCAAAGAAAAAAAAAGAGGAGTCGAAGGTAGAAGGAGGCCAGGGGAAGGCGGATGAGGGGTTGGTAAGAAAACGTGAGGAGGAAGAGCAGGCAGCAGAGCAGAAAAAACAGGAAGAGGAAGACCCAGTTGTTCCGCTAGCAGAAAGCTTAAAAAGACTTTCGCAAAAATCGTAAAAATTGTGGGATTGATTAGATAAAAAATTTGGTGAGCCGCGTAGGAATCGAACCTACAACCCACAGCTTAAGAGGCTGTTGCTCTGCCAATTGAGCTAGCGGCTCACTCACCAAACTAATTTCAGGGTACGCAGAGATGGCCTGTTTGTCAAGAAGATTTGAATTTTCGACTATGTATTTGGCGATAGCGCTGTCTGTTGCTACACCTGGCATGTGGGGTGCAGCAGTGAAGCCCCTATGTTCGATTGGCACCGAGAAAATGAGTGAAAGTTTTTACGTCGGGACACTCAAAAGTCGCAAATTGTCCGTTGTTATGGAGCGGATTACCGCTCAAGACCAGCTTGTCGACTGGAGACGCTACGCGAAAATACAGGCGTCTCCGCCCGCGATGGCAGCGGTATGCGGTGCTTCTGGCTCTTTTTGGCAAAACCCGGGATCGACATTTTTTGAGTGGGTCCTGGCGCATAAGGGATACGAAGAGCTCTGGGCTGCATATGTTACTGCCGACTTGCATCCAGAGCTGCATGTGAAAAAATTTGCACGCTATAAGATGGAGGATGCTCTCTCTATGAGGGAAGTGAAAAAACAGGAGACTCCGGCCAGCCGCATTAAGATGTTTATGTCGGTGGTCTCGTCGCCGAACGCGCTTTTGACGTCACACATGGGGATATCGACGAGTGTGGAGAACGTTCTTGCACCAAAAAGCGAGAACAACCTTTCGCTGGCGTTGCACGCCTTTGCTGCGCGTGTGATGCTTATGCGTGGGCCAAAGAGGCGATTTATGCTCACCTGCCCAATGCCCAATATGGCTGCCATTATGCAGAAGCACATCAAAAATAGTTTTGTGGGGATGGTAGACGGGGCTGCGGAACAGCATAGTATGACATTGCTAGAGCCTCACGATATGCGGAAGACGTGGCTCAAGATCGATGAGAGCAATAAAAAGGTCTACTCCTGGCTTTTCACGGGGCCCTTCTTGCCGCAGTATCCGACACGCTATATGGCGGTGAGCTTGCGCGAGCTCGCCACATGTTTTGTTCCATATTTTCAATAGTTTGATAGGACAGTTTCCATTACGGTAACCGGATGTCCTTTCCATGTGTCCGTGCCAATGGTATTCCAGCCACGTCGTTGATAATATCCGGTTGCAAGCTCAAGGTCGTGTGTGCAGAGGTAAAGTTTTTTAAAACCGAGTATGCGAGCCTCTTTTTTCACTGCTTCGATGAGTTGACTACCGATACCGTGATTTTGGTATCGTTTGGCAACGAAAATTGGACCCAACCACGGGGTGAGATCGGGGCGAATATCTTTTGTTTGGGTTAATGCACACAGGCCTGCTGGGGTGCCGTTATCGAGGGCAACGAGAGTTAGTGGCAGTGCGTTTTTGTGTAAGATGTTTTGGCGCAACCTTTTTTCATCCAGAAACCAGGTAGGTCCAAGCTCCTCATGGCCTATCAGTGCGAGGCTTGGAATGTGCTGAGGGCAGTTTTTAAGAGACTCTATGGTTATAACCATAATCGTGACCTTAATTTAAAAACAAGGGAATTACAATCATTTTTTATTTTAGAGGAGCGCTTGGGAAAAGCAATGCGCCAACGGAAGAGGGTTTACCAGAGGTGTCTTTTGGCGAAAGATGTTCCTGCTAAGCGATAGCTTTTGTCTGGGCTGGGAATGCAAAATAAGCGACGATTGTCCAGGGTCTGTAGGGTGCAGTAGCGGTTGATCCACCAGAATTGTGAGTCTCAAGACGTTGTTTGACATTGGCTGTATAACCAATATAGGTTTGCGTGGAGTATTGGAGTGAACGAATAGAATAAACGTAATACATAAGAAAATTTATAGATGAACTGCCCTACTTCCAGGACTTCCTCAGTTCCATTCAAAGATCCGATTTGAACGTACTTTCGTCTTTTC
>CAZWYO010000022.1:1271-21142 GCA_964638315.1 uncultured Candidatus Babeliaceae bacterium | reverse complement strand
AGAGCTTGAAAATATGCTTCCAATCAGCTTAAACCCGTTTAATCAAACAGGCCCTTCTGAAGATTATTTTTTTGAAGGGCTATAAACCATGAACTGTCAAACAAAAAACTTACTGTCTCTTGTTGCCACTGTTTTACTTGTCCTATCGCCCCTTGCGCTTGATGCCGGCTGGCAGGATAAGGGCGCGTACCAGAAGAAGTACTCCCCACGCCAGTTCAAGCAGTCACAAATAGTTCCCCAAAAGTTGGCGGCATCTTTTGTGAGCAAAAAGCAGATGCACCATTTTGTGAAAACACAAAAACAAAAAACAGAATCGTCCGCGCCAGAGCAGGTAACACGGTGGGAGCCTCGGCTCTGCATCAAAGATCCGGCGGTTGTCTGTCTGATGGGTTTTTTGTTGCTGTCAGCGATGACACGGGCGTATCAGGAAATACATTGCCCCCCAAAACATGCGGTGCAGCTGCCATCTGCGCAGGAGATAGCACGAAGAATAGGCGCAGCTGGTTTTAAACGCTTCGCATACATGAGTGATCTGCCAAAGATGCTTGGCAATAAAAAGGTGAAAGGGTGTGAACTCTGGAATGCGTTTACAAACGCGAAATATCCTTACGTTAAGAAGTTCGAATCTTCTCCTGTGCGCTCGCTGCAAATGAGCTATTGTGAGTGGTTAGCTCTGTTGTTCATTCCAGAGGATACTATCATCCCTGCGATACTTGGTAAGGCGCGAAAGCCGCGGCAGGAGCGATCAGTCGCAAGATTTGTCCAGGAACATGGTCTTGTTTGCCAAAAACTGAACGCAACAGGGCAGTATTAGAGGCTGCCCTCCTCTGCCGCAAATTTCAGAAACTTGCCGCCCAGCCAGAAGAATGCACCCGTTATGCTAATTGTTCGTATAAACGCCTTCGGATCTTTTCCTCCCAGCGGATCAAACCAAAAATTTTTATCAACTGTATCTGAGCAGAAGATGTAGCCGATTGCGGTATAAAGGCTGACTTGGCTGAGCCCGCGGCCAAATTCTTCGCATGCTTCGCCCACCAGGTTAACTTCCTGTAATGTTGCCAGGTTTATGGCGGACAGGGGCGAGCCTGCGGCTAGGGAGAGCGAAAAAATTATCATCACCGTCTTTATTTTTTGCATTGAGATACTCTCCTCGAAAAGTGCTTGCTATGCGCGTGAGAACCACAGACAGCACTAGACTACATCTCTGCGTGCTGGTTATCAAGGGTTTTGCTGCCCGCTCCCTTTCGTGTTATTCTTAAAAAGCTTAACAAGCTCGTCTTAATCGCGAAACGCGAAAATCTATTTACCTGTTCCATTATCTATTTAATACAGCCTAAAAATGGTGTAATCATGATGAATCTAGAGACGACTTATATCCAAGAAGAAGTAACATACCAGAGCAGCGCCGTTGGCATAACGCTCGCGGGAACATTGACCATGCCCCGTGGCAAGGGGCCATTTTCTGCCGTCATACTGGTGGCTGGTTTTGGACCAAACGATCGGGACAACTCGATGGTAGGTGGTGCATTTCGAGAGCTTGCCAACTATTTAACCAGCCGTGGTATCGCGGTGTTGCGGTACGACAAGCGTGGCGTCGGTGCTTCGACCGGTACCTTTGATCTGACCGTGACAACGGCCGATCTTGCCGATGATCTGCGGGCTGGCATCGCATACCTCAAGGGCCGGCCCGAAATTGACGGCGGGCGCATAGGCCTGATTGGAACCAGTGAAGGAGGCGTAATCGCGTCTCTTGTTGCAGCTTCGTCGCCTGATGTTGCCTACCTCGTCTTGCTTGCCGCAGCGGTGGTAAACGGTATTGATGAGGTTCTTGAAGAAGTTGCCGCGCAACTGCGGGCTGATGGAGCAACGGAAGAGCTGATTGCCCATGACCGTCAAGTTCGCAAAGAGCTATTGATGCTCGCAACGGGAGAGCCTGACAATGCCCGCGCCGCGGATCTCATGCACGAGGCTATTGAGCGGTACTGGGCGGGCCTGTCTGATACCGAGAAAAAAGAGGCTGAGGGGCTTGTTTTTACGATTAAGGGGGCAGACGTTCAGGGGACGATCTACTACTTCAACTCTCCCTGGCACCGCTTCTTCTTGGGTCTCAAAATGGCCGATATCATCGCTGCTATCAAAGTACCGGTGCTTGCGCTCAACGGCGACAAAGACTTTGTTATCATGTCTCGTTTTGCTCTACCGCTCATTCGCGAGGCGCTTAAAAGGGGCGGGAATGGTGACCACGAGGTTTGCGAGCTCGCCGGATTTAACCACTGGATGCAACGCTGCGCGACCGGAGCGCTGGCCAAATACAGCGTGGCAAACGGCGCGTTTGACCCTGCCGTGTTGGAACTTGTTTCCGGTTGGGTTGTGTCAAAGAACCAACAGGGGGCCGATAGCTACGTAACCCACGATAAGCAGGGCCATCCGATTATCGTCGAGTGGCAGGCGCTAACATTCTTTTCACCCGATTTTGTGAAAACGATGGCATCGGTCTGGGACGTTGGTCGGGTGTCGTATCTGCCCGTGGAGATGGAGTTTTTGCGCAAACATCCTGAAGTAGTGGGGACTGAAGACTACTACAAACCGTTTGCGCCGCTCTTTGAACGGGGGGTTGAAAACGTCGATTGGGCCGCGGCCGAGCAGATCATGGAACAGATGCTCAAGCCCCTCTTTGTGCTTAATCCCACCACGCTCGATCCATCTGTCATTGCACTTTTTGCGCATGACACGTTCTACTCTGTCGTGGCGAAGGACCAGAAAACGGGCGAATTGCTTGGGTTTGCGCAGTTCATGATCCGACCAAATTATCCCGCGGGCGACGTGAAAGTCACGTATCTCGGGGTTGATCCAGCGTGCCAGCGGCGCGGGCTTGGGGCGGTGCTGGTGAGTTCAATTTTCAAAATCAGACCTGCGGTAACCCGTATATTTTTGAGCACGCGCGTGACGAACGAAGGGGCTATTGTGGCCTACCGGCGGTGGGGTTTTGTTACTGACGAGCACCCGATTCTCGACTACCCATGCAATCAAACCCACTGGATATTTTTGGAATATCGGGCTGACAAGACTGATCTGTTGCAGAAAATAGCGGCGGAGTTACAATAACAGTTTTTCCTAAATAGTCTCTATCCCATAATCGCATGGAAGGCAGGCGTTGCGAATGGAGAGTGTTGGGTGCGCCTCCAGAAGCTTTCTCTTGCAACAGCCCAGTAGGAGCTTGAGAACCTCTTCAGGGCCCATCTCAGGTCTGGCCTGGAGGACTATCCGAATGTCTGGTGGCGTCGAGATATCAAAATCGTGCAGGCACCATCTGTTGCTTTCGATACATGGCGCAATCGCTTCTTTGATGAGCGGGATTATCTGCTCAAATGTGATGGATTCTGGCAGGTCGTAACGCCAGGTGAAGCGGTACACAAGCCGGTGTACGACGCCGGCGCCATCATCCCAGAATGGCATCTCTTTTCTATCTATCATCGATTGATCCTATTGGTTATCTGTTTGTTTGTTTTGATATGCTTGTGTGCTGGCATGGAGAGCCCTTTCGATTTAAGTTTATCTGCAATGCCTAACGTGTTCAATGGTACAAGAATAATTGGGTACGAGGTTGACCCCATCCGCTCATCCCAGTCTTCGCTCCTGTGGAGCTACGCCTGGCTTGCGCCGAGTGCTCTACTTTGCCCAGGCTTCGCAGGGCTTTCGTTAGGGCCTGTCCTTCGTAGCCCGCAGGGCGTCTTTTACGAGGTCTGCGACCGACTGTTTATTCTTGCACAGACTCCTCATGTCTTCCCCCCAAATAGGTAGTTAAAAATTTTTCTACAGCAGTGTAACATTTAATGCTGTTCTCAGGCCGCGCGATCCCATGCCCCTCATCAGGGAAGAGCAGATACTCATAAGTGAGACCTTTCTCTTGCATGGCCGCAACAATCTGCTCAGCCTCCGCCTGTTTCACGCGCGGATCGTTTGCCCCCTGCGCAATAAAAATGGGGATCTTAATCTGATCAACTCTGAAGAGTGGCGAGCGTGAGTGTAAGAATTCTACGTCAGTTACCGGGTTGCCAATGCGTTTGTAGATCTCTGCGCGCATGGCTTCCCAGTACGGCGGCATTGAGTTCAGGAAAGTGGTCAAGTTGCTGATACCGCACAGATCCACCGCACAGCAGAATACATCTGGGGTAAACGTTGCTCCGACAAGGGCTGCGTAGCCACCATACGATGCCCCAAAGATGGCAATTTTTTTGGGGTCAGCTATGCCCTGCTCGATTGCCCAGTTAACTGCATCAATAAGGTCGTCGTGCATCTTGCCGCCCCATTCTCGATCACCGGCATTCACAAAATTTTTTCCATACCCTGTTGACCCTCTGAAGTTCACCTGCAGGCAGGCATACCCGCGGTTTGCGAGCCACTGCACGATGCCATTACAACCCCAGGTATCACGGTGTTGTGGCCCCCCATGCACCAGAAGGACCATCGGGAGGTTGGCGCGCTGTTGCCCGAGCGGGCAGGTCAGGTAGCCATGAATCGTCAGTCCGTCGCGTGATGCGAACGTTATGGGTTCCATGGGCGCAAGTTTGTAGGCGGTTATGGCTGCTTGACCGTAAAAAAGAAACTCGATTTTTTTGGTCTGCCTATGATATAGGTAGTAGGCACTTGGCCCATCATCAGGCGCAAATCCCAAGACCCATCTCATGTCATCGGTACTGCGATCGATATAGGTTAGATCGCCTTTGTTGGCCGCGGTTATGGCCTTAAAATCGTCCACAAGCTCGGGACACAATACCACCCAGTCTCTGCGGGCTCGGGTAAAAGTGACCACCTCAGGCTCGCAGGTATCGAGGTTGAACATTGCGGTACCAAGATCACATGCGTCATCAGAAGCCACGGTCTCCCGCGCACCCGTGGCAAGGTCCATCTTGACCAGCCGCAGGGTGTTTGCTCCCGCAGAATCTTTGAGGTATAAAAATTTGCCATCGTGAGAAAAGCGTAAAGGGCCGCTATGAGAATCTTCAGCGCCCCAGGACGCTTTCGTGGCCCATTCGCCATCCGTGACATTTCGTACCAGCAAGACGTGGCCGCCGTCTGGTGTCGCCCCAATGGCAGCTCGCACACAGAGATTGGCATCTTCTAGCCAGCCGCGTACATGACCGGGATTTTTAGCAACAAGTGTCAAAGCGCCTGATGGTATATCGAGGCGGTATACGTCAAAAAGCTTGGGATTTTCTTTGTTCATTGTAATTAAAGCGTCGTTCGGGAAATGCTTGCTCATGCTATGAATGTGCACTTTGACACCGGGAAATGGTGTCAGATCAACGGTCTCCAAAGTTGCCAGATCGGTTTTTAAAACATGCCAATTTTCATCCCCGTTGTTATCGCGCAGCCAGAGGATATCGCGGTTATTTTTTGCCCAACAGAACGCCTGAATCCCGTGCCCGGTGGCAGTGGTGATGACATGGTCATCCTGCTTGCCGACGGTCTTAATCCATATATTGAGTGCACCTTCGTAAGGGGCGAGATAGGCCAATTGTTGCCCATCCGGTGAAATGCGGACGTGGCATTTTTCTGGGTTGCCAAAGAGGATTGCGAGTGGGATCAGTGGGAGCTGTTTCGCGTCCATATCGTGCGATGTGCAGCCGGTGTTGGGCAGTATGAGGCCGGCGAGTAACAGACTATTTTTTTTATTCATAAAAGGTCCTAATTTATTGTTTGATCCACAGCCCACTATCCCTTTAAATTATATCTGATTAGCGCCATTTTATCAAAAAAACGGATGACAACGAAAAGTAAACCAATCCTGCGGTCAGGCTGGGGGTTGAGTCTCTTTTTTGGTGGCCGCCCGCGCTGATGTAATATGGTTGATAATGTGGTTCCCCTGGTGCATGAGCATCCTATACGCGTGTCCATAGCCCACGAATTCGTTCGTCTCTTCTACCAACTTCAAAAGGAGCCGTAGCGCTTCAATGCTCAACTCCTCCCTTGGATGCTGCAGGGCCGCAGCTTGGTACACAAAGGCGTGGCACGTGATGCCCATTTTTGCCATCTCCTCGGCAACCGACTCAACGTTTTTACGCTGGTCATCGAAGAAGTAGAGAGTGTCCGGTCTCCAGCCAACTTTTTTGAAAAAGTCTCTTAAAACAACTCCCTTTGCAAAACAGCTGGAACAGGCGATGCCCTTATAAAAAACTGCAGGATGGAATCCCGTTCCATAGTGGATCGTGCAGTCACTTTTTTGCAGCTCATCAAAGCCGATCTGTTGCTGCGCAAAGCTTGCGGAGAAGTCGAGCCCCATGCTCAAAAGCTGCTGGTACCGCCACTCTTCCCACTGCTCTATGACCCCGAATTTTCCACCCCCTATTGCAGTCAGCGCGATAACCTTGATGTTACGTCTTTGGAGAGCCAGGATGTTGTCGATCAGGGCTTTTTCGACCGGATGAATGGCAGCTTTTTCAAAAATTTTGCTGGCCAAAAGATCAACATATTTTTCTGACTCTTTTTTTGTTTTTGCAAAAGCATAGAACTCGTCGATTATGCTTTTAAATGCCGGATTTTCAAAAAAGCGGGGTTGTAATAGTGGTTCAGTTGCCTCAAAAATTACCTCATCAATATCGAAGACAAAGAGGTCTTCGGGGGTTGCATGTTCAAAGAAAGTTTTTGCTTCTTCGATCGAGTCGATTGATAAGATCTCCTGCACCTTTTTTGTTGGGGGGAAGCAGGAGGGAAGAAGGGTCAGGGTGGCGAGCAGAAGGGCAATACTGGCAGCGATATTTTTCATGGCTTTTCTATCCTCTAGTCTGAGCCTATGGTATGCAGAAAAACTAACATGTTCTGTGACAATTGTCAGGAGTTGGTTGAAGGGGGCTTGGATAACCTGGAAGGCATGCGTGCCAGGGGTGTTGACGCTTCTGGGTTTCTGGGTTATCTTCTGAGTATGTGTTGTTGCTAAGGGGGAATGTTAATGTTGAAAGAACTACTCGACCAGCCAGAGGGTCGTGAGATTGAATTTAAAGAAAATACAAAATCGTTGCAAAAGATTGTGCAGACGATTGTTGCATTTGCAAATACTGCGGGTGGTACACTGGTTATTGGTGTAAAGGACAAGACAAAAGAGATCGTTGGGCTTGATGATGCGTTGCAGGATGAGGAGCGGCTTGCAAGCGCCATTGCGGATTCCATATGCCCACAACTCACCCCTCTTTTTCAGCTTTATACGTTCGAGAAAAAGGACCTTCTAATGGTGGCGGTGCCTCATGCGTTTGGCCCCTATTACATCAAAGCGAAGGGGGTGCTTGGCGGTGCTTTTATTCGGATGGGCTCTACCAATCGCGTTGCAGATCACGATACGGTGGTTCGGATTCAGCAGCTTAAAGTAAATAAAAGTTTTGATGCACAGCCGAATTTCGATTGTCCGGTATCAGCAATCGATCTCGAAACGGCCAAACGACTCTTTGCCAATGTCTCAAAAAAATTTACTGATCACACCACACGTTCGCTTGACCTGATTGTGAAAGAACAGGGCTTCGAGCGGCCGACCAACGGTGCGGTTCTTCTGTTTGCGCAGAATGTTGCAGACCATTTTCCTGATGCATGTATACGGCTGGTCCGTTTTTTGGGAGTTGATAGAGCGGAGAGCCTTGATCATCAGGATCTCTGTGTGCCGCTTGCGAGTGCGCTTGATCCGATCCTTGCATTTGTTCGTCGCAACACACGGGTGGCAAGTCGCATCGGGGAGACGCGGCGGATTGAGACTCCCGAGTACCCGAAAGAGGCCGTGCGGGAAGCGGTCACCAACGCGTTGGTGCACACGGATTATTCGATTAAGGGGGCATCAATTCAGATCTTTATTTTTGATGATCGCATCGAGGTGACAAATCCGGGTGGGCTGCCATTTGGTCTTACCATGGAAACAGCGTTGTCAGGTGTTTCGCAGCTGCGTAACCGTGTTATAGGGCGTGTCTTCAGGGAGCTTGAGCTTATCGAGCAGTGGGGGTCAGGTTTTATGCGGATGCGTGTTGCATGTGAGGAACATGGGGTCTCTGCGCCAAAAGTCGAGGAGCTTGGTAACTTTTTTCGGGTGACGCTCTATCAATCGTTGGGCAAGCGAGGGAGTGGCAGAGGGATTGTGGATGATTGGCAAGAGCCGATTATCGAATATCTGCATGAACATGAGACTCTAGCGCCCAAAAGGGCGCAGAAGATCTGGAAGGTGACGGCGCGCACGACGAGTACGCGGCTAAAGAAGATGCGTGACGCAGGTTTGATTGTTGAAGTTTCGACAGGGCCGTTCGATCCACACAAGGTGCTGCGGCTGCCGTAGCGAGTTTGCGGTCGGCTAGCACCGTTTCTACACTTTTACGTTAATCAGATTTCCCGATTCGTATCGCCGCAGGCCGGCAGCAGCTTTTTTTATGGTTTTGGTTGGAGTTGTAAATGGCATGGCTTTCTCTCCTCTAGTCTGAGCCCATGATACGCAGAAAAACTAACATGTTCTTTGACAATTGTCAGGAGCGTTGGTGCTGGTAAACTGACAAGAGGGAGCAATAAAGTTGGTTGTGCAGTTAATTTTGTTGGTGGAATTAGAGAGGATGCTAAAATGGCTACAAAACATCTTCTTATGGGGCAGAGCGGTAAGACGCCCAGCCTAAGCGGTTATTACGTCTATGAGGCTGTTCTAGATCTGGGGTTGACCGACTCGGAGAGCATAAAAGCGTATGTTGAATCGAAGCGAAGTCAATGATAAAAACGGACTTTCCCAAAAAGCGTAAACACCCTTATTGATGCGAGGGCTCTGGACAGCGGTTCAGAAAACCGGTAGGGTGAAATTAGCTTTTTATATAGGCATTTTTCTGCTGTGAGGTTTTTATGAAATCGTTTAAAAGAGTTTTTGTATTTACAATATGCTGTTTCTGTTTCGGTCTTGCTGCGGAGACCGTGGATAAGTTGCGCGAGAAGCGATGGAACATTTATCGTGATTTAATGCGCGCGGGCAATGATCTGTCCAAAGCTTCACCGTTTAAGAAGGACGACGAGCTGATTATCAAGATCGGGGGCTTGTTCAAGGGCTATGCCAACGGACTGGTTGCTTGCCTGCAGGCGGGGGACAAAGAATTTCCTCAAGAGTTTAGGTGGTCCGGGTACTGGGATGATCGTACTCTGGCGATTCATGTGCAGACAACTGCGCTTTACGAAAAGCTTGTCGAAACTACAAAAAATAAGGTGCAGCCGTCTGGTTTGATTGCTGCAGCGTTGTCCCAGCTGGAAAATGATTTTGCGAAGAGGGGAAGCGCGCTGAATGAAATGGTAGATAAAAAGTAGCGCACATAACCTATTTTCTCCAAGGGCATCTACTGGCGATTAAGGGGCACCGGAATGAGGGGGGAGATAACTAGCGTGTTGGGGCAGGTTAAAAAAATTTTGTTGATTGGTGTGTTTGTCACGGCTACGACATTGCATCGGGTACAGGCGATGGAGGCAAATAAGCGTGGGAAAGAGTTGCTTCTTCGGGCCAAAAATGGGACCAAATGGGATGGGTTCGAACATCCGAAAACGTGCGGAGCAGAAGAGGCCGTAACCACGATTAAGCCTGATGTGACAAAAAAGACCTGGCTTGGATGCTCCCCGTTATCTTGGGTGTTGATCAACAGTGATTTTCCATTCGAGACGGTGAAACTATTGGTTGAAAACGGTGCCGATGTTGATGAGCAGATTGACGTGGAAGGGGCGCTGTATGCGCCCGCTGAATATGTCAGAAAGTTTGGTCAGAAGGAAGAATTTCCCGACTACCCAACCCTAGAAATGGCCGATTATCTCGATGCCGCTTCGCTTAAAAAAAAGCTGGACATTGGTATCAAGAACAATATATCGGGCACAGAGCTGCAGGTCATCGCACATAATATCAAAAAGTTTGATAAAGCCTTCTGCAGAAGTTTTGTGGCGCTTGTCTACTTCCAAAATAACTTCGGTAAAATTCCACAAGAGCTCTGGTACAGGTTTGACCCTGCCAATCTGCAGACTGGGGCCAAAGAGACGGAGAAGAAGAGTAGCAAAATTATCAAGACCGATCTCGCCATCCATTTTTACAAGTGTCCCTGTCTGCTCTGCAGGGAGCGGAAGGCGCAGCTTCTCGCCTCCCTTATTCCCACGCGCAAAAACGCCCTTGTTCCGTATAACCAGGCGGCCGTCGCGGGGCTGAAAAAATAAGTGGTGAGAGAAAATTAGAGCAGGGGCGCCTTGGCGCGGGCAATAAATTTTAACTTGTAAAGTGACAACGATAATGTCATATTAGGTCTTAAAGTGACATTTGCGTTGTCATATTTCAGTTAAAAATTTTGCTTCTTTGTGGAGAGTGCCGATGGATTTCAAGTATATAGACCGTGTTTTTAACGAGCCCGACAAAAGCTACTTCTTGTTTGGGCCGCGGGGGACGGGTAAGTCAACTATGACAGAGCGAAATCACCCTGATGCTCTGATGATCGACTTGCGACAGGCTGATATGCGGTTCAGGCTTACTGCTAGCCCTGACCTGCTCGTTGAGCTTGTCAGGGCGCAGCCGAATGGGGCGACGATAGTTATCGATGAGATCCAAAAAATACCTGAGCTTCTGCCTATTGTGCATCTTCTTATTGAAAAGAAGAAGGGGTGGAAATTTATCCTGACCGGCTCCAGTCCTCGAAAACTAAAACGGCAGGGTGTTGATCTGCTTGGTGGCAGGGCCCTAAGAAAGGTAATGCATCCCTTCATGGCGTGTGAACTCAAAAAAGCGTTTGATCTTGAAGAGGCGCTTTTGTACGGGTTGCTTCCCCTCCGCTTTGCTCACAAAGATTTTCGCGCAACGTTGGATGCCTACATCGATCTCTATCTGGATGAAGATGTGCGGATGGAGGGGCTCATCAGAAATATTGAGCCGTTTACCAGATTTTTACAGGTGATGAGCATGTCCCATGGCACGATTCTGAATGTCGCCAATGTTGCGCGTGAGTGCCACGTGAAACGGACGACCGTCACCAACTGGATAGCCATTCTGGAAGAGCAGCTCATGTGTTTCCAGGTCCCGATGTTTACCCACCGCGCAAAACGTGAGCTGAGCGTCCATCCCAAGATGTACCTCTTTGATGCGGGCGTCTACCACGCGCTTCGCCCCCGATCTATTGGGGATAGCGAGGCAGAAATTAATGGGGCGGGGCTGGAAGGGTTGGTCGCACAGCACCTACTCGCATGGCGCGACTATTCACGCGATAAACACGATCTCTATTTTTGGCGCACACAGTCAGGGGTGGAGGTCGATTTTGTGGTGATGGGGCCACTCGGTTTCTGGGCCATAGAGGTTAAGAATACGGAAAAAATTCGGCTGGAAGACCTGCGTGCGCTTACGGCGTTTCATGAGGACTATCCAGAGGCAAAGACAATTTTTCTCTATCGGGGCAAGGAGCGGCTTTTGAAGAGCAATATCCTCTGCCTGCCATGCGAAGAATTTTTGCGGGGCGTCTGCCCGGATAAAGCATTGGTTGGCTAGCCGCTCTAGGGCCACATTAAAAATAGGAAGCAAACAATGGCATCAACTCAAGTTTTCGTTAATTTTGTTGTATCCCAAGCAGAGGATGCTGGGTATATCACCTATCGGAAGATGTTTGGGGAGTACGCCCTCTACTGTGACGGCAAAGTTGTTGCTCTTATTTGCGACGACCAGCTCTTTGTGAAGCCGACAGAAGCGGGGCGTGAGTTTATCGAAGATGTTGTTGAGGCCCCGCCGTACCCTGGGGCGAAATTGTACTTTCTGATCGAAGATCGGTGCGAGAACCAGCGGTGGCTAAGCGAGCTCATCAAGATTACTGCTAAAGCGCTGCCGGAGCCTAAACCGAAAAAAGTGAAGAAGCGGTAGCGCGCTCAGTGTTGGGCCTCTGGCCAGGTTAACCGACTGCCCGGTTTGTAGGTGATCTGAGCCCTGCTCGATTTTCCCAGAAAGTCTCTGAGCAGTGAAAAGAATTTTTCAGGCTCATCCGCAAAAACGGTGTGCCCCGATTTTTCAAAAATCTCAACCGCCGCATGAGGGTGGATTTTGCGCATGATTTCAGGCTTGTCGGGATTTCCCCACAACAGGTCCCACTTGGCTTCTATGATGAGCGTTGGGATTTCAAAATCATCAAACTTACCCCTCAGATCAAATTTGTAGATCTCTGAACGAATGCGCTCTTCAAAACCTGGTGCTGAAATATATCGATAGAGAGCCTGTCTAAACAATTCTTCTGACGTTGGCTTGTGATAAAAATGGCGTTTCCAATCCCCAGCAAAAAGTTTATTGTAAATGACCTGAGCATTTGTTAGCGTACGATTGTCAGACATCTTCTGAATACTTTCTATCGCATCCCACTCTGCTGACGAAAAAAAACTACGTACCCATTTACGGTCAGTTGCCGGCTCAGAAACCCCAAATTGTGCCGCGACCAGAATTAATCCGGTGACACGATCTGGATATGTTAACGCGTAGCATTGCGCCAAAAGCCCCCCGTACGACCAGCCAAGGACAGTCCACCTATCGATCCCCAGTGTTTTTCTGAGCCCCTCCAGATCCTCAACCGCCTGCTTGATGGTGTACGTTTTGCCGGTGGCATCAGCGCTCGATCTTCCCGTTCCGCGTTGGTCGTAATAGATGATGTGCGCAAAATCGCTGATCTGTGAAAAGTAGGGATGAAAGCCCTGATGCGTGCATCCTGGTCCGCCGTTGATCAGCACAAGCGGGGTGCCATGCCCCTCTTCTTCGTAATAGATTCTGCCCCCATTTTCAACAGCAGCAAAACCCTTCTTGAGGCCCACAATCTCGTCGCACAGCGGTGGGAGCTTGGGGACCTCAAAAACCAATTCTTTGGGGATGCTGACAACCCGGTCAAAGATGGTTTCTCTGGCTCCAGTTTTTTTGAGTTTGACTTCTGGGGTTTCTGATTTTTCTGGTTTGGTACCGCCTTTGCTGAACCAGACGTACTCAGCAATAACCAGCGCCACAACAACGGCGCCGAATAATACGATTCCCTTTGTTCTCATTTCACATCCTTTATCCACGCCTGCGCCTCTTCCACCAACAGCTTAACAAAGTCTGATTTGTATGTCGCATACTCAAGCGTTGTCACGCACCCGTCCGCCAGGGCCTGTTGCTTAAACTGCCCATATTCAGCCACTTTTTGCGGGTGCGCGTGGAGGTAGTCACGTACCGCGAGGCTGTCGCACCAGACGGTGCCAGCATGGCGGACAACGGCGAGGTGACTGTTGCATGTTCCGCGCTTGCGGAGGAAAAATCGCTCGTAAGACCGCGCACGCCCGATATATTCGTAACCGAGCTCCTGTAGGCCATTCTTCTCTTCAATCGAAAGTGAAAAGTCATTCAGGCCAACAAGAATATCGAGAATCGGTTTGGCAATAAGTCCCGGGACGGAAGTGCTGCCGTAGTGCTCCATTGCAACGAGGCGGTGGGGTGCAAAAACTTTTGAGATCTGAGCAGCCTCTGCCAGAAACACGTTTTGCCAGCCTGGATTGTGGGGGGCCAGAGTGACGGGTTCATCAAGGCTTTGGAGTATACTTGCCATACGGGTCATGTTTGGACGTTCCTATTTTTGCAATAACCCCATCTTTGACGAGCTTGGAGAGCCGTCTCCGTGCACTGCGCACATCAACGTGCCAAATTTTTGCGGCTTCCTGAGCGCTCAATTCGCCGGTTTTTCGCATCTGTTTCAAAATATTTTCTTGCCATTTTTCTACGGTTATTTTTTCGGCGGGAGCGGCATAGAGCGTGACCCTAAATTGTGAACCGATTTCTTCAAATCGCGGCTGCTGGAGCCCGTGTTTGAGGCACGCGTGGATGATCTTTTGTAGGCCAGATCCCCACTGTTCGATGAGGCCAAGCAGATGGAATGTGCGAGCAATCACGCGATTACGTGCGCGCGATGATCCGGCAAGAGCATCTTCCAAACTTAGCCCGTAGGGCACACCGCCGGGATTGGTGATTTCGAGGCGATCATCGAAAATTGTTACGATGATGGAAGAGCCCCTGATTGCATAATCGGTATGCACTATAGCGTTGGTTACTGCCTCTCTGACCGCGGCCACGGGATACTGAGGGATGTCGGTTCTTGTCTTGGGGCCGATTTTTGCCGTGATGAAGGTGTTTTTAGTTATAAAATGCAAGACCTCATCGACCGCGCTGGTGAGATGTGCGTCGATCTCGCGATGATCAATACTGCTTTCTTTCGTGCTTCCCGCAAAGCGCACGCACCGGATGATGGCATCGGGGAAGATGCGTTTTCGATCCTTGCCAAAGAGAAGAAAGCCACCATTTGATGGGTAATCTGAGCCTGACATTGCGGTGACGATACCGATGCTTTTGGCCTTATTTTTTGTGAAGGGTTTTTTTGCCGCCTGAAAACAGGCTTCCATGCTCTCCCAGTCGAGATCATCAACTGACGCGAGGGGGCATGAAATTTCGTCAAAGGTGGTGTTTCTGGCAAGTATTTTGATATTTGCGATAGTCTCATCGTCGGCTATTCTGTTGGTTGAGCCAAATCTTACATAGACCACACCGCCATCACTGCCTCTCTTAACGTAATAGGGGCCAACCGCATAGGGAACACGAATCAGGATAAGAGCTTTGGATCGATACGTCTGAATATCTATAGTTGGGCTGAAAAATGGTGTTATCGATTCTGAAATTTTGTTGGCGAGCCTCATCTCTTCTTCGAGGGGATCGGCGAGACCGACGACGGTCTTTGTCCGGTCTTCCACGCCAACAACAATTGTTCCGCCGGCCGTGTTGGCAAAGGCAACCACTGTTTTGATAATGCCTGACAGGGAGGAAGTGTTCTCTTTGAATTCGAGAGTTTTCCCCTCTTCCATCACTAACAATTTTTCGATCATCTGACCCTCCGGACACTAACATTAAAAAAAGTAATCAACCCATATGAATTGCAATCACAACAAGCGTACTTATATTCTATGACAGTTTACCAGAAATTATGTAGTTTTCAAATTTTAAAAATCAAAGTATCGACTCAGGAGTGCAATCCAGGTAGTTGGACAACAACTAGGACAACTAGGACGTCGAAATGTGTCCTAGTTGTTTCTCGTAAATTATGTCTGAAGTATTATTTAAGAATGGCCTTCCATCTTCTGAGATTGCATAAAGGATAGGAAGATTATTTTCCATAGTAACTTCCATGGAAAACGGAAATCTGTCCAATGCAATCACGGCGTCCAGATCATGTTTTTTGCGCCACGAAACAATCTCGTGCAGAGAGTCCTGCTGCAATAAAACGGTGCCTATGTCCCCACCAGAGCGTCACACAGGCGATAAGCACCAGCACAACAATGCCCTGGATCACCACCATATCAGAGATGTTTCTTGCAAAGATGGCCCGGTGTGATTCTACGGCTTCTGATACCCATACACTATTTTTTCACGGTCAAACTCCCAATCAGCGTCTCGCTTATCCCATACCCCTTTGAGGAGCCGGACAAAACCTAGATGCTCATAAAAAGCCTGGGCTTTTTTATTCAGTGGATTTGCCGAGGTGCTAAGGCCTATTGTTTTGATGTGTGGGCAGTGGGTCAGAACTGTAAATAAGAGTGCTTTGCCTACGCCCTTGCCCTGGGCCTCTGGCACTACCGCAAGGAGACTTACATAGACCTGATCGCGGGTGTTAGGTGTTGAAGCTGTTGCATCGATGGATTCCATCGATCCCTCAATGACCTGTATCCGGTGCGTTGCCAGATGGTCCTTTATTGGTTCGTTGGTGAGTAGCGCAAAGCCGAGAATCTTCTGCTTGTCACCTCTGGCTATGGCAAGATAGATAGGGACGGGGTTGGCAGCCACTATCTTTGCGCGTATCTTCTCGATGCGTTTTGCCCACCCGGACTTGAGTGATTCCGTAATGCCGGTGATTACCTGTGGTTCCGCTAATGACCGTTTTTCTGCGGGTAGGTTGATAAACCGCGGGTCGTGCGCATACACGTATGGTTTAATGAGCGGGACGAATGCATCAATAAAAACTGGTTCTACTGACGCAAGGGTAGGTTGCAGTTCGGGGAAATTCTGCGTGGTTATTTCGTGCCACTCGAGTGAAAAAGCCTGTTGCGCAGGCGCACGCCGTACGATAAGCACGACTGCTGTTGTTATTGATATGGCCGTAATGATCACTAAAATTATCGATTTATTTATCGAAGTATTCATGTTTTTCCTCTATTTTTTCTTATCCCGTTTACACAACATTTTTACCACCGCTTGTGCCGTCATTACCCCGCTGGGAAGCCCACCACCGGGGCAGACCCAGTGGCCCACCATGTAAAAATTTTGCAGGCCCGGGACGGTCTTATCCATGCGCATACGTGCGGTCTTGGGCGTCGGTAGCCACCCCTCATATGAGCCCTTCCAATTGCTCGTGTAGCGTTCAAATGATACCGGCGTTGATACGTCATGCATTTCGATGTCCGTCGCAATGCCAGGAATCACGCGGTCGAGCAGCTGTATAACCGTTTTTGTCACCACCTCTTTTGCTGCACGATAATCATCTGGATTGTGCGAAAGCCGTTCCCAATAGTCGTAGTCAGAGTCGAGTAAAACGGTGACCACTGTTTTCCCCTGTGGAGCAAGGGTGGAATCTTGATTATACATTTTCACCTGTAACCAGCTATGCTCACGATCTGCTATCGGCGTCGTGGGGATATGGTAGATGGTACAGCTATGCTGCGCCGGAAATTCGGCAAAGGTCCGATTGACCCCGAAGGCGACCATGATAATAGGCCCAAAAATGGGGAGTTCTTTAAAATACGCAGCAACCTTTGGGCTGACGTATTTCCCTTCCAAGAATGTGTAGAGCGTCTGGTGGCCGTCGGCCGCGGAAATAACATAGTCCGCCTCAACAACTGAGCCGTCTTTAAGCTCTATCCCAACAGCCTGATCGTCTCGGGTTATTATTTTTGCTACCGCGGCGTTGTATTCGATTTTCCCACCGAGTTCCAAAAAACGTTTTTCTATTGCCCGAGCAAAGGGGACTGACCCGCCAATCGGATACCCAAACACTCCAATCTTGTGCCATGCCAGCATAAAAAAGAGCCCGAGCGCTGACATACGCGAATCCCAAGCTGTTGCAAAGACATCGATGAGGAACGGATTTTTAAAGCGTTTTGAAAAATCGCCAAGTGAGAGAGGCCCATATTTTTTGAACGTGGGCAGAAGTGGAATGATCTGACAGAGCTGTTGCATGCGTTGCCACAATGTTGTTGGGTGTTGTAACCCAAAACGTGATCGTGCAAATCTTTTAACCGTCTTGATAAATTGAATAATCTCTTTTTCGTCCTCGGGCGTAATCGCACGCATATCCGCTTCAAGCTTGTCTAGATCTCTGGTAAATGAGAGCATAACGCCATTTTTCCCCACCACGTGCATAAACTCATCAGGAGAGACGTAGGTAAATGTGTCGATGACTCCCAAAAACTTCCACGCCTTAAAAAGGTCGGTATCCTCACCGTACGCACCCGTCAAAAAGTGAAGGCACCCATCAATGGTGTATCCATCCCGTTTCCACGCGGTACACAGCCCACCCGGCACGCCATTTTTTTCATAGATCGTAACGCGGTATCCGTGCGCGGCGGCATAGCATCCGGTGCAGAGGCCCGCGATACCCCCACCAATAATAACTATCGACTTATTCATGTGTTATTTCTTCTTTAATAGTTTTATACATTCGTCAATCCATGCTATTTCCGCCTCAGCATGCAAAAGGCCATATTTTAACGTTAACGTCCCGAATAGTTTGTAGGGATCCTTAGCCGGGAGCTGCCCCACAACGTTTGCCTCGATATCTTTGTAGTGGACCAGCTCTGCCTGGGCCATCTGCCGCCGCACCCCAAGCTGTTCAATAATAATTTTGCGGTCTATGTAATTGCCAAAAAAGAGCTTCAAAAGCACCTCGCTGCGATAGTTTTGTTGTTCGGGCGGCAAGGCCATCCAGGCTAGAAATTCTTTTTTCCCCGCAGGGGTGATGGCAAAAATATTGCGCTCACGCTTGCCGGTCGACTCGCTGCGCGAAGTCACTTTGTCCTCCATTTCAAGTTTTTTGAGCATGGGGTAGATGGAGGCGTCAGACTCTTGCCAGAAGTTGGCAGTCGATTGCGCCATCATCTGCAAAATATCGTAGCCGCTGCGCGGTTTTTCAAACAGCATCCCAAGGATTGCAAACCTGGTTTTGTTTATCTTCTTGGTTTTATTAATCTTTTTCATAACACGTCCTTTTTTGGGATATAAGGGATAATAAAATACCTAATCATTAGATGTTATACCCAATGATTAGGTGTGTGTCAAGAGGGTAATAAGCCCTTCCCAAGTACTTGTAATTTAGACAGACTAAGAAGTGTCTGTTGAATACACAAGAATTAGGTGACTCCATGATCATTCACAAAGAGACCCTTGCATCCGGCCGTTGGTTTAAATTCTCACTGATTGAACAGATGGCAAACATAGGTACCGACGTCGATCGTGCCATTCGTTATCGACAAAAAGGGGATCTCGAGGCGAGTCAGGCAGCGCTATTTCGGGCCATCGAGCTGATCGATTTTACTGTCGCTGATCCTAAAAACAGACGACGGTTGAAAGAGGTTTTGCGTGCGCGGGAATTCTTGCTTGATCATTTTTTGGGCGAGGACCAATATGGTATGACCGATGAGTTCTGGCAAAAGTATTTTTATGATTTTAACTATGCTGCGGCTATTCAGAAGGGTAAGTGAAGGGGCCAATACATGCAAACAGATAAAAGCGACCCACGGTTTACACCTAAATAGTTGCTCGCAATAACACTTAAGGATAAACGGTGGGTCGTATCTGTTGATTACTTTACGAAATGGACTGATTGAACGTCCTGCGTCCCCACCAGAGCGTCACACAGGCAATAAGCGCCAAAATAGCAATGCCCTGGATCACCACCATGTCAGAGATGTTTCCTGCAAAGATGGCCCGGAGCGCGTCAACCGCGTAGGTAAGCGGATTAAACGTACTCATGGTTTTGATCCAGTTAGGAGCAAAGATGAGCGGAAGCAGCACGCCCGAAAGCAAGAGCATCGGTTGTGAGAAGAAGTTGATTATCGGCGCGAGGGCATCTTCTGATTTGAGCAGCAGCGCTATGGTGTACGAAAATGGTGCCACGCCCACACAGATGAGCATGACGACCAGCATGGCAAGCGCCATGTGTGCGATGTTCACGTGAAAGCCAAAGGGTATTGCGACAAGAACGAGCAGGATAGACTGGATGACGAGAACGATGCTATCGCGCAGCGTTTTTGCAAGCAGCAGCGCCATGCGGCTCATGGGCGTCACGCGCAAGCGCTCGATGACCCCGGCGCGCAGCTCATCAACCATGCCGAATCCGACATATGCTGTGCCAAAAAAGGCCATCATGGCGATCAGGCCAGGCAGAAATGCTGCGATAGCAAAGCTCTGCGCATGGGGGCTGCTTTCAGCCATGTTTTTTAAAAGTGGTGCATATAAAAAGAGGTAGCAGAGCGGTTGAAAGAGCATGACGAAGATCCAGACTGGTTGCCTGATTGTTTCTTTGCAGCAGTGCTTGAATAGAATAGCGGTATCGCGAATAAGTGACATATTTAGATCCTAATAAGTAATTGATTGTAATTTGTGAAAGTTGCCCCAGATCCGCACCTTCAGACCCTTCGACAAGCTCAGGGTGTGCGGATTTGATGTATCCTGCGCACTGAAAACCCGAAGTTTATCCTGAGCCTGTCGAAGGAATAAGCTCAGGGTGTGCGGATTTGATGTATCCTGCGCACTGAAAACCCAAAGTTTATCCTGAGCCTGTCGAAGGAATAAGCTCAGGGTGTGCGGATTTGATGTA
>CAZWYO010000022.1:0-1171 GCA_964638315.1 uncultured Candidatus Babeliaceae bacterium | reverse complement strand
TCCTGACCTTTGATCTTGTTCAGGATGAGCGGACGAAAGAATAACTTAGTTCCCAGCTTCACCATCACGCCTCTCGTAACGAATGACCAGTGGCTTGCAAGAAGACATCATCGAGCGTTGGCCGAGTCATCGCGACCGTCTTGAACGGTAAATGGTTGGTGTGCAGCTCGGTGACAATCTGCGCCAGAGCCTCTTCACCAGAATCGACATGCATAATAATAGTGCTATCTTTGGTGGAGATATTTTTCACGCACGGCATCTTCTTAAACAGCAGCAGCGCGTTCTCTTTATCCTGCGCATTATCAATGCCAATCGTAATAATATCGCCCGCAATTTCTCTTTTGAGCGCTGCTGGCGAACCGTCGCGTACCAGCGATCCATGGTCGATAATCGCAATGCGATCGCAGAGCGCGTCCGCTTCGTCAAGGTAGTGCGTGGTGAGGAATATGGTCATGTGATCGCGTTGTTTGAGGTTTTTGAGCAGGCTCCAGAGATAGACCCGTGATTGTGGATCGAGTCCCGTTGTCGGTTCGTCAAGAAAGAGCAGTGCTGGAGAGTGGATCATGCCCATGGCGATGTCGACGCGCCGCACCTGGCCGCCCGAATAGGTTTCGACGGTGCGATCGCAGAAGGACGTTAGATCGAGCAGCTCGATCAATTCTGCAGCTCGAGTTTCAGCCGCCTGCTTGGTCATGCCATACATGCGCCCCTGGAGAACGATGTTTTCGCGCGCCGTTGACGACCGGTAGCAGCCACCTTTTTGGCTCACATAGCCGATGTTCTTGCGGATCTCTTCAGGGTTTTTGGTGAGATCATACCCCGCAATAGTTGCGGAGCCTTTTGTTGGGGCGAGCAGTGTGGTGAGCATACGCAGGGTAGTAGTTTTGCCCGCGCCGTTGGGGCCGAGAAAACCAAAGATGATTCCCGGCTCAAGTTGCAGGGTGACATCTTTGACGGCTTCGACAGCCGTTTTCCCGGTTTTAAAAGACCTGCCAAGGCCCTTTGTATCTATTATTAGATTCATAAGACTAAATCCATCCATATCGTAATTATTAATAAGCTGTTTTTGTCTGTGGGGGGTGTTGGTCTGCCTGGTTTTTTGAAATGAGCGTGATGCCTAACCCGGATATTTCATAAACAAAATGTGTAAGTTCTTTCTAAAACCTGATAG
>CAZWYO010000021.1:0-21968 GCA_964638315.1 uncultured Candidatus Babeliaceae bacterium | reverse complement strand
ACAATTTAATAAAGAGCTTCTGGTCGCTTCAAATTTCCTTAATCAAACAGGCCCGTACTATCTAAGTGTACCATCTTTGCTTTAAATGTCAAGTAGAAATTTAAAGCAAATTTAGACAGACAAAAAGTTGCGGTTTGAGCGCTTCAGAGCCGGAGCCCGAGCAGTAGGAGTGACCTAACTACCCCAGAAATTTCTTGAAAAATCCTGCAATGGTCCCAGAGGAGCTGTCAACCGACGTCCCAATCTCTTCAGAATAGGTGCGTAACGTCTCTTCTGCGGTGTTCGAGAGTTTTTTGGGGATGTGGCAGGTGGTTGTTACAACCAGGTCGCCTTGGCCCCGTCCTCGGATGCGGTGGAATCCTTTACCCTTAATGACTATGCGTTCGCCAACCGGGCAGCCCCGGGGAATTTTGATGGTCTCTTTTGTTTTATCGATATTCTCGATCTCAATTTGGGCTCCCAATACCAGTTGCGGATACGTTAGTGCGATGGTGCACTCGATGTTGTCATCAACCCGTTTGAATGTTTTGTGTGATGTGACCCGGATATTGATGATCAGATCGCCTGTTCGGCCACCGAATATGCCTGCGTCACCCTTTTCGGCGACACGAAGCTCTGCGCCGTCAAAGATCCCCTTGGGGATCGTGACCGAGATGGTGTCATACTGCTGGATGCGTGTGTGTCCCTTGCAGTCGGGACATGGTTTTTTAATGATAAAACCTTCGCCGCTACAGTGTGAACATGTCTGGGTGAAGACAAAAAAACCTTCGCGATAATTGAGTTGGCCCGCGCCGCGGCACTGTGGGCACATTTCTGGCTGTGTGCCTGGTTGAGTGCCCTTCCCATTACAGGTTTTGCACATGACCGCGTGATAGTAGGTGATATCTTTTTTTGTGCCGCAAAAGGCTTCTTCGAGCGTCATTGAGAGGTTCTGCTCAAGATCATGCCCATGTTTTGGCGTGGGGGCACCTTTTTTTACTGTTTTTCTCTGCTTGCCGCCGCTAAAAAGATCGCTGAAAATATCTCCAAATTGTTCGAAGATATCGTCCATATTTTCAAAACCGTGACCGCCGCCCGGCCCGCCCGCACCAGGGCCCGTTGCTGCGTGGCCGAACTGGTCGTAGCGTTTCCGCTTTTCAGCGTCCGAGAGCATCTCGTATGCTTCGGCAGCCTCCTTGAACTTGTCTTCGGCTTCTTTATTGTTCGGATTGCGGTCAGGATGGTACTTGAGCGCAAGCTTGCGATACGCCTGTTTGATCTCGTCGGCCGTTGCTGTTTTCGAGACGCCTAGTATTTCATAAAAATCTTTTTTTGCCATAGAATTACCCCTATTTTTTTTAGCTTTCTTTCAGTTTACCAAAAAATGGCACGTCTGGGAATGTGAGTTTTTAGCCCTCTTTTGAGGGAATGAGGGTGAGCTCTCCCGTTCCCGGGAATGCTCGCATGTTGATGCTGAGTGGGAGCGTCAAAGTCTCTTCGTGCCAGCTTGCAGGGAGCAGCGGGGCCATGGTCGTATAGATTATTCGTTCGATATAAGCATCAAGAGCCTTGCTTGGTGATGGCTGTAAAAAGTGGACCGATGTTATCTTGCGGTTGCGCGCCACGGTAATAGAGACAACGGAAGTGTGTGTTGAAATTGGATTGTGGGCAAGACAGAATGGCTCCTGATGGGAGGTGTCGCAGACATTGTGCACGAGCCTGGTCGCAAAGAGCTCGAACTCCATGTTGCGCGCAATCTTTTCCGCCGATGGTGCTCTGCCGTTCCCGTGCCCAAGCGGTGAACCAAAACTCGGTTCTCCATTGTCGCCGTCCTCACAGATCGGGAGCCTGCTCACGTGCTGCGTGCTTATGTTTTCGAGCCCCGAAAACGGGGTATGACCGGATGGCTGTCTCGTCTGCCCCGTTTGTAGTGGGTCCCCGTGATAGATGGGTGCGGGTGTATTGTCTGTAGGGACCGTTTGCTGGGCTGATTTTCTGACCCACGAGGTCTGCCCACGGCGGGTGGGAAGTAAGGGGAGTGCAGGTGCCGGTAAGCTGGCTGCCGGGAGTGCGGCGGGTTCTGCGGTGGCCGGGGCTGGGCTCGATATCGGGGGGGTGGCTGGTGTGCGCGGTTGAGCAGCTGGTACTGGTGCTTTGGGTGCCGCTAGTTTTGGTGTTACTGACGGCTGTGCGGGAGCTGGTTGGGCCGCGCGCGTGCGGGGGGCTGGAGCTGCCTTTTTTGTCGGTAGTGGGAGGCTTACCACCCGGGCGGGGGTTGATCGGCGCGGTAGCTGGTCAATAAGGTCGTTCCCATGCGGGATAATGCTGACCTGTTCGGTTATGGCATAGGGTATTTCGAGAAAGATGCAGGCGAGTAGGAGGGCATAGAGCAGGAGCGCTAAAAACAGCGCCAGGAGGCTATGCCCATGTTCCTCATAGAGCCCGTCATCGTAGGTGAGCCCCTCTTCATTAAACTTCTCATACCACCGCATGCCACTCTCCCCGTAACTCTCTTTTTTACCTCAAACCTCAATACAAGCATAGCACTGCTTTTTGGTAATGCGCCAGGAATCATAGAGCGTGTGGCAAGAACTCTTACTGTTCCCCAAAAATCGCACAATCTCCTGTATAAGGTCTTGTGAAGGGGTAAAGGGTACGCGCGATTGTATGAGCCAGGCGAGTATGACCTGATCACGCAAAAATGGGTGTAGGGTGAGGAGCTTGGTGCTGTTGACCCAGAATTTGCCGTCACGTACGTTGCCGATTTCCCGGAGATTTTTTTCTGTTTCGTGCGTCAGGTAGTCCTGAGTTTTTTGTAAAAGGGTGATTGTCCGTGCGGCCGATTCAGTGAAACGGGCGTCGGTTTTGCTGAGTGTTGGTATGACGTCATGGCGGATCCGGTTTCTCAAAAAACGGCGATCGGTGTTGGTCTGGTCGATAAGATAAGCAATCTGATTCTCAGCCAAAAATGCGAGAATTTCTGCTTTTTTTGCAAAAAGCAGTGGGTGCACATAGATGCCATTGCGTGGCATTATTCCCGCAAGCCCCGTCACGCCGGTCCCACGCATCAGCCGGATAAAAAACGTCTCTAGTTGGTCGTCGGCATGGTGGCCAAGCGCGACACAATCCGCCGTCTGGTCCTTTACAACATGCTCAAAAAATGTGCGTCGAGCAGTTCGTCCCAGAGCTTCAAGACTGCCGGTCTTTTTGAGTTGGTTGGCATCAGGCGGACAGAAGTCACGCGCGTGGCCATGCACAAAGGTAACTGCATGTTGGTCAGCCAGCTTTTGGCAGAATGCGACATCTTCGTGGCTCCGTTCGCGCCACCCATGGTCGAGATGTGCCGCGACGAGTGTGAGGTTGCGCTCGGCGCGGATTGAGCAGAGCAGATGGAGTAAAAAGACTGAGTCTGGCCCGCCGGACAGGCCGATAACTATCGTCCTGCCCGCGGGGATAAGTCTGTTTTGCTCACAAAACTGGACACAGTTTTCTAAGAGGGTATTTCTGAGGTTCTTTGATATCATTTCAGGTTCCGCACCGATAATCCGCACACCCTGAGCTTGTCGAAGGGTTTCTTGAGTGCGGATTGTGTGTAAATTATTTAAATTTTGCCGCACATTTAGACCCTTCGACAAGCTCAGGGTGTGCGGCAATTTTACGGATCAATTTTCTCAATACCAAAGCAGCTTTACACGTCGATGTTTTTGGCAAAGTGGCCTCGTTCCTCAATAAACGCACGTCGACCAGGTACGTCGTCGCCCATCAGGGTACAGAACCAGAAGTCGGCTTTGACCGCATCATCGAGCGTTACTTGGAGCAGAGAGCGTTGCGCCGGATCCATCGCTGTTTCCCAGAGCTGCTCGGGGTTCATTTCACCAAGACCTTTGTAGCGCTGTATGTTCATCTGCGGCTTACTGAGCTGTTGAAGCGATCGTATGACACCCAGTATGCGCGTTCCCTTAATAAGTTTGTCAGTATCAGTGATTTTCACTGTCCAGGGCCGCGTGAATATTTCGAGCGGCTGTCGCAGTGTGAGCAATTTTTGGATATCGTGATGACTGAGGAGCCGCATCGGCATGCGCCATGAGTGGTATTGACGCGTGAAGACCACGACAGTCTCATCCTCACCTGCCTCGTTAATCTGCTCATTTTCGAGCACGAGGGCAAAGTCTGGTAGGAGCGGACGAAGTGCTTCCAAGAATGTGATATTCTCTTTTTTACTCAACCATGCACTCTGTTGCAGCGCTGCTGCGATCGCGTCAGTCTCATCGTATGAGCTATGAAGAACCTTAGCTACTGCTTCAATCTGCTGCTCATAGTTTTCAATCAGCCCAAGTAATTGCGTCCACTGTTGCGTCGAAATAGTTTTTCCATCCACTTCACATTGGGTATGTTCTTGTGCCCATGAGAGCAAGAAGTGCCTAAACTCGCGATCATCTTTTAGATACTGCTGGGTTTTGCCAATTTTGATGCGATAAAGAGGTGGCTGGGCAACATAAAGATACCCATGCTCAATCACCGGCTTCATGTACCTGAAGAAGAAGGTGAGTAGCAGCGTTCTGATGTGCGATCCATCGACATCGGCGTCTGTCATGAGGATGATTTTGTGGTATCTGATTGCTGCAACATCGGTCTCATCCCGATCTGCTCCGCACCCGATTGCCGAAATAAGCGCTTTAATTTCTTCGTTCGAAAGAGCTTTATCAAATCGTGCTTTTTCGACGTTCAAAATTTTCCCGCGTAACGGTAAGATTGCCTGGGTAAAGCGATCCCGTGCACCCTTAGCCGAACCACCTGCAGAGTCCCCCTCAACAATAAAGAGTTCACACTTTGCGGGCTCTTCAAGAGAACAGTCTGCCAGTTTGCCGGGCAGGACTGTCGACTCGAGAACCGACTTGCGTCGTGTCAGATCGCGCGCTTTGCGGGCCGCTTCCCGTGCGCGCATTGTCATGATGGCTTTTTGGAAAATTTTACGTGCAACGGTAGGATTTTCTTCAAAATAGGTATCGAGAAAGTTGAAGATCCACGAGCTGACAACACCCTTGATTTCACTGTTGCCAAGCTTAGTTTTTGTCTGACCTTCAAATTGTGGTTCGGGGATTTTGATGCTCAGAACGCAGACGAGCCCTTCACGGACGTCATCGCTGGAGAAGATGTCTTCTCCTTTGAGCAGCCCCATTTCAAGCGCGCGTTTGTTACATGCTTTGGTGAGTGAAGCTTTAAATCCGGCAACGTGGGTACCACCCTCAGGAGTATTAATGGTGTTTACAAAAGAAAAGAGCTGTTCGTCATAGCCTTCGTTATACTGGAGCGCACATTCAAGAATGTACTGCTCATCTTCTTGGTGGCTATAGAGGACCTCAGGAAAGAGGGGAGTCTTCTTCTTGCCTATGTGCTCGACAAATGAGACTATGCCACCCTCAAAAAAGAAGGTCTCTTCTTTATTTTGCCGTTCGTCCGCTATGGTTATTCTCAAGCCTTTGTTAAGAAATGCCATTTCACGCATACGCGCAACGAGACGATCGTAACTAAACTCAGTTGTTTCGGTGAAAATAGTTGCGTCTGGGGTGAATTTAACAATAGTGCCATGCTTGTCCGTCTTCCCAATCTCCGCAAGAGGGGCCGCTGGTTTACCCTGATGATAGACCTGATGGTAGATCATGCCGTTGCGAAAGACCGTTACCTCGAGGGTCGAAGAGAGGGCATTGACGACCGAAACACCAACACCGTGTAAGCCACCAGAGAATTTATAGGAGTCTTTGTCGAATTTGCCGCCCGCATGCAGCTTGGTAAGGACGACCTGGATGGCTGAAACTTTTTCGTCGGGATGAATTTCTGTGGGGATACCACGCCCATTGTCTTGTACTGAGCAGGAGCCGTCATCGTGGAGGGTGACCCTAATGGTGTCGCAATGTCCGCCGAGCGCCTCATCGACCGAGTTATCGACAACTTCGTAGACCAGATGATGTAAGCCTGCGGGGCCCGTTGTTCCTATGTACATACCGGGGCGTTTACGGACAGCCTCGAGCCCTTCCATTACACGTATGGATTTGGCGGTATATGCTTTGTCAACCGACGCTTCCGGCGTGGGCTTTTTTTCAGAAGGAGACATACACAAGACCTCTTTTGTTGGTGGTAAATATATGCGGATTTTTTACTAAAACTAAATTCTTCATAAGTATACGTCAGAGAGACAATTTTGCCTAGAGAACGCGCAAAAAACGCGTTTTTTCATTCGAGTGATTTGATGAGCGGCTCGAGTAGTTTGATATAATTGTCATCGACGTTTTTGTGTTCGTTTATGAGTTGCAAATTTTTGCGCATCTCATCACGTATTTTGGGCGCGGGAGCTGTTGCTTCAAGAGAGCCGGCGGTGTATCCAGGGTCGACTACTTTGCTGAGGATGAATTTGTGCGCATCCATATTGTCTCTCTCCAAAAATATGGCGAGAAAACCGGGGGCATTTTTCAGGAGTTCGAACAGAGCTTTGAGCACCGCTGGGGCTGGTTCTTCGGACTTTTGTAGGTAGGTGATGAGACTGTCGCGTAGAGTTTTACACGCCTTAACCAGCTCAAGGGAGGAATCAAGTTTCATTTTTCTGATGGTCATCAGATCGTTGGTCAGGGCATTTCTAAAGTCGGTTTTGTTTTTTGCGATCTTGACTTCTGCCTCCTTCATACGGTCTATTAGGTTCTGTTCAAGACTTCCTTGGGTGCTCGAAAAAATGGGGCAACAGAAGATGCATAACGCACCACTCACCAGATATTTTTTGATCATGACTTCTCCTCAAAAAAGCGACGGGATTTGTCCTTAAACGGTCAACTACTCTCCGTTCTATCACTGAACGGTTGGGGAGAGCAAGTGATTTGTACTATTTTTGTCAAACAGTCTTGCCCGTGACGTGGCGGTCGTCTATTCTAAAATAGAAATGGGAATTTGTTGAAAGTATTCTTATGGAAAACGATATAACATACATGCAGCAGGCGATAGCGCTTGCTAAGCAGGCCGCGGAGCGTGGTGAAGTGCCCATCGGCGCGTTGGTGGTCGATCCCACCGGTGTCGTTATTGGGCAGGGCTTTAACCTTGTTGAACAGGGCAAGTGCCAGGACCAGCATGCCGAACTCTGTGCCATCCGACAGGCGTGTCAGGCCCGTGCAGACTGGCGTTTGGAGGGGTGTACACTCTATGTGACCCTTGAGCCCTGCATAATGTGCCTCGGGTGCATAGCATTGAGCCGTGTGGAGCGGCTTGTGTACGGGGCAGACTCACCCCAATTTGGCTACCAGGGGCGGCGTGAAGATATTTGCGCCCTATACGGAGGTGCAATTTGCAACGTGACGAGCGGTGTGTGCAGGGATGAAATAGAGGAGCTGATGCGGTCTTTCTTCCGCCAAAGGCGCGCCGCATAGCGATAAAAATGCAGGTGCGGTTGTACTTGCCGGCGGAGTTGCTATACTTGTAATGTGTGCCGATGTAGCTCAGTTGGTAGAGCGATTGATTCGTAATCAATAGGTCGGCGGTTCAAATCCGCTCATCGGCTCCATATTTTTTTCCATAGCTATGGTGATACCCTTTAAATCAAAAGGACTTTGGGGATTATGAGTGCTGACAAAACAGCAAAAACTGCCGGAGAAAAACGGCCGGCCGGTGAAAAGAGCAGCGCAAAAACTGCTACAAAGAGCGCCCGTACAACTACTAAACGTAGCACAAAAGCTGCTGAAGTTGTTGTGGCGCCAGTCGTTCCAGAGGTTGCACCAGTTGCAGAAAAGCAGGTGGTAGCCGAAAAGAAGACTGCTGAGAAGAAGGCTCCTGAAAAAAAAGTTGCCGAGAAAAAAACGGTTGCAAAAGCGGTCAAAACAGTGCGTAGTGCAGCAACGCTCGCGCATGGTGTTGGCCGGCGTAAAGCCGCTGTTGCTCGTGTCTACTTGAAGCTGGGCACCGGGTTGATTACGGTTAACGGTATACCTTCAGATGAGTATTTTGACACTGATGCGACTCGTTCAGCGGCAAAAGCTACGTTTGTGGCGGTTCCAGCTGCGATGCGTTACGATGTTTTGGTGAATGTCTATGGTGGTGGTATAAGTGGTCAGGCAGATGCCGTTAAACTCGGCATTTCGCGTGCGCTCTTACAAGCCGATCCAGATGTTAAATCGGTGTTGCGCCAAAATGGACTTTTGACTGTTGATGATCGGGTTAAGGAACGGAAAAAATACGGACGCAAAGCTGCGCGTCGTAGTTTCCAATTTGTTAAACGTTAATCGACGAATGGGGGGCCCCCATGTGCGGCATTGTTGGCTATGTCGGAAATCGGCAGAGCAGATCGCTTGTTTTAGAGGGGCTTTCGCGTCTTGAATACCGAGGTTATGATTCTGCTGGGTTTGTCTGTCAGGACGCGGAGCGGAATGTTTTTTCGTGCATAAAAACCGTTGGGGGCATTGATAACCTCGTTAAACAGCTCGAGGCAAGCCCCATTGACGGATCCGTGGGCATGGGGCACACCCGGTGGGCGACTCATGGCGCGTCTACCGAGCAGAATGCGCATCCCCATTTCAACGCGGATCGGACGGTTGCGGTTGTGCACAACGGTATAATCGAAAATTATGCCGAGATAAAAGCGCGACTTGTTCGCGATGGGCACGTTTTCTACTCTGAAACCGATACTGAAGTCGTTGCGCATCTTTTTGAAGAGCTGCTGCGTCGCGAGTGTTGCTTGGAGCGTGCTGTTTTTGCACTGGTTGATGAACTTGAGGGTGCATTCGCTTGCGTCATCATGGCGCGTCAGTTTCCCGATGGCGTTATTGTGATCAGGCGCCGTTCGCCGCTCTGTATCGGAGTGGGAGAGGGCGAGATCTTTGTCGCGTCTGATGTGACCGCATTTTCGAGCCATGTGCATCGCGTTGTCTATCTTCCCGATGAGACCTGCGCATTTGTGCGACGTGATAACATTCGGTATTTTACTTTTTGCGGCCAGCCATTTGAACCGATTGCGCGTGATATTGACCCATCGTGGTCGACCGTTTCGCGTGAAGGTTTTCCCCATTTTATGCTCAAAGAAATTTATGAGCAGAAGCGTGTGCTGCACGATACCGCTTCCTTTTGTCGTACTATGTCAGCCGAAACATGGCAGCGTTCCGGCCTTTCGGGTATTGAAGATCAGATAAAACGGATCACGTTTATTGCGTGTGGAACATCGTCGCATGCGGCTGAGATTGCGGCATTTTTCTTCGAAAAAATTAATAACATTCCCACAACAACTATCTTAGCATCTGAATTTCGTCACCGCGTGGTGCGGCCTCAGCCAGGTGATCTCTACTGTTTTCTCTCCCAGTCGGGTGAAACGGCTGATGCTCTTGAGGCTTTGCGCCAGGTGCGCGGATCGGGTGGGCGGACCTTTGCCTTGGTTAATGTGCCGGATAGCAGCATGGTGCGTGAGGCGGATGGCTATCTGCTCACACAGGCGCGACGTGAAGTTGCGGTTGCGTCAACAAAGTCTTTTACCGCGCAGGTGGCCCTTTTGTACTGGATTTCACATCGATTTGCAGCGATCTGTGGCGGCAGGGGTGAAATTTCTGAACATCTTGCTCTCTACGACATACTCTCTCTTGCGGATGTTTTTGAAGAGGCTATGGAGCGGTATCGTTGTGATATCGAAACAAAATTTGCGCCATTTTATGCGACTTTTAAGCAGTTTATTTTTTTAGGACGTGCGTGTAGCTATCCGCTTGCGCGTGAGGCGGCACTCAAGCTCAAAGAGATCGCCTACTGTTTTGTCGATTGTTATCCATCCGGAGAGCTTAAACATGGGCCGATAGCCCTTGTTGATCCGACTGTTCCCGTCTTTATCTTCTCGTCGCTCGAAGAACAGGTGTACCGTAAACTGTTGAGTGGCGCACAGGAGGTTAAGGCACGAAATGGGCATCTCGTTGTCTTTGCATTTGAGGGGCAAAAAGAGCTTATTGCGATGGCTGATACGGCGTTTGTTGTGCCGGTGGTAGCGCCTCTTCTCGGGTCGCTCGCTTTGACGGGTGTGATGCAACTTTTTGTCTATCATATGGCAAAACAGCTCGGGTGTCCTATTGACAAGCCGCGACATCTTGCTAAGTCTGTTACCGTAGAGTGATTAGCGCTTATGTCAAGGAGAAAAGAGAGATGAATTCTGCTCGAAAAAAACATAGAGTAAATCTTTTTATTCATACTATTTTTTCTTATGTTACGGCCGGTTGTGTGGTGCTTACCCTCATTCCGCCACTTCTTATATTATTGCTTGTCTTGCCTGAGCGTCTGCGTACTGATAATAGACTTATTTTGATGCTTCTCGACCTCTTTTATCGGGGTGTTTTGGGAGCACTTTTTGTGCCCATTCGGCTCGAGGGACAGGCTAATGTACCAGATGAGCCGGCAATTATAGTGGCTAATCACCAGTCGGTTATCGATGTGCCGATTGTGGGCATGTTGCTCGACCGTAGGTCGCACCTCTGGTATGCGCTCGCCTACTATGCGCAGATGCCGGTCTTAGGATTTTTTGTGCGGCGTCTTGGCTTTTCCCTTGATCGAGGAGCGTCGCACACGGCGGCACATGATTTTTTGCGAGGCATCAGAGTGGTGCGTGAGCGGTCGTGTCATGTAATTATTTTCCCGGAGGGAACGAGACATGCAGATGGTAAGGTGCACGAGTTCCTTCAGGGGTTCGCACTCATTGCGCGCCACACCAAACGCCCCGTAGTTCCCATCTACATGCCGGACAACTATCTGGTCTATCCACCGGAAAGTTTCTGGGTATATTTTCATGCACTACGCGTGACAGTTGGCCCCCAGTTTGTGCGTGAGCAGGACGAATCGGATGATGCTTTTACGTCTCGGGTGCATGGATGGTTTGTCCAACAAGAGACATGGTCTTGGACAGCGTCTGAGAAATCACATCAGAAAGTAGATCTTGGCGGTAGATAATCATGAAGATCTGGTTTGCGTATCCCACGGTTCTGGTTTGCGGTGTCTTAGCAGTAGCACTTGCCTATACTATTTTAAAGTACTGTCGGCGTGAGCCGCTGCTCGAGTGGCCCTATGCGGCGGTTGTCAAAAAGCTCATGGCCCAAAGTGGACGTGGCTGGTCGATCAAGCGCTTTGTGCGGTTTCTAAGAATTTTCGCGGTGATCAATCTACTCCTTGCCACCGCGCGCCCCCAATACGTTGACGAAGATTCACGGCTTCCCGTCGAGGGGCGAGACATTATGTTGGTGCTTGATGTTTCCGGGAGCATGCAGGTCTTTGATGACCAAAAGGATCGGATCACCCGTTTTGATGCGGCAAAAAGAGAAGTTCTTAATTTTATTGAGCGGCGGGTTGATGACCAGCTCGGGCTGGTGTTTTTTGCTGCTACTGCTTTTTCGCGTTGTCCGCTAACGCATGATAAGACGCTGCTCAAGAGTCTGGTGAGCGACCTGCAGTTGGGTATGATAAATCCTGATGGAACGGTACTTTCGGCGGCGCTTGCGGTGGCGGTCAATCGGCTGCGCAGCTCAAAAGCTCACACAAAAATTATTATTGTCTTAACTGACGGTGCGCCGTCCGAGTATGACATTGCCCCCGATGAGGTGATCTCACTTGCAAAGCAGAGCGGTGTAAAAATCTATACCATTGGCGTTGGGTCTGAGGAGGGCGGTTTTGCGCAGGTGCCCTTTTACGGCCTTGTGCGGTGCCAGACGCCGCTTAACGTTGCGTTGCTTGAACGTTTTGCTCACGAGACAGGTGGCGCGTTTTTCCGCGCGGAACGGCCTGAAGAAATTACGCGTGTCTACCAGACGATCGATGCGCTCGAAAAGAGCGAGTACGATGTCCCCCGTTATACGCGACAGATTGAGCTCTTTCCGCTGTTTGCCTGGTTTGCTTTCTTAGCTGTTTTATCTGAAATTCTTATTCGCGCATGGTGGGTGTTGTTATGATGGACACGATTTTTGGTATCCACTGGGCAGCGCCGCGGCTCATCTATCTTTTGCCCGTTGTTATTGCAGTCAGCGCGATTGCGTTCTGGTACGTCTTTAGAGCGCGAGTTATGATTGGTAGCTGGTTGGGCGACGGCACGCGCCGCTCGCTGGTACAGAATGTTTCGATCAGAACAGTGGCGTTCAAGACATGGTGCCTTGTTGGGGCAATGGTCCTCCTGTTTATTGCGCTTTTGCGGCCGCAGTGGGGAATGGAAGATGCGCTTGTCTCGGGGAGTGGGCGTGCGGTCTTAGTTGCGCTCGACGTCTCACGGAGCATGTGTGCGCAAGACATCAGACCATCACGTATTGGTCTTGCAAAACAGAAGATTAAGGAGCTGGTTAAGATGCTCAAAGCGGACCGGGTTGGGCTGCTTATCTTCTCGGGTGAGGCATTGATTTTGTGCCCCATGACAACGGACTACGATGCATTTAGTATGTTTCTGGACAACGCCGCGGTTGAAGCGGTCTCGTCGGGTACCACGTCGATCGGTGCAGCGCTTGAGAAGGTGCTTGCGACGTTTAATGGCCAGGAGCGCGAGGGGACGCGGCTCGTGGTCCTCTTCACGGATGGTGAAGATTTTTCGGGTCGGGTGCAAGATCTGTCTGAAAAGGTACGTGCCTCCGGTATACGTTTTTGTGTTGTGGGGGTTGGAAGCAGTGATGGAGGGCCTATCCCTACCTACGATCAACAGGGGAGGCAGAGCGGTTTCTTGAAAGATCGAGATGGACATGTGGTTATTTCGCGTCCGCAGACACCCATGATGCAAGAGCTGGCTGATAAGACCGGCGGGCTCATGGTTCGGAGCAGCGCGGGGTCCGAGGATATGGCGCGTGTCAGGCGTTGGATAGAGCGGTTTGAGCGGTCGAAGTTTGGCGAGCGGCATACAGCACGTCATTCTGAACAGTTTTACTGGTACACTGCTGGTGCGCTGCTTCTCTTGCTGGTGGGGTGGTTGTTGTGAAGATAAAACCAAATCGTAAGAAATTATTTCCAAATCCGCACACCCTGAGCCTGTCGAAGGGTTTCCCGGGTGCGGCCATTCGAGAAAATTTTATTGTTATTACCGCACATTTAGACCCGGAGTTTATCCTGAGCGGAGTCGAAGGGACAAGCTCAGGGTGTGCGGATAGTAGGGCTATAAACGCTGGTTGTATTAGACTAATTTGTGTCATAAATTTATTGGTTTTTCTAGGTTCCTCCATTTTATTCGCCACAGAGCTGAGCACCCTTGAAGATCGCGTTGCACACCATCCATTTGACGCCAATGCCCTTTACAATCTGGGCGTGGGCGCGTTCAGAGCGGGTGATTTCAATAGAGCGGAGTCAGCTTTTTCGACGTTAAAATCGTGGTGCGCGGAGAAAAAAATCCCAAAAGAACGGTGCATAGAAATTTTTTACAATGCAGGAAATACCGAATATAAGCTTAACAATTACCAGAATGCGCTCGCGAGTTTTGAATCTGTTTTGACCTATGATCCAGCCCACGAAAATGCCCGTCAAAAGCGTGATTTTATAAAACAGCTGCTCGAGCAAAAAAAACAGGAGCAGCAGCAAAAGCAGGATCAGAAAAAGAACGAGCAGAGCCAAGACAAGCAGGACCAGCAGGATAAGCAGGATCAGAATAAACAGGATCAACAGAAGCAAGAGCAGCAAAAACAGGATCAACAGGATCAGAAGCAGCAGCAGGACCAACAGAAGCAGGAGCAGCAGAAGCAGCAGGACAAGCAGGAAAAAAAGGAGAAACAGGCGGCTGAGCAGTCGGCCCAAGAGTCTGCAGGTAAAGAAAAAAAAGAGCCGCTTACTGAGAAGCAAAAACAGCTGGTCGAGCTCGCTGAGAGACTCGATAACCAAGCACAGGAGCAGATTGTTCGGCAACAGGCGGGGATGCGAACACGCGGGGGGCAACATGAGTGGTAAATTTTTTCTATTTCTCTTTGCTTTTCACCTCCCCCTTATCGCCGAGCAGATTGCTGTCCGTTCCGTCAAGCAGGGTGTCCCAGCAGCGCAGCCCATCACCACCGAATTTCGTGCACGCCCAACTCATGGTCTGGTGGGGCAGGAGCTCACGTGCGAATATCTGGTGACCTATGATCCGCGGCGCATAACCGTGCGGGGGCTAGAGATTCCGCAGTATGGTAGTGCTATTTTTCACGAACCATTTCAGGGACCGAGCCGTGATCAGGTCGATGTGCAGGGCACGCAGATGGTGCGTCTTACCTGGTCAACAAAATTATATCCGCGGCAGAAGGGTACTATTCGGGTGCCCGGTATTCAGGTCGAATATGGAAAAATTCAGGAGCGACAAGAGACTTTTGGAACAATTTTTTCATGGGCATTTTCGCGTGATGAGCAGCTCCATCGATTAACATCAGACGATCTGGTATTGACGATCGATCCGCTTCCTGATTCGCCACACCACGTTGATGCGGTCGGCGTCTACCGCTCGTGCGAGACGCAGGTCGATCGTACTGCCGTATCTCAGGGCGAAGCGGTTACCCTGACGGTTGAGCTTACGGGTAGCGGCAATGCGGGTTTTGAACAGACATTTTCTCCAGCAGCGCCACAGGGTGTGGTCTGGTATCGCGATGGGGCCAAGCGCACCAGTTCCGGTGCCCAGTTCAAGTTTGTTGTGCAGTGCAATGGCGCGGGAACGGTTACCATTCCTGCTCAGCGGTGCGTCTGTTACGATCCGCTCAAAAAAAATTTTTATACACTGATGAGCCAGCCAATTTCAATTTCTGTTTCACCCGGTGCCGTTAACACTTCTGCAATTTCAACCCAAAACACTCTAGGATTAGATGAGAGCGATCTTGAGGGCGAGTTTGGTACTGACGTCCATGCGACCCCTGCAGGGCCTTCTCTCGTGCGAAAAATGGAGATCCCACAAACACTCTTCTGGCTTTTGTGTCTCATGCTACTGTCTGGTATGGCATGCTGGCGGTGGCGAGAAATGCTTGGCAGAGCATGCGTGTGCGCGATGTTTTTCTGCCGCCGTCTATGCGCACGGTTGCGGCTTACATGGCTCACCTGGCGCGGGAGGCTGACGGCACGGGATGCATATCGCTTTTTTCTTAGCTATACCGTGTATGATCGCGATGATCGTGAGTGGCAGGATTTCTGGCTCGAGCTGCAACGCTACTATTTTGGAGGCCATGCTGATATGATTTTGTCGCGTGGGGAGAGCGAGCGGGTGCTGTTCTGGGCAAAACGGATTTGGAAGAAAAATGTGTGATACGGGAAGTGCTATGAGAAAAATTTTTATTATGCCGAAAGTAGCACCAATATCCGCACACCCTGAGCTTGTCGAAGGGTTTCCCGGGTGCGGATTATGTTGGGAGTTTTCGCAACCCGCCGCACGTTTAGACCCTTCGACAAGCTCAGGGTGTGCGGATCAAGTTGCTGTTTACCCAGTCGAAGTTTATCCCGACGACAGCCCTGCGAAGCCTTGGCGAAGCATGGGGCCCGTCGAGGGGACAAGCTCAGGGTGTGCGGATCAAGTTGCTGTTTACCCAGTCGAAGTTTATCCCGACGACAGCCCTGCGAAGCCTTGGCGAAGCATGGGGCCCGTCGAGGGGACAAGCTCAGGGTGTGCGGCCATTTTATGTTCTAGCTCTTTGCTTAGGGGCTGTCTGATTTTACTGACTATCGCGTCTGCGCAGCTCCATGCAGATGCCGCGTTCAAGCCTGTTTCACCGGGTGAGCGGATCCGCGATCTGCGTGCTCTACAGCGTTGCGCATCGCTGAGCCTCTATGACGATATTGAGCACCAGATTGCAGAACTGCGAGATCCAAAGAGCATCTGCCCGCGATACACGCCGGCGATTGCGCGCGCGTGTCGCGTGGGTCACTTACTCCCTTTTATTGTCTGGCAACTACTCTTTTTGTGTGGTCTGCTACTTATTTTTGTACGACGGTCCCGTATCGTTGGGTTGCTGATTATTCTGATTGTTGGCGTGATTCTCTTGTTTGCTGCGTATGAGCGCTCTGACCGGTGGCGGTACATTTCGGTCGACACGACTCTGTACCTTGGGCCAGGATCAGGGTATCCTGTTCGAAAGGGGTTGGTCCCTGGTGACGAGGTACGCGTGATCCGTCGCGCGCCAGAAAAGACGGATGGGTGGATGTTTGTAGATGCCTGTGGTGAAAAAGGGTGGCTCCCGCATGACGTTGTCGTTTAGTTGGTTTAAAAATCCTATCTGTTTTGTACGGCTGTTTGTAGCATCAACGGCTCTCGTGTTGTTATTGAGTTTTTTTTCGTACCGACAGTTGCGCAGACAGCTCGGCTTTGCGTCACCGATAGTTCTCACACATAGTTTTTCCAGTGATACTAGTACAGCTTCTGGTACCGAACCTGTTTTTGATCCCGTAAATAGGAATCGTGCGCACCTTGAGAGCGTCTGTCGCGTCGATCGTGTTGCGGCTGTTGGGCTGCGAGCGGTTGCCAAAAAACAGCGGCGCCTTGCCCATAAAAAACAGATAAAGAGACAGGCAATTAAAAAACATCACGTGTTGCGCATGCACGGTCCTGCACATATCATTCAGGCAGCGCCCGTGCGCACAAGACATGCTCGAGAGTCCATCTCCCTTGCCCCCTATGCGGGTAGCTTTTCGCTGCCGATACGCCGTGACCAGTACTATATAAGTTCGCCCTTTGGCTGGAGACGCAGAACACACAGTTTCCATGAGGGGATCGATATGTGTGCGTGCCGTGGCACGCCGGTGATGGCGGCAGCTGATGGGGTTGTGGTTTTTGCTGGCAATGCGGGGGGATTTGGCAACCTGGTCATTATTGAACATGACGAACATTGCAGAACTCGGTATGGTCATATGAGCGCGCTCAAGACACGTGTTGGTGCGCAGGTTGCAGCAGGTAAAGTTATTGGATTGGTAGGTGCTACGGGGCATGTGGTCAAGCGGCGTGGAGGCGATGGTTCGCATCTCCATTTTGGGGTGTATGTTGATGGTCGTCCGGTTAATCCATTTCATTTTCTTAGGTAGTTGTTTTTATAGGAGCTTTTATGTTTAAGCGTATGAACGCTTGGCTCGATCGTCAGCATATGCTGGTGCAGATTATTGTTCTCGTCTCGTTCGTATTTGTGCTCAAGACCTATCTGTTTGGGTTATACCATGTGCCGTCTGGATCGATGGAGACGACGATGCTTGTTGGCGAGCGTTTTTTTGCCGACAAACTGACCCCTTACTTTCGAGACTTTCAGCGCGGAGAAGTTCTTGTGTTTAACGAACCGCTCTATAAATATTCTACCAATCCTGTCTTGAATTTGTGGCAGCGGTATGCGTGGGGTCCGAGCAACTGGACCAAACGTATTATTGGCCTGCCCGGCGAGCATGTGCAGGGCCGTATCGAAGATGGTACGCCGGTCGTCTACGTTGATGGCAAGAGGCTTGATGAGCCCTACATAAATAAGTATCCGCTTATTATTATGTGGCAGCATGTACCCAAGGCCGACGAATTATTAGATCCTAAACAGCTTGAGTCAAAATCATTTGACCCAGAAAACTATAATAAATTTTATACCATCGACCCTGCTTTAATAGCCCGTTTAGCAGGTGGTGAGCCCTACATTCTCAAGCCGGGCACTGTGCAGCCAGATCTCGATGTTTTTGACCTTACGCTCGGCTCTGACGAGTTTTGGGTGATGGGTGACAATCGTCTTGGCAGCTACGATTCCCGCGGGTGGGGACCACTCAAGCGTGATCGCATTCATGGGCGAGTAAAATTTAGAATTTTTTCTTGGGAAACTGCTCATGGTTGGTTGCTTGTTGATCTTGTCAGGCATCCGATAGATTTCTGGAGGCGCGTGCGCTGGGGCCGGTGTATGAACAGAGTTGTGTAGATCGGGCGGAGAAAAAAACAGCTATTGATGTGTTGGTTTTGCTTTTATAGGAGCTTTTATGTTTAAGCGTATGAACGCGTGGTTGGATCGACAGCATATGCTGGTGCAGATCATGATTCTGGTGCTGTTCGTTTTTTTTATCCGAACCTATTTTATCGGATTTTATCTGGTACCGTCTGGATCGATGGAGACGACCATGCTCGTTGGCGAGCGCTTTTTCGCGGATAAATGTACTCCCTATTTTCGGGATTTTCAGCGCGGAGAAGTTATTGCGTTTAACGAGCCGCTCTATAAATATTCTACCAACCCTGTGGTGAAGGTTTGGCAGCAGTATGTCTGGGGGCCAAGTAACTGGACCAAGCGTATTATTGGCCTGCCTGGCGAGCATGTGCAGGGTCTTGTGGAAGATGGCAAGCCAGTTGTCTATGTTGATGGGAAGAAGCTTGACGAGCCGTATATCAACAAGTATCCGCTTATTCTTATGTGGAAGCGTGCATCAAAATCAGACGATCCGTGGGGGAGTGGCAGGGTTGAACTTCGTTCGTTTGATCCGGAAAACTATAATAAATTTTATACCATTGAGCATGCGCTTATGGTTCGCTCTGCGGAGGGTGAGCCCTATATCTTAAAACCAGGAACCGTGCAGCCAGAGATGGATGTTTTTGATGTCAAACTTGGGCCGGACGAATTCTGGGTGATGGGTGACAACCGGTTGGGGAGCGATGACTCACGTAAGTGGGGAGTGCTCAAGCGTGAGCTGATTCATGGGCGCATCAAGTTTAGAATATTTTCGATTGAGAGTAGCCAGGGCTGGATGCTGGTTGACCTGGTTATGCATCCGATAAATTTCTGGCAGCGGGTACGGTGGAACCGGTGTATGAATTCGATTGTGTAGAAAAGCAAATTATGGGATTGATCCTATAAATGAACACCAAGTCCGCTCGCCCTGAGGAGCCCGCCGAAGCTCGCTAGAGCGAAGTAGGGCGTCTCGAAGGGTTCCTGCGAGCGGTTAAGGTTTGAAATAATTTTATTCAGTTTCTTGCGATTAGTGTGCGCAAGGACCCTTCGAGACGCGCTAACGCGCTCCTCAGGGCGAGCGGAGTTTAAGGATTATCCTGTAATATGCGCGGCTGAATCGTGTATGTAAACTAATGCTTAGGAGTCTTAAAAATGCAAAGAATGAGCACAACAACAAAAGCGTTAACCCTCCTACTCTTTGTGGCAGCCATAGGCGGCGGCGTGCGGTGGTGGCAGCACAAGGGTGCAGCTGCACCGGCACAAAAAGCAGCAGAGGTTCAATTATTTGGATCGACTTTAGAAGCGATAAAAGCGGCAAAGCTCGTGCTTATCAATGTGAACGACAAAAACGAGTTTGATGATGCACATATTGCCGGTGGCAAGGGTGTCGTGTCCATCTACGTGCCGTTTGCCGATATTGGTAAGGCTCTTGAGCTGCTTCCCAAAAACATGTCGATAGTCACCTACTGCGCCAACTACTTCTGTTCAGCATGCCATACCGCGGCAACGCGATTGGCCGAGGCAGGGTTTACTACGGTGAAAGTGTTTAGCGGCGGCATAGCTGAATGGTACCAACTTGCACAACAGAATCCTGGAAAATATCGGTTTGAAGGCCCTGCTGAGCGTCCGTATCTCAAGATTCATGTTGACAAGCCTGCAAGCGGGGATGAGAAGTTGACGATAATTGGCGCGCAGGAGTTGCAAAAACTGATAGAAGATATTACGATATCATAGACCTCTTTTACAGGTTGTGAGGGCGGCATAGCCAAGTGGCAAGGCGTGGGTCTGCAAAACCTTGATCCCCGGTTCGAATCCGGGTGCCGCCTCCAGAGTCTAGTAATTTTGGTGTCTTTTTTTAAAAAGGTTAGTTATTCGAGAGATCGTCAAATCTTTGACAAGCTTGTGCCGAGGTGGCGGAATGGTAGACGCAAAGGACTTAAAATCCTTCGGTTAAAAGCCGTGCCGGTTCGAGTCCGGCCCTCGGTACCAAAAATTTTGTTAAAAAAAATTTGACAAAATTTCTCAATTGAATAATGTACAGGTAGTGCTTGGTGTGTTTGTGTAACGAGGCGGAGTAGTAGGACGGAATCTGCAAAACTGAGGGAACTGTCATGAACAAGGCGCAATTGATCGAAAAGATGGCCAAAAATTCGAAGATGTCGAAATCGGCATGCAAGAAGGTTTTGGAAACATTTATCGAAGTTGTTGGTAAAACGTTGAAATCCGGAACCAATATCGTATTGACCGGTTTTGGTACATTCACCGTGATGAAGCGTAAAGCTCGCACAGGTGTAAATCCTGCAACGGGTAAAAAAATGGATATACCTGCTAAGAAGGTTGCCAAATTTAGACCAGGTAGAGCGCTACGTGACATGGTTGACTAACCATACGTAGTATTTACACAAATTGGGCGGCGTTCGCATTTAGTGGACGCCGCCTTTACTGGTTTTAAGGAGAGTTAGTTTTTAGATCGGAGGGTCTTTGATGAAGCAAGCAGGAGAGTTGTGGGAGCGGATACGTTCGGCGTTTGCTGGGTATCCCGAATGGATTGGCGAGGGTCTGGTGGGAGTCTTTGCAGGACTTGTTCTCGGATTTTTGTCTCGTATTTTGGGTCGCATGGTACTCATAATCCTAGTCACCGCAGTTGTAGTGGGGGTTGGTCTCCACTATTTTAATGTCGTCTCGTTTAATACCGAACCTGTTTTAAAATTTTTTGGCATGGCCCAGTGGCCCAGTGCGTCCGAATTTATAACCGGCATGTTTACATGGTGCAAGGTGCACATTGTTGCGTGTATTGCGGTTATTCTTGGATTTATTTTGGGATGGAAGTTCGGTGGCTGAACCGGGCTGAATAAGAAACATACAAAAGTACCGCACGCTCTTTTTATTGGGGGCGTGCGGAATTTTAGTTTTTCAAGGGTGCTTGGGATTGGTTATACACAGGACTTTCTCAAGTATCTGAAAGATCCGATCTAGAAAATAATACTGCAAGTTTATGTAATGAAAAAACCACAAACTCCGCTCGCCCTGAGGGATCCGGAGGGTCACCGACCCGGAGGATCGTCTCGAAGGGTTCTTGCACACATATTTACTATTTACAGGACTTCCTCAGTTCCATTCAAAGATCCGATTTGAACGTACTTTCGTCTTTTCAAGTCTTGCTCAAAGTCGAGTTGGTCGCAGTTCCGCTCGCCCTGAGGAGCGCGTTAGCGCGTCTCGAAGGGTTCTTGCGAGCGGTCTGAGATTCAAAAATTAATGGAAAAATTCGTGGATTTATTTTTGAAATACGAAGTTTTCAATAGTAAACATGGGCGCAAGAACCCTTCGAGACGGCCTTTCAGGCCTCCTCAGGGCGAGCGGAGTTTATGGGATTTCCCGTCTAGTTCGAATCTTTCAAGCATTTGAGGAAGTCCTGTATTTACAACTTCATATCCGGAGATTTTCCAAAAATGGAACCAAGAACATTCCTGCTGATTTTCGCAACCCAGCCCGCTCGCAGGGACCCTTCGAGACGCGCTAAAGCGCTCCTCAGGGCGAGCGGAGTTATGATCCATTCACAATAAAACAAGTATTTGTAAAATAAAAATACTTATAGATCGAACCTTTGGATATTTTGAGGCAGTTGTGAAAAATATGATCGACACGATAATTTTACAAGCTCATGTAACGAAAAAACCATAAACTCCGCTCGCCCTGAGGAGGCCGAAAGGCCGTCTCGAAGGGTTCTTGCGCACGAGTTTACTATTTTTCCGTTTTGGTATGACGTTTTTTCGTAGAGCGTTGTGCAAGTTCTCGTAATAAGCTCCACTTGCGTAGTATGAGAGCTTCTTTTTTGGCTCGCGACCACTTCTTTATCTTTTGTTCTGCGAAAAATGCATCATCACTTGTTGTAAATTCTTCCGAAAATACACGTTCTACGGGAAGGCGCTTAGATGTATATCCACCGAACGTGCCCGCCTAGTGCTCGGCAAATCTTTTTACCAAATTGTCGGTATGACCTGTATAAAACGATCCATCTGCGCAGCGTAAAATGTAACAGTAAAAATATTCCACTAACAATACCTTGTATTATTGTGCCTCGCTCGCAGGGACCCTTCGAGACGCGCTAAAGCGCTCCTCAGGGCGAGCGGGTTT
>CAZWYO010000020.1:0-22014 GCA_964638315.1 uncultured Candidatus Babeliaceae bacterium | reverse complement strand
TGAAAAGACGAAAGTACGTTCAAATCGGATCTTTGAATGGAACTGAGGAAGTCCTCGAATAAGTAAAGTGCTTACGGTTGCGATGGGGCTTCTGCGATCGTGCGGTAGACAGGTCTTTTGAGATAGAGCGGTAATAAGTGGCTGCTCACCCCAGAGCCGGATTCCCAATTTTTGTAAGCCATCTGTCCGATTGCCGTAAGTGACGGCGTCTCTTGAAAAGGCGTGACAATCGTGATGGTGGGTACCGTTACCATTGCGAGTTCTGGTGCAAAGAGGGTGGCGCCGTTGCCCGCTAGAACAATTTTTTTGTTGCCAAGCGCGTTCAATCTTTCGACCAACTCGTCGATAGGCAGGTAGCCGGTCGCCATGGTCTTTTTTGAGTTGTCGTGGATGGCATAAAAGACTTCACGACAAAAAGCGTTGAGTAAGATTACTGTGTAGTCATAGGTCTTATCACTATTTTTTTCGTTAACTTCAGCAACAAATGCCGCAAAACCGTCCACACCAACGAGCGGAATGCCCGTGGCAAAACCGAGCCCATCTGCCATCGCGAGGGTGATCCTGAGCGTTGTGTAGGGACCCGGCCCCTGGTTAACGGCGATAAATTTTAGATCTTGTAGGGTGGTTTTTTGTGCGGCAAGAAGCTGTTCAAGATTGCCGAGCAAGAGAGTGCAGGCTTTTTTATGGTCGGCCGTGATAGAACTGACACATGCTGTTCCGATAAAAAAACCGACCGAAACGGTTGAGTAAGTGCTATGGATGGCGACAAAGGCGGGGACTGTGTGGCTCATTTTCTATTTTTTTGTTTTAACTGTTGGCTAAAGACGCTGAAGACGTCGTACTCAATAGTACGTTCCCTCTTTGCTATAATGTTACCACAATTTACACATCTCCACGCCTCAAATTTTATAAAATGATCAAAAAAAGACTGAATTATCATTAAGCCATCGCATTTTGGACACCTCATAGTGACTACTCCAGTAACCCTAAACCACTCCAGTCCCCTTGACATTGATACTAGTTGAGTTATTGCATTTTTGTCAACGGATTGGGTTTATGGTTGTATTCAAGCACCTGGGAGAGCTACTCATCCGCTACTCTTCTTCAAAAGCCGGGCCGGTAACCATAAGATACGAGTTGAGGATAAAACTAGCCGCAAGCGCATGACTCTCCTCTTTCTTTTTTGGGTCATGTTTCCTGCGGGTTTCTTGCTGCAGCTGCGCTGCCTGCTGACTCGTTTTATGTTCATTCCAGAGCAGAAACTTCTGGTTGGCAAAAGATGCTTCGAGCCTATTTTTGAGTTCGATAACCTTGCGGGTCTGGTCACTCTCCTTGCCGGTGGTGGTGAGTGGGTGGCCAATCAGAATTAATTTGATCTGCTCACGCGCAAAAAGTTCGGTTAAAAATGGGTTCAGGTCGTCGAGCTGGACGGTCGTGAGCGGGCGCGCGATGAGACGGGAGGGGTCCGAGATGGCGATGCCGACCCACCGGTCGCCGGGGTCGATGGCGAGAATTTTACTCATGGGCTGGTCCTAAACTTTTCTAATACACCGTTTCTGTTAAAATTATAGCAGGATATTGATCCCAAGTGAAAAAGACCCATTATATTCTAGGAGTCTCGTATGGTCTGGCCAGATTTTTTTTCTGCTGCTGTCGAAATTAATAACTTTTTATGGGCGTGGCCTCTCCCCGTATTTCTTCTTGCAATAGGCCTAGCAATAACATTTTTCTTCGATACCGTGCAGCTCCGCTATTTTTTCACCTCGTGGAAATATGTGCTCTTTCCTAAAAAAGAGAGTGGGGAGATCGGACAGACGCTTTCGCCAATCCAAGCTTTTTTTAGTACCCTCGGCGCTGTTCTAGGCAACGGCAGTCTTGTGGGTATGGCGGGTGCTATGTATGCCGGTGGTCCGGGCGGCGCGTTCTGGCTGCTTGTCTTTGGATTGATAGCTATGCCCATCCGCTTTGCGGAGGTCTTTGCAAGCTCGATCTTCACTGTCGAGACCGAACATGGCAGGCGTGGTGGGCCGATGGTCTACCTTGCACGCGTGCCTGGCGGTAAATTTTTGCCCTACGTCTTTTCCTTTATATGCCTCACCTACTGCCTTGTTGCCGCGAGTATGATGCAGAGTAATTCGATGGGAAATGGGATTGCGCACGTAACTGGCGTGAGCAAGTGGCTTATTGCGGCGGTCATATTTGCTTTTATTATATATATTATGCTCGGCGGTGCGCAGCGAGTTATCAAGTTTGCTGAGACCGTCGCGCCGGTAAAAGTTATTCTCTTTCTGCTTGCGACGGGCGCCGTTATTATCTATTTCTTGCCCAATCTCTTTATGGCACTCACGTTAATGATCAAGGGTGCATTTGCCACTAAAGCCATTATTGGGGGCCTCACGGGACATCTGATGCAGAGCGCAATGCGTTCTGGTATCGGGCGTGCGATCAATGCAAGTGAAGCAGGCTTGGGTAGCTCAAGCGTTATGTTTGGTGCGACGGGCGGCAAAAATCCGGTTGAGAGCAGTATTATGTCGATGGCGCTCGTCTTTATTATTGAGATGATCTGCTTCTTTATCATGCTTGCCTTTACGATGTCGGGTACCTGGAACAGTGGCGCTTCTGATATGCCGCTGGTTATTGCAACCTATTCAACGGTATTTGGCTTCCTGGGCGCGTGGGTCGCGACAACGCTCTCAGTGCTCTTCGGTGTTGGGACGCTTGTTGGCTATGCGTTTATTGGACGAGAGTGCTGGTTGTTTTTAACTAAGGGTCGTTGGGAGTGGATATTTACTGCGGCTTACTGCATCATGGCTCCCATAGGGGTAATTCTTTCAGCTGGCGCTGTCTGGAGTCTTCTCGATGTCGTTGTGGATGTGTTGGTCATCTGTAACCTCTATGGTATATTCTATCTCTTACCTCAAATGCGGAGAAAGTGGCGTGAATTACAAACCGTTAAGCATTCCTAAAACCTACCCAGTCACCTGCCACACCGATCATGTGGGCGAGGGATCGACATTTGTGGCTATTCAGGGTATGATGGAAAACGGGATAAAATTTGTCCCCGTTGCCCTCGACAAGGGGGCGCAGACCATCGTGATCGCCAGAGATGCGGTCCTTGAGTCTGAAACTGAATCTGAATTTGAAAAATACGTGATCTCGCGTTTCGCACGGCTAGTCCGTGTTGATGAGACACGTCGGGCCTTGGCGGAGTTATCTGCCAAGGCTTATTCTTTTCCTGCCACATCACTCAAAATTATTGCGATCACCGGTACCAAGGGCAAGTCGACCACGACATTTTTGCTCGAGCATCTCTTGCGCTCTGCAGGCAAAAAGACGGCGCTGCTCAGCACGGTCAAGAACATAATTCTGGGCCAAGAATTTCCCACAAAATTGACTACCCAACAGCCAGACTATCTGCATGCTTTTTTTGCCGTCTGTCGCGATGCGGGCGTCGAATGGGTGGTGATGGAGGTTGCGGCGCAGGCGTTTTCGCTCTACCGGGTGCATGGGCTCGAGTTTGAAGCAGGAATTTTTACCAATTTTAGTCGCGAGCATGGCGAATTTTATGCTGACCAAGAAGACTACTTTGCAGCCAAGTGTCAGCTTTTGAACCAGCTCAAACCGGGCGCGCCGCTCTTTCTCAACGGTGACGACATGCGTGTGGCTGCGCTTGTTGATCGCTATAAAAAATCAGCACTCTTCTCTCGCGAGCACGGCTATGCCTGCCCTCAGCTGGTCGGCAGCTTTAACGCCTACAACATCGCGGCGGCGAGTGGCTGCGCGCGAGCACTCGGGATGACGCAGGACGAGATTGCTGCGGGGCTTCTGACATTCAAAGGCGTGCCGGGCAGACTCGATCGGTATCCGCTCAAAAATGGTGCGATAGCTTTTATCGACTATGCCCATAACCAGGCATCGATGCAGGCGGTACTCGCCGAGTTGCGTCGCATGACCGATGATCTTATTGTAGTATTCGGTGCGGGCGGGGATCGCGATCCAGTCAGGCGTCCCGAGATGGGGCGCGTGGCGGGGCAGCTTGCTGACTTGGTGATTGTCACGACGGACAACCCGCGATCAGAGGATCCTCACGAGATTGCACGGCAGATTGTTGCGGGCGTGCGAGCGGATGATACAAAAAAAATTCTGGTTGAGCTCGATCGTCAACGGGCTGTTGTTGCGGCGTGTGAGCGGTCGAGACGGGGCTCGGTTATTGCGCTGCTGGGCAAAGGGCCTGACGAGTATCAGATCGTTAAGGGCGTCACGACGCCGTTTAGCGAGCGGGGGATTCTGCAGAAGTTTGTGGGGTAATTTTTCGCATCAATTTTCAGATTCGATATTATGCTGCATGACAAGTGCTGCCTTGCTAATACGCTTTTCTCCACACGTTGCTTTGCCAACCCCGATCCCTGACAGAAGACAAACGAGTTGGCTTTCGCACGGAGCTTTTTTGGGCGCAATATCGGTAAGGTGGTCAGCGAGCAAGACTGTTTTTTTTGTGAGGTTGATCAATTTGTAGGCATACTTCGGCGTTCCATAACCCGGTAGTTTTTCATGAATCATCAAACTCGTCCCCTTGGGCGATAGGATTGCTGATTCTATCCAGGTGGTTTTTGATGAGTACCGAGATAGAGAGTTGGTTGGCAGATAGAGGATGTCGATGTTTTCGTGCCAGTTTATGGCAACGATCCCCTTTTTGCAGGTAATCTGTGGAGGAATGAGTGGGGTGTTGATGTCAGATGTAGTGGGGCATGGGTGGTCGATGAGGGAGTAGCGCTCAGTAGTGAAATCGACGACGAGGGCGCCCTGAAAATCCAGATGCGAATTCTCTTTTTTACTGTTTAGTGTCGACGCACAGACGAAAAAGCCCTTTTTATCAAATACGAGCTGAGATACCTCGTGGCAATCGAGCGCTACGGTTTTTTTACCCTTCACTTCGAATTCTATACGATGGTTAAGCGGATCGGTGATGAGCGTGAAGTTGCCGATGGTTACCCGATGCGGAGCGCCATCTTTGCGGGCACGCCACATAAACGGGGCCTTCTCTCTGTTTTTGAGCAGGAGTGAAGTGAGTGTGATAAGTTTTGTTATTGCGCAGTTGTCCGGGCAGGTTCCCTCATGGCTCCCCTCGATATCGGTGATGGTTACCGGGTGTTTCTCCAGGTATTTTAGAAGCGGTTTTAATGGAAGTTTTTCATCCCTCACGTTTTTGTAGAGTTGTTGCATTATCTGGTTGATGAATTGCTTTGAGTTGCTAGTCTTTTGGTAGATCTGAAATGCGAGTATGATGTTGATGCCGTCCACAGTTCCCTGATGCATCTTAAGGCTATCCCAGTCCGGACAGGTTTGACCGTCAAGAGCATCGTATTTTTCCCGCAGCGTTTTGATAGCAACAATGCGTTCATGATACGGCTTGAACCGTGGAGCGTTGCATGGTTTCTTGTAGTTATCGCCGCGCCACATCCAGGCGATAATGGGGTGCAGTTCTACGCCCTCACTACTCTGGGGTTCTATATCATTGCTTCTGAGGAGAATGTTTGCCACCTTTTTGCTCGTCTTGAGTTCGGGGTCTTGCATGCCAAAGAGGGTGGTTGTGGTGACGAGAGATATAAAGCAGAGTGCTGTTGCTAACGGTCTGTGCATCGGGAGAGGTCCTCTATATTATTTTTTGCTGTTGGCAGTGAAGATATTTTCTGGCAGAGCCTTTGGGGCCCCGGTTTTACCAAACGTGAGTAACGAGCCAACCCATGCAAATATCCCATCTTCCTGCTCTGGTGGTAGTGCGGTCCGCAGCTGTTTTGCAAGTTTGGTTAGGGTAGGTTTTAGCTGGTAGACCTGATACCGAAGGGTATACTTGTCGCTCAGCGGATTTTTGATACTAAACGCACCCGGTTGTTTTTCGCATATGACCAGGTATTTGCCATCCGGTGATACCTGTAGGGCCATTATCTTGAGGCCGGAGTCGTATACTTTATGCACTTCTGCCGTAAGATTGAAGCAGTCGATCTTGTTTTCTCCCCATCGTATGAAAACGGTCCCTTGTGCATAGTAGACCGTTGGCCGAAAGAAGCTGCTACCAAATTTTTTCTCCAGCCCTATGCTCCATTGGCTCTTGGGTGTCCACTCTCCTACAAACCGGTAGTGGCGTCCAGTCTTGAAGTTGACGATGATGGCACTGCGTGCCTCTTCATCTTTTTCCTCCCGGATGGTGGGGGCACAGACAAAACAGTCTTCGTTGAGGAGGATCTGCGATGGACGATTGCACGTGAGGGTGGCGAGTGTCTCTGCGCCTTTTTTGACGGTAATTAGTCGTTGGTCGACGTTTGTGGGGCTTGCAGTGATGGTGAATGCGCCGATGGAGACCGTTTTTGGTGTGTTATTTTTCCCTAGCCTCCAGAGAAACGGCTTTTTGGGTTTGGTGAGCAGGAGCGTATCATTACCCTCTTCGTTTGTTGAGATGAAATTGCCATCATTTTTGCCATCAAGACAGATGCGCGCAATTTTGCGGTGGTTGTTCTGTGGGAGAACGAGAATTTTCTTGTTGTATTCGGCAAAGAAGTTGACGCTGCTGCATGTGTAGGCGCCAAATACCTTAAACATATAGGCGGTTGACATAACGTCGAAAAGACAGGTGCCAACTTTTTTAAGAGAAGTCTGCCGGATTTTGAAAGCAGAGTGTTCAATCTCCTCTTTCCACTCTTTGTAGTGCTTTGGTTTGTGCGCAATTTTTTTGCGCAGGCAACAGGCGAGCTTATCAAGAAAGTCTGATTGACAGACTAAAAAATCACCGAGATCGAGTATCCCGAGAAGATCGTGAAAGTGGTATGTCTCCTGCTCTTTTGTGAACAGACCCCAATCTGGATCGTCCTGCGCGACAAGCGAAAGATATCGTTCGTGCATGGTTTTAAAATTGTCGATCTTTATGCGATATATTTCGAGATCGAGCTGATCTTTTTTGAGGGGGAAGCTTTTCCCCTTCCAGAAATCTGCTATGGTACTCAGCTTTGCTGGATCTTTTTCTTTTGACAAAAACTTGGCAACGGGGCCGCCCATGATACGGGTGTAGTCGGAAGCGGCTGAGATAGAGCCAGCACTGGTGGCTAAAAGTGGGAACAGTAATAGGCATCTGATATTCATAAAAAACCTTTATTGTGAGGGCGTAATTTTTGTTTTAGTATAGGGGTAAAAAACGGGGCGTCAATGAAAGTGAGGGAAAAGTGGGGGGAAAGAGGAGTTTGACCCTTTTCCACTTACCACTTCGCTCATGTCCTTCGATATATTTTCTCGGCAAGCCTTGACATCACAGTTCCTGAGTGTTTTTTCGTAGGGGCTTGTCCCGTAGAAAAAATGTATCGAAGGACATGTGCGGTGGTACTAACCTATCCAATTTTTGCCGGATTGAGCCAACTCTGCTACTTTTATATATATTACCTGGTTTGGTAGTCCTCAAGATAGTTTTTTGTTTTAACGACCTTCTCAAGGAGTTCTGTTTTTATGTTACTTAGTCATATGTTTATTTTTGTCGGTATAGTCGCCCTGGCAGCTATTGCCGTTGTCATTATGCTGCTGCGGACAATTAATGCCCTCCCTGTCGGCCACGAAAAGGCCGAATATATCGCTGCCGCCATCCGCACCGGCGCCATGACCTTCCTCAAAGAAGAGTATCAAGTTATTGCACTGGTCGACCTTTTGGCCGCAGCACTCTTGTGGTATTTCTCGTCCGGTCTTGCAGCTGTCTGCTTTTTGGTCGGTTCATCGCTATCGCTCTTTGCCGGCTTTGTTGGCATGCGTGCCGCAACTGCGGCGAATGTGCGGACCACTATGGCTGCGCGTGACCGGGGCGAGAAAGCCGCCTTCCGTGTCGCCTTCTTGGGCGGCGGGGTGATGGGTTTTGCCGTCGCTGGTATCGGTCTTTTGGGCCTGGGTACCGTGATGTATCTCTTTATTGACCACCCACACTTTAAATCGATTATCACCAACTTCGGGCTGGGGGCATCGTTTGTGGCCTTTTTTGCCCGTGTCGGTGGGGGTATTTTTACCAAGTCTGCCGACGTGGGGGCCGACCTTGTGGGCAAGCTCGAGGCGGGAATCCCTGAGGACGACCCGCGCAATCCCGCGGTCATTGCGGACAACGTGGGTGACTGCGTAGGAGATACCGCCGGCATGGGTGCAGACATTTACGAGTCTTACATTGCCGCCATGGTCTCGACGATCATTATTGCAACGCAGGTCTATGGCTTTAACATGACCTATGTGATGATGCCGCTGGTCATCTCGGCTCTCGGACTGCTCGGTTCTTTTGTCGGGCTCTCATCAAGTTTTATGCTTCGCGTCAGCTCTGCAGCGCTCTTGCGTAACGCTTCTATCATCGCAGTAGCTGTATTTATGGGGCTCTCGTACGGGTACCTCTGGTTGGTGTCCGCCGATTTTGCGCTCTTTTATTCTATTGCTATTGGCTGCCTGTCGGGCATCATCGTGGGACTCATCACCGAATACTACACCAGCTCTTCACCAATCAAGAAGTTGGCCGAAGCTTCCCGTTCCGGTGCGGCAACCAACATCATTTATGGGCTGTCGATCGGCATGGAATCGACCGTCCTTCCAGTGCTTGTACTCGCGTCTGCCATCTGGCTTGCAGTCACCTTTGGTGGAGGCCTCTTTGGTGTCTCGCTTGCTGCTGTTTCGATGCTCGCGACAGTCGGCATCACGATGACGGTCGACGCATATGGTCCGATTGCGGACAATGCGGGTGGCATTGCGGAGATGGCAGGGTTTGGCAAGCCGGTGCGCGACATCACCGACAAGCTTGACAGCCTCGGCAACACCACTGCCGCACTCGGCAAGGGATTTGCCATTGGGTCTGCGTTACTTGCAGCCTTGGGCGTCTTTGCGGCGTATGCAAAAGAGTCTGGCGTTGGTGCGCTCGATCTTATCAACCCTATGGTTCTTGTTGGGCTTTTCATTGGTGGTGCAATGCCATTTTTGATCACGTCTATGACCATGCGGTCGGTGGGTGAAGCGGCACTCGACATGGTGATGGAGGTACGCCGGCAGTTTAAAGAGATCCCGGGTCTCTTGGCAGGGACGGCTGAACCTGACTACAAGCGGTGCATTGCGATCAGTACTAAGGCTTCGCTCAGGAAGATGATTATGCCAGGGCTTGTCACTGTTATTGTGCCAATTCTGGTGAAGTTTACGCTTGGCACGGTGGCACTGGGTGGCGTGCTTGTTGGTGCAACGCTCGCGGGTGTTCTGCTTGCCCTTATGATGGCAAACGGCGGTGGCGCATGGGATAATGCCAAAAAATATATTGAAGCCGGCGCATTTGGGGGCAAGGGATCGGAGACCCATCGGGCTGCGGTTGTGGGCGACACGGTTGGTGATCCGTTCAAGGATACATCGGGGCCTGCGCTCAACATACTTATCAAGTTGATGTCGATGGTGGCACTCATGTTGGTGACGCTAAAATAAACAATAAAGATGGGGCTTGAGATATGCTCTTTAGCCCCATCAGAAAGTTGCTTTGGGCCGCTCGCAAGGAACCTTCTCCCTCGACAGGCCCCATGCTTCGCCAAGGCTTCGCAGGGCTGTCGTCGGGATAAACTTCGACTGGATAAATAGCAAGATACTCCGCACACCCTGAGCTTGTCGAAGGGTCTAAATGTGCGGGAAGAATTTGTAAGGTGTTGGAATAATGGAATATTTTTTTCTCTACATTCTTTGTTGTTCCGATGGTTCCTTTTTTCAGAGCTTTTTGCAAACCGTGATGATGCATTTGTGGCCGAACGAAAAATAAAGGGTTGGTCGCGAAAAAAGAAAGAGGCTTTTATTGCCGGTGATTGGGAAAGAATCAGGACTTCCTCAAATGCTTGAAAGATTCGAACTAGACGGGAAATCCCATAAACTCCGCTCGCCCTGAGGAGGCCTGAAAGGCCGTCTCGAAGGGTTCTTGCGCCCATGTTTACTATTGAAAACTTCGTATTTCAAAAATAAATCCACGAATTTTTCCATTAATTTTTGAATCTCAGACCGCTCGCAAGAACCCTTCGAGACGCGCTAACGCGCTCCTCAGGGCGAGCGGAACTGCGACCAACTCGACTTTGAGCAAGACTTGAAAAGACGAAAGTACGTTCAAATCGGATCTTTGAATGGAACTGAGGAAGTCCTGAAAGAATTTGTTTTTTTGCTAAGTCAAAAAATAGTTAAGTCCCGCACATTTAGACCCTTCGACAAGCTCAGGGTGTGCGGATTTTTATGAATTGTTTTTCAGAAATGATATCAGGGCGAGCGGATTTTATGAAAATCTAAGAGCCAGTAGTACTAAAAAATACGACTGGCTCTACTTAAAAATCTATCTCAAAACCTAACTCTGCTGTTCCACAAATCCTGCTATCTCTTTTGCAAAATCATCATCCGGATAGGCACCCGGATGGTCCTTAATAAATTTGCCGTCCTTGTCGAAGAAGACGAACGTTGGGAAACCGCGGGACGCATACTTCCCGATAATAGCCTCCATCCCCTTCTCATCCGCGTCGACCGCAGCAAAAGTTATCTGGCCACAGTATTTATTCGCCTCTTTTTCAAACAACGGCGCCATGTAGCGGCAGGGGCCGCACCACCGAGCGAAAATCTTTAACACGCAGGGTTTGCCCGTTTTGAGGATGTTGTCGAAAGCCAGCGGCGTTTTTATCTCGTTGACAGCAGGTGTCGGAGCTGGCACAACGACAGCCTTGCCCTCTTCAAGAGCCTTGGTAACGCCCGGTTCCTGCGCGGGGCAGGGTGCCGCCACGGATTCGTCGGTTTTTTTTGCGGTAGAGCAGCCAGATAATGCGAACAGGAGGCCGCAAGATAAGAGTGTAAAAGAGATGTGTGTGCGATTCATAGTCACCTCATAGGGGGTAAAAGGGATCAGAAATATATCGCACACACTATATCATAAAAGATTATAAAAGCAGATGGCTCGGGAGCCGTCATTCTAAAAAAATTGCATGTCATTAGCTAGAAGCTGTCTTTTTCTCCAAGTATTTGTAAAGGTCCATGATATGTTTATTGGCCTGGATAATGAGCGCCTGTTGTTCCTTCACCAGCTTTATCAATTTAAGATTATCTGCAAATTGAATGCCATTGGTGAGGGATTGTTCGGACGCCGTCTGGTAAACTGGTTGTGTGTATTGCTGTTGCACGGTGGCAGCACCAAAAACGAGTGGCGAGAACAGAAACAGCGCGAAAGCGAGCAGCAGTATGGAAATGTTTCTCATGACACGATATCCCCCGGGTCAATGGTCCTGTGAGAGACCTATGCCCTATCTCAATTGGTTTTATATATATCTAATTTTAGTTATAGCATAGACGGAGGGTTAAAAACAATTGTTAACTGAAATAAATTTCTAAGTGTGGCAGAAGCAGAACGCAGCGACAGCTAAAAAAGCTTGTCGCTGCGTTGGTAATATGTTTAATAATGGCGGATATCAGGATATTTCGAGGGACAGGTCTCTGAGGGTTTTGGCGAGGGCATAGAGGGCGGGGTCGTCGGAGGTTTTGTCTGTTTCTTTTGCCGGTAGATCTGTTGGGGCGGGCTTGTCAGACACTTTTGCTCCTGTCTCCGCTGGTTTTTTCTCCGACTCTTCCCTCTGTTTTTCCTGCAGCCCTAAATATTTTTTTTTTAGCTTTTCGAATTTTTTTTTGAATTGTTCTTGTATTCGAAACAACGGCTTAGCAAGCGCATCCGTCTGGGCGGCATTTTTGCCAAATTTTACCAAAAGAAATATCGCTATCACATATTCATCGGCAGCTTCGTCTTTGGTATCAATTTCAAGCAATTCATCTTCGTGTGCTTTAGTAGTTCCATAGAGATTGTAGTTATTATTATCTACTACTAAAGTTGCGAAATGGATTTTTTCTGTCGCCAAATTTTTGATAAGAGTACTATTTTTTTTCTCATCCATCTTGTCTTGGTCGCCAATAAAAAAAATATTGTTACTACCATATATTGGTATAAAAAACCACTTATTATCACCCTCAAAAAAACCATACATATTATAGTTCTTCCCCCACACCATCCCCACCATGCACACCGCACAGCACAACGCGATCAATTTTGATAAAACTTTCATACCAACTCCTTTTGTTTTGTTAGGGCCCTATCCAGACCTACCCGACTGTGGGCCCAAAAATGGTGGGCGGTTATTTGGCCTTTCAGAGGGACAGGTCTCTGAGGGCTTTGGCGAGGGGATAGAGGGCGGGGTCGTCGGAGGTCTTGCCTGTTTCTTTTGCCGGTTTATCTGGCGAGGATTCTGGGGTTTTAGTTTGCTTACGTTTTTCAACTTCTTTTTCGTAGAGGTCATACGTTTCCTGCCAGTAATCGGCATTGCGCGCAAGCTTATTATTAATTCCTTTTTTTAGTTCTGCGCCGATTTTATCTAAGTCCTCCTGCGATATTCCGGCGAGACTTTCTTTAAGAGTGTCCAATTTCTCTTGTTTTTCTTTTTCATGTTTTATGTTTTCGCTCTCTTGTGCAGTTTTCTCTTTTATAAGCTCTTGTAGAATTTTTTGATGTTCAGGGTCAGTTTCTGTTTTTACTTTTTCCTCCAATTCTTTGATCGGGAATTTTTCGAAGCCCTGCTTGTACTTTTCGTCCAGCTGCTTTTTGTCGTAAGTTTTGAGCGCATCTTGTATCGACTGAAGGAGTGTTTTTTTTGTATTCTGATCTTCTTCGAAAAGAAGCTTAGGGTCAGAAGTGTTTATAGTTATGTTTTGTTCTTTTTCAAACTTCTCAAGGTTCTCTTGAGTGATATCTGTTTTGAAAGAATATTGTTTGAAAGTATCGTTCGGGTTTTCTATGTGGTAGATAGTAATATTATCTAGTTCTTTTGAAAAGCCAGTGATCCAGTTTCCGGGGACTTTGGAAGGATCTTCGCCAGCAATAGTCTGTAGTGACTCAATAAAGAAATTGTAGTTCCCATATCCTTCAATGGTTGTCTTAGCCATGATGATGTTCCATGCGTTATTTTTATCTTTAAAAACATACATACTATAGTTCTTCCCCCACACCATCCCCACCATGCACACCGCACAGCACAACGCGATCAATTTTGATAAAACTTTCATACCAACTCCTTTTGTTTTGTTAGGGCCCTATCCAGACCTACCCGACTGTGGGCCCAAAAATGGTGGGCGGTTATTTGGCCTTTCAGAGGGACAGGTCTCTGAGGGCTTTGGCGAGGGGATAGAGGGCGGGGTCGTCGGAGGTCTTGCCTGTTTCTTTTGCCGGTAGATCTGTTGGGGTGGGGTCGTCGGAGGTTTTGCCTGTTTCTTTTGCCGGTTGATCTGTTGGGATAGGCTTGTCGGGTGAGGTTTCTGGAGTTGCTTTCTTTCTTGTTTTTATCAGGTTATTTAGTGATTCTTGGAAATCAGGATCTTTCTCCTCTGTTAGTTTTGCTTTTAATTCTGACAGGTTGAGGTCAAAGTTTATTTCTTCATATTTATATCTTTTCATTCTTCTTAGTGCTTGCTTTTTGTACTCTTCAAGGTTCTTTTTTTTGAGTTCTTTTGTTAATTGTTCGAGCGAGAGCTTCCCGATGGATTCAATGTATTTTTTCTCTAGCTGCTTCTCTCCCTCTTTCTTCTCTCCCCCTTCTTTCTTCTCTCCCTCTTTCTCCGCCCCCTTCTTTCCCCCTTCATTCTTGTCATATTCATCTAACGCCGCTTTGATGAGTTCGAGAGGTGTTTTTTCCCCTCCAATGTCCTGCCAGTTGGTACTATACCAGTTAGTACGAAGTAACGCACTCTTCATTGTGTCGTTTGGATCGAGCTCGTCGAGGGGGTAAGTTTCCAGTCCTTCTTTGGGTGCTTGTTCGAGAACGGAAATATTGAGTGTTTTGCCCTTTGCGTCTGTGTAAGATTTTATGATTTTCACCAAATTGGAGTTGAGATTGAGTTCTGTAAGTATCAAGTTTTTCCATATTTCTGGGCCAATTGGGAGGATGTTTATAGCGGTTATCGTGTTACCACCAGCAGTAGTGACAACATGCCATTTATTCTCTTTCTTAAAACAGTAGACATCCCCACTAGTGGCCTTGCCCCAGGGGTCCATCCCCCACACCATTCCCCCCATGCACACCGCACAGCAGAGCGTGACCAACTTTGCTAAAAACTTCATACCAACTCCTTTTGTTTGTGACGACACGTAAAGTGCCAACTTCTTTCTAGCCATAGCTAACCAGATCAGGGGCAAAAATTCAAGAATTTGCTTTTTGTGGCCACAAAAAAGGGGCACCCGATTTGGGGTGCCCCGAAAGATAATTACGTTTGTTGTCGCTACTTTGTTATTTTTTTATCATAACTTCTGGGCCGTTGCTTGCCGCATGCGCAGCGGTGGTCTCTCGCGAGAGCCACTCAACAAACCGGTGCCGTTTGTCAGCGTCATCAAACCACCAGTCTGCCAAGCCCCTAACGAGCCGGTAGGTGCGAACAAATTCGCCAGCTGCTGGTTCCAGGACCTCAACATAGTAGTTCACAAAAGTGCCGTTACTACCCGCTTCGAGCAGTGTTGGCTGTTTTGCGTGGGTGGCAATAATACAGATGGCTTGTTTCTGGTGCGCGAGCAGTTTTTCACACTGTTCGTAAATAATCCGTCCTGCCTCTTCTTCGACAGTCCCATTGAGTGGCTCATCCATGAAAATAATCATGCGCTTATCGGTTAAACTTGCGATATGCGCGCAGATCTCATCAAAGCGGGCTTTCTGCGCCATGAAGCTTGAGTTCCCTTTGCCAATATCCTCTTGCTCGTTGCGATGGACTTGGAATATTTCGAATGGGGTCATGACGGCGTGCGAGGCGCAGGCGATGCCAAATTTGCTCATGAAAATGGTGTGCGCAATAGCGTTTTCGTTGGTCGATTTGCCGGTGCCATTCGGTCCATTAAAAATGGCGTTCTGTGCGCCGAATTTGCCAAATTTTATATCCTCAACACAGACTGCCTTTTCTTCGTCGATCAGAATGTTCCAGACGTTTTCAAGCTCAAGCCGTGGCTCGGCGTCGTCGACGAAATCGACAAAGCAGACAGGCTTGCCTGCGCCGGATTTATTTGTATCTTGGTGTTTTGCATAATAATCGGCCGCTGCGACGAATGTCTCGAGCTTGCCTGCTGCCAAGAGTGGTCTGACAAAGAGATCTTTGCACCGCTCCATCAGCTTGTTTGTGGCGAGGATGCGAGGGCGGTTTGAGAAGAATGATGTGTCGCCTCTGAAGGTGTTGGTTTTTAGTGCGTCGAGCAGTGATGCAAGGTCCTTGTTTGCACTCGCATCCAAAAAGAGCTCAATGTCCTGCGTGATGCTTTGTAGTTCTGCGCTGTTTACCTGGCGCGCGATGTCCGAGAGCATGGTTAGCCCGCGCACAATCTTGGAAATACCGATCAGGCGCGTCTGGTAGTTGTTGTAGATGCTGTTTGTCTGGGTGATGTCGGCGGCGGCTTTTTTGAGGGCGAAGAAGAGGAGGGCGTCAAAGCCGATTTGCATACCATACGACATCAGCGCTGCCACTACAGGCGCACCTTTTCCCAGGCCGAACATAGCATCGCGCCCGATTTCGTATTTATCTTGAATAGATGGCGAAGGCAGTTCTGCATCCAGCCGCATTCTTGCGATGTTGCGTGAAAGCCTGTCTTTGTCATCTGCGGAGTAGCCTTTTGTTACCTGGTCTCTCATAGCCTCTGGTAGCCAAGGATACATCTCTTGGAACATGGCCTGTTCGTTTGGTCTTATTTGTGCTGCGAGGTCACATACCTTTTTGGAGGCGACTGGATAGTGGCCGTACCCAAAATTTTTGGCTGTGTCGGTTATCGTCTTATCTGGAATTCGGCCAAAATCTGAGAGGGCATTTTTTACTTTGGTCCAGCGAGTTAGATCAGGGTTAGTGTAGGCTGTAAAAGTTTTTAGACCAGCCTGAGTAGTTTTAGCTATCAGGTTTGCCCCCAACCCCGACCAGAGTGCCGGGAGGAACGACATCTGCACCCACCGTCCCGTTTCAGCAACGGCCAACGCAGTTTTATTGGTATTGAGCGGAGCGAGCATCATGTTACTAAAGTAGAGGCTCTCAAGCACCTGCCTGGTCGTGTCGTCGACCTGCTCAAAGTAAGCGAGATAGGCGCGATGGCCGCTCTGGATCAACTCACAAGCCTTTTGCGCCTGCGTGCGCAGATTCTTGTTGTCAACAAAGAAACGAGTAATATTCTTCCGCCAGTTGAGCTCGTCGCACGAGAACACGCGTGTGCAGTCTTCCGCGAACGCCATTTGTCCCCAGATCGAACTGTGTGGCATCAATTTGCCTGCAACGTCCAGTTTCCCGGGCTGCTTGATATCGAACTTTTCGAGGGGATTGATATCGGTCTCTGCCACCGAAGCCTTTGGAGCAACGTGGGTCAGGACATCGAGCGTCATCTGTGCTGTTTCGTTCGGGCTGAGCGTGCGCAGGGTTACATCGACCACGTGCGGTTTTTGGGTCGCAGGAGTGCCGGTTGCGATGCTGGTCACTGGTTTTGCTTGCTGCTTGGTGTCGATAAAATATGGCGAAAGCTGGCTGTAAAATTCTTTTTTTACTTCACTTGTTTGCATCCCGTTGGCTCTAAGCCCCATTGGGGAAAAGCAGAACGACACGAGCAGTAGGCTCGAAACTAATCTATTACTAAAATAACAGTTCATGGGTAAACCTTTCGTGGTTACATATCTCTACTAATCTTTTGAATCTGTCTGGCCGTCCTGTCCCTTCTCTCTTTCCAGCGAAAGCCAATCAATAAACCGGTGCCGCCGTTCAGCGTCATTAAACCACCAGTGCGGAATGCCTGGCAGGAGCCGGTAGGTGCGCTTAAATTCACCAACAATTGGCTCGATAACTTCTACATAATAATTTGCAAATATCCCATTGGTGTCGGCTTCGAGCCTGGTTGGCTGTTCTGCGTGTGTCGCAATCAGGCAGATAGCCTGTTTCTGGTGCGCGAGCAGCTTTTCACACTGTTCGTAAATAATCCGTCCCGCCTCTTCTTCGACGGTTCCGTTGAGCGGCTCATCCATGAAAATAATCATGCGCTTATCGGTTAAACTTGCGATATGCGCGCAGATCTCATCAAAGCGGGCTTTCTGTGCCATAAAGCTTGAGTCGCCACGCTCGATATTTTCCTGTTCGTTACGATGGACCTCAAGAATCTCAAACGGCGTCATGACGGCGCGCGAGGCACATGCAATGCCCAATCTGCACATGAAAATGGTATGGGCAATGGCATTTTCGTTGGTCGATTTACCGGTACCATTCGGTCCACTAAAGATCGCATGCTGTGCACCATTTTTGCCGAATTTTATCGTGTCGATGCCGACCGCGTCTTTTTCGTCAACAAGTATGTTCCAGGCGTTTTCAAGTTCAAGACGTGGTGCCGTTTCATCAACAAAATCGACAAAGCAGACGGGCTTGCCCGTGTCAGGTTTTTGGTGCTTGGTGTAAAATTCGGCCGCGCCAACAAGTACTTCGATTTTGCCTTCGCTCTGCAGGGCGGGCAAAAAGAGCTTTTTACACTTTCTCAGGAGTCGGTGCGCAAGCAGGATGCGGGCGCGGTTTGAAAAGATTGACGGCTCGCCCTTAAAGGTGTTGGTCTCAAGTAGATTGCATAGTGTGGCAAAATTCTTGTCCGTTTTGCGTGCTTTTTCAAACGCAATAAGCTCTTTGGCAAGTGCTTCGAGCGGTTTCACTTGCGAGTTTTGCGCTATCTTGCGTAGTTCGGTGAGCCCCTCAAGTATGCGCGCAATGCTCATGAGACGTGCCTGAGCAAGTTTAAAGGCTGCCAGGTCGTTTTGTAATTTTTTGTAAGTGGTCTTTGCATTGGCATAATTCATGACGTCATACAGCGCCAATCCACCCAGAGCGAGCGCCCACGACACGGCTGGTCCACGCCATGGTGCACGTCTGAATGTTTCGGTGCCCGGTTTTACGATATTCTCTTTTTCCGCATCATAGGTATTGAAGGGCGTTGCACGACGATTGAGAACGCGAATGTTTAGCGCCGATGTCCAATCTGAACCCGGATCTGATGGGGATATGCTCGCTTCAAGATATGCAACTCTGTCCTGCAGCGAGGTGAACTGGCGGTCAGGAACGTTCGATAGTGTGATGGTATCTGGCGAATGCGCAATTTTCTCCTGTTCTTCTCTGTACGCATACGCATACGGCGAGTGCCCGATAATCTCGCCCCATATGCCCTGCCCAAAGCCTCGTGCAGTTGCTAGTGGAATGTAGGCGATATTAGCAAGTATGGTGGCTAATGATCGATCCGTTGTTGGGTTTTGCTTTGGTAGCACCCCTGATAGCCCCTCCCAAAAACCTATAAACATGCCCTGATAGGCGCATGGTGGCGTCAGACCAGGTAGGGTCCTGGTGAGCTGTTCCACCGCATCGCCAACAAACAGCCCAGCAGAGCTATTGTTGAGTTTTTTGAGCCCGGGCAGCGTCCAATAATAGTCTTCAAACCGGTCTTTCTGCTGCTCTTCAACAAGAAAGAGCCATAAGAAGTCGTTCTGGGCTGCACGTATATTTTCAATTGCTTTGAGGGCTTTGCGCCTGATGGCGTCATGTTCGGCAAAATATTTGGCGACCTCCTGGTTGTCCTGTAATTCGGTCAGCGACGGTAGCCGCATAAAGAGCGCCGCCCGCGCAACGGTGCCAAAGACCGTCTCTTCCGGAATTGCCAGCTTGTGCAAGACGGTATATTTTGGATCGGTTTTGGGTGGCGCGACAATCGCAAGCTTTTCAAGGGTGCTGGCGCTCATGTCTCCCGTGACTGGCGTTGTGCATATCTCCTGCTGCTGCCCGCAGATGTCACAGTAGACGCAGCGTAGTTGTGTAAGCTTTGTGGTTATAGCGCTTGCTGTGGATGCCGCTGCGGGTGTTGCAGATTTTTTGGGCAGTCCAAGCTCCGTAGTAAGTCCCGAGATCGCGCTGTTGGATGGGCCTGTCTGGCTCAGCTGGCTGGCGAAGATCTTGTAGAGCTCGTGATAGATATTTTCTTTTTGCAACACCGGTTCGGCGTGCAGTGAAAAGGCAACTGATGTTGCTAAAAAAACACCAAAAAATATCCCTGTTTTCCTAAACATTTCCCTAAACATATTTTTCCTAATTCCCCCGCCACACTAATAATTTGTGGCGTATTTTCTATAGTTTTAAAACCAGTTAGTAGTGATTATCATAACAGAATCTGCAAAAAGCTCAAAAGCCCGGCTTTTCCCAACCGCTCATCCCGAGTGCCCGGCGTAGCTCGTCAGAGCGAAGCGGGTGTATCGAGGGACATGAGCGGGACCCTCGACAATAACTTATTTACCACCACCCATGTCCCTCGATACATTTTCTCGGCATGTACCATGCCTCAAAAACACTCGGGATGAGCGGTGGAGAAAGACATCCAGAGTTTACGCATACTGCACGGTTTACTTTTTTTGATCCGTTGTTATTGTGCCGATTCTATTCTCATATTCCTGCGCGGCTTCGAGCATCTCATCCTGATAAGCGCGCCACTGAGGGATGTATTTGCACAGAAGCTCTTGCGTAGCCAGCACATACTTTTTCATGTCGATAGGCTTTGTCTGCTGTTGCGCCAACAGAGCACTCTCGTGCAGGTACTCTTCGTTGTTTTGAAGCTTATCAAAAGCATCTCGCGCTGACTTGTACTTTTCGTGTATGGCCATATAGGTCTTCTGGAGCTTTTCGATCTCTTCGTTGGCATGGGTCTGTTTGACGGTTTCATGCCCTATCTGCGCTAACGGGGATGTGTCCAATTCTTGGCACACGGCGCGCAGCTGCGGCGCATACTTGTGTTGAAGTGCGCTAATCTCGTGCATAAGCTTTGTAGGGCTGTCTCGGTATTTCTTTTGAAGCTGCTCTAGCTCCTTTTTATACTCTTTATTGCCCTGAAGTTTCGCAGATTCGTCAGTATATTTTGCCATCCTTCCCTTTGTTTCGGCCACCATTCTCTGTAGCTCTTCTGCAGTGGCTTCTGGACGGAGTTTTTTAAACTGCTCTTTTAAATGCTCCGCAGAGGCCTCTAGCATGACGCTTTCGGGTGTGATGGTTGGACTTATCTGCTCGCCTATTCTCTTCTCATATTCTTGCGCGGCTTTGAGCATCTCATCCTGATAAGCGCGCCATTCTGGGATATATTTGCACACAAGCTCTTGCGTGGCCAGTGCATACTTTTTCATATCAATAGGCTTTGTCTGCTGTTGCGCCAACAACGCGCTCTCGTGTTGATATTCTTCGTTGTTCAAAAGCTTGGTGAACGCTTCTTGTGCGGATTTGTACTTTTCGTGTATGGCCATATAGGTCTTTTTGAGCTTATCCATCTCTTCTGCATACAGTTTGCCCTCAGGCGATTTGGGGTCTTTTTTGTAGTATGCGAAAGTTGACCCTTTAACAAACTCGTTCATTTCTTGGTCTATGGTTTGCAGTTGTGGTGAGTACTTGCGTTGCAGCGTATTAAGTTCGCTCATGAGGTTTGCTGGGGTGTCTTTATGTCTCTTTTTGAGCTGTTCGAGCTCTTTTTTATACTCTTCATTTTCTTCAAGCATCGCGATTTCGTCAGCATATTTTGCCAAGATCGTTTTCATCCCACCCCTTGTTTTTTGTATATCTAGTCCTGGGTATTGTTTTTTCCAATGCTCTTGTACCGCCTCCATCCAGACGTCATCGGGGATAACCGTTGAACTCACCTGTTCGACCGGCGCGGGTTCGTGCGGGGTCAAAATGAGCGATTTGCCGTCGGTAGTGATCTTAACGATAGATCCTTCGCGCATGTTGAGCAGCTCCAGGATGGCCTTGTCGAGCACTAGCGCGGTGCTGTTGCCGTATTTAACGAGTTTTTTTAACATGGGTAAAACTTCTGAAAATAAAAAAATAATACAATGTATGTACAAAGTGTATACCATGTTGTGATATTGTCAAATAATTTGGGGGTGGATTGCATATAAAATGTCATAAGTGTCGAAAGTTCCGATATTCCGCTCGCCCTGAGGGATCCGATGGGGTCTTTGACCCGGAGGATCGTCTCGAAGGGTTCTTGCGAGCGGCAGTGTAGGTATAAGATCTTTAGATAGGTTTTTCGAGGCGCCAATCTTTGATATTTATTTTTAGCTCTATCAATTGCAACCAGAACCGCTCGCAAGGACCCTTCGAGACGCGCTAACGCGCTCCTCAGGGCGAGCGGATTGCGATGTATCCTGCCAACCAAAAAACTGGAGTTTATCTCGACGAGGTTTCGACGAAGTTGGTGTAGGGGCCCAGTGGTTCATTCAGGATGAGCGACTGGGCCGTGCTTATCACAATCATGTTATATTTTGTTGAAATTCGGGAAAAAATGTCTAAACTGATTGAGTGGACATAATGGCGAGATACCCAAGCGGTCAACGGGGACGGACTGTAAATCCGTTGGCAATAGCCTTCGTAGGTTCGAATCCTACTCTCGCCACCATACTTCGCTCCCTTGGAGCTACGTATGGCAGGCCATCTGCTAAGCGAAGTATGCCCTTCGTAGCCTTGGCGAAGTAGGGCAGGTAACAACGCAGCGGTATTTGAAGTTTATTCGTTTGAAAAACATGTGCGGGAATAGCTCAATTGGCAGAGCGACAGCCTTCCAAGCTGTAGGTTGCGGGTTCGAGTCCCGTTTCCCGCTCCAAAAAGCGCTTGTAATGCTGGCATAGCTCAGTTGGTAGAGCAGCTGATTTGTAATCAGCAGGTCGCTGGTTCAAGTCCAGTTGCCAGCTCCATATAACTCAAAAAATTACGCCTTGAAATATAGGTGGTTTTTTTATGTTTTTTCTTTCATAAATTGGAGTTGTCGTTATACTTGCTTATGACACGAGGCCGTAAAGCATCGGGTTGCCCTTTGAATATAAGAACAAGAACTTTGATTGAGCCCACGTAGCTCAGTTGGTAGAGCACTTCCTTGGTAAGGGAGAGGTCACCGGTTCAAATCCGGTCGCGGGCTCC
>CAZWYO010000019.1:0-23951 GCA_964638315.1 uncultured Candidatus Babeliaceae bacterium | reverse complement strand
CAACAATTATTTGCCTTACTTATAGTATAAACTATACATACGAGGGTGAGCGGAGTAGGTTTATCTCTTTTGACGCAAAAATATGTTAAAGAATTTTCAGCGATTGGTATAATCATGCGCTAGCGCCGAGCAGGGGGCGGGGCAAGACGCTCGCCCCTTTTTCTGTTAAACTAACAATAGAATATGTTTTTCCATTAATTACATTGGATTTTTATTTATGAAAAGGAACCCATTTATGTGTGGATCGCTCATCATTGGCTCATTCTTCCTGCTCGCGGGAATAACCATCTTTGTTAACATCATTTTTGGCATCCACATCCCCTTCGGCCGCATCTTCTGGGGGCTTGTGCTCGTCTACATCGGCATTATGTTGGTCACGGGCACCTCACGCTGCCGCTTTAGCCACAACTGCGGCTCAAAGTATCGTGGCTCAGCAACGGCCTACTCAAACTGGGCTGGTTCAGCAGATATCACTTTTGATATGGCAGAAGCCGCACAGGAAACCAGACGGGCTGAATTTAGCACGGTCATGGGAGCAACAGATCTCGATCTATCACAGATAAAACCAGAATCCATCCCTGCAAACCGGTTGCCGCTCACCATCGATGTGAACACCGTTTTTGGCAAGACTATTGTTAAGATCAGCAAAGACACGCCGGTACGCATTGACGTCCGGAGCGCCTTTGCGGGCACCGAGCTTCCTGACCATACCAACATCTCTTTTGGCTCCCACACGTATGTATCGCACCAGGATGCAGCGGTTGCACCTCTCCATATTTCGACCAGCACCGTGTTTGGCGGGCTCGAAATAATCCGGATTTAGTTATTCGTCTGTTGCAATTGTTGGCTGAAGCTTCTATACTTAAGCCGTGTGAGTAGCAGTACTCGTTCTTTGAAAGAATATGAAAAGTCGCAAAAATGTGGGTGGTGAGCGTAGCTCAGTTGGTAGAGCATCGGACTGTGGCTCCGAGGGTCGTGGGTTCAAATCCCACCGCTCACCCCATACGTCGCTCCTTCGGAGCTATGTATGGCAGGCCTGCCCTTCCCTTCGATACGCTTCGCTACTCAGGATAAACTCCGCTTTAGCGAAGTAGGGCCGGTTTTTTGAATTTGCACACAGATCAAATATGCGCTAAACTTTTTAATGAAATCTTTTACAGACACAGAGCAGTAAATTTGGGTCGGGGCGTGGCGCAATTGGTAGCGCACTCGCTTTGGGAGCGAGGGGTTGCCAGTTCGAGTCTGGCCGCCCCGACCATTTTAAATTTTCTTATTCGCGCTTTGTGTTGATTCTGAAATCATTCTCCAATCAAAACAAAGCTCTCTTTTTTCTTAAAAGATATGCCAATTTTGATGATTTTTGTCAGCCCGCGGCCACGCAATTCCACTTCATATTTTTTGTCTTCAATCTGCTTAAGCGCCTTCTTAGCGGCAGTCAAGAGGGTCTCTTTGCCCTCTACCCTTTTAAATTCGATAATAATCCCAAATCGTGAGTGGTCTTTAGGAATAAGCATGACATCATAACGCCCTATGCCACTTTCCCTATTTGAACGCACTTCATGCGTCTGTATGAGCGCGGCGAACATGCCGAGCGTCAGAATGTGATAAAATTTCTCGGGCTCTTTTTTTGAAGTATCAAAAACACTTAATGCTTCGCATGAAAAGAGCTCAAATACCCGCTTAAATTCGGCCACATTTCCCTCTGCCAGTGCAGCAAGCATTTTTTGATAGTCCTGTTTGATCGCTTGCGCGCGAAACCAGCCGAGCACCATGGACCGATAGAGGGATGCGACCTCCACATTGGGGATCTTTAGTTCGGCAAAACTGCCCATCTCATCCGTGCGATAGTTTTCAAACGTCAGGTAGCCGTTAAAGAGCAAAAAATTCCAGAAAGCGTCCATATCATAGCTGACGTGCTGGAAGATGATACCCTCATTGATCTGCTTGGTAATCACCCCCCCGCGCAGCAAAACATTGAGCTCAGACTCGATGCGTTCCGCGTTGCCACGGGCAAGATTGTGGACCAACAGGTTATCGCTGGTGTTAACCCAGTAGGGCTGCATTGTACCGTTCTTATCAACCAAACTGATTATGGACCATGGATTATAGACTTTGTGCGGCCCGCTCTGATAGCCGTCATACCATCTGCGTACGTCGTCAATACTGTTCTCCAGGCCAAAATAATTGAGCATAGCGACAACTTCATGTTCAACAAATCCAAATTTATCTGCAAATTTATCATCCGTTAATGTACAAACGCGCAGATTATTAATGCCACTAAAAATACTCTCCTTGGCCACACGTAGGATACCGGTCACAACACTGAACTCAAGATGCGAATTATCCTTCAAACCTGCGCCCAAAAAGTCGCGGAAAAATTCTATCGCCCTGCTGTAGTAGTCATGCACAAAAGCCGCATGGATAGGGGTATCATACTCATCGATTAATATAATCGCACGCTTCTGATGGTGTTTTGCAAGATAGTCAGACAAATTGAGCAACGCCCTTCGGTAGAGCATCTCATCCGCGCGGTTATCAAGAATTGCCTCAAAATTTCTCTTCTGTACAGGATCCAACGCATCACTTGTCAGCAGGTAACGATGCCGTGAAAATTCGCTGGTTACAACTTCCTGCACACCCCGATAGCAGAGCTCCCAGGTACTCGTTTTCATATCTTTGAAAGTCAACCAGATGACGGGATACTGGCCCTGGTGGCCCATGCACGCTGCGTCTTGTTCAATGGCAAGATCAGTAAATAAATGCCGGTTTGAGCTCACACCTGCAAGATTTTTTTCAAAAAAGTATCTGAGCATAGAGATATTTAGGGTCTTGCCAAATCTACGGGGGCGCGGAATGAGTGTAACATCAGCCTTCGCACCAAGAACCTCTTTGATAAAGAGGCTTTTGTCGGCAAAGTAAAAATCACTTTCAATCAATTTTTTAAAATCGCTTACCCCAACGGATATCTGTTTCCTATTTGTCACCTTCAATCTCCCCGTAAATTTTCACAGCCCGAACGCTCTTACTCTGTAATTTACCATACCATAAAGAGTGGGAAGTATGCTACCATCCTGAAATTTTCCAGCTCTCATGTGTTGAAAAAAACCCGCTTTTCGTTTATCTTGTAAACTATTAGACAGATAGCCCAAATCGGATACTTTTTTATGAAACATACTACCTCCTCCTTTTCCCCCAGCGCGCAGACCGTCATCACCCAGCTCAACAACTGGGCAAATCCCGAAAATGTTGCGGGCATGGCCCGTTTTGGCATTGTCGGCAACCAGGTGCTCGGCATTTCGATGCCAACGCTCAGAGCCTATGCAAAAGAGCTCGGTAAAAACCATGCTCTCGCGCTTGAGCTCTGGAGATCCAGCATCCACGAAGCCCAGATTCTCGCATCGATCATCGCCGACCCAAAACAGGCATCTCCGGACCTGCTCGAAGACTGGGTAAAAGACTTTGCTAGCTGGGACGTCTGCGACCAGACCTGCATAAACTTTTTCGTCAAAACGCCCTTCGCCGTCGAAAAGATTACCGCATGGAGTGCGCGGCCGGAAGAGTTTGTAAAACGTGCGGCCTTTGCGCTGATGGCCTGCTTTGCAAACGGCAACAAAAATCTGAAGGACGATTTTTATCTCGCCTTTTTTCCGCTGATCATGCGTGAAGCAGACGATGAGAGAAATTTCGTCAAAAAAGGGGTCAATTGGGCGCTGCGCGGGATTGGCAAGCGTAACCTCCTGCTCAACCAGGCGGCGACCGACTGCGCACATAAGCTTGCAAAACTGCCGTCCAAAACGGCCCGCTGGATCGCAACAGACGCGATTCGCGATATCGCCCGGCCTGCAATTATTGCGCGGCTCGAGGCAAAAAGAATAAGATAGGAGTAAGCGGGCGATAGCCGCTTGCTATCAAATAGTTCTAGTTCACCGACTGGAGAAAAAAGATGCTTTACACACAAAAGATACTCGTCTGTGCGGTACTTGCGTTCGGCGTGCTGACACATGCCACTGAAAATACCGATAAAGTTCGACTCACAAAAAAAGAATACCTGCGCGTAAACGAAAATGGTACTACCACTTCCTTTGTAAAAATCGAAGGCGACGCCACCCCATTTGTCAGCGAAGATGCTAGTGAGACACTGGAAGTAACCATCACAAATCCTGATGGCTCGATGATAAAGACCCTGCGTAGCGGAGCAATCCCTAGACGATTCACCCATAAAGGCAAATATCTGAGTGGGGACCTCACCCTCCACCCTGACAAGGCGGAAGAAAAAGACCTGTGGTTCGCGCCACTCCATCCCGACTACTTCAACTACTACCACCCCCAATATAGCAACATGACGCTCATTGCGGAGGGAGACCTGCTCACCAGAAAACAGTATCTGAAGGTTGTCGACGACAAATGCGTCTTTGTTGACACCAAAGAAGAAGCTACTATTTTTACCCGAGAAGAGGCGGAAAAACCAAAAAATTTCGTCGGCTCAAGCCACCGGGCATTCAGATATGGTGATCAGTACCTCTACTTCGATCTCACACTCCGCAAAAAAAAACCAACCAAGATTGAAGATGAATGGCTCGCGCCGATCCATCCCCTCTACCTCAATTATTACCATTCCGGCCCCAATAATAATCAGACGTTGTTGATTGCGGAAGAGGTGCGTGCGGAGTAAAAAAAACTTTTTTCTTGTGATATAATTTTTATAAAGCTTGAATACATAACATTTATAAAAAATAGTTTTTATCGAAATATCACATGAAAACATCTGTTTGGGGTGCGTTTCGCACCCCTTTAATCTTGGCAATCACCTGCATCTTTGGTACCGCACACCCCTACCCCGCATCAGACGATCAGCGCGCACGGCTTGAAAGAATCTTGCTCGATCGAAACCATAGAAATTTCTTCGCGCAGCGTACTATCGGCATATCAGATAGCACAGAGGTATGCCCGTGTACGTTCGATGAGAAATCTTGCTCACTCCATGAGAAAAATTTTGAACTTACAGACGACGAGCTGTTTTCTGTATTATTTGAAGCATATCGACGTCATCAGCGATATGAGGCTCTCTGCGCATGCTGTTCCTTACTGGCAGGGGGAGCGATACTTGGCGCATGGTACTATTTTTTTATATATCGCCCAAAACAGTATTACCAAAAGATAATCAACAAAGTGTGCGCGCACCTCGGGCCCGTCAAACTGCAGGCTGGGTTTCACGAATTTTTTCATGGCAGCACCGGATATGCCACAATAAAAGATGGCGAACGCATCATAGGGATTAGCCCATCCTACCTAGCAACCGGCGGTTTTGAGGGAACAAAATGCATACCATTCACGATCTACCATGAGATCGGGCACCACGTACACAACGACCCAAAGAGCCATCGCAGATTATGGCAGATTCTCAGCCTATGCACACTCGGCTCTGCGCAGGTTAAACCGTACTACGACTACATTATTGCACCCTTTCTACGCCACCAGGAAAAGCAGGCCGATCTGTTCGCCGCACGCAATGTTGACAGGGCATGTCTTGAGAATGAAATAACTCATTACGAGAGAAACATCTTACAGAATATGGATCGTGCGGTGGGCAGACTTGTCAGGTCAATCCCCGCGATCAAAACTCTGTGCCGGAATATGCCACCGCTTATCGAAAAGCTCTATGACCTTGCTACCCAACACGAGAAAACCTTCCCGCGTCTTGCCAACTGGATCAAACACTACTGTTGGGATCCTGCACACCCATCTGGGGCTACGCGCGCCACGTACCTTAGAAAGGTTTTGGAACAGCGCGAAGAATAACAACCAGATAAAAAGATATTTTTTCTTGTGATATGATCATCATGAAGCTCGCATGAGTGAGCTTTGTGATGATTATTTTTGGATCGTTTTTTTGTCAGGATACCAGATGAAAAAGTTTACACGTATCGCGCCCCGCACCCTTTTACTCCTCGTAACCCTCTGCACTTTCGGCACCACCCACACCTATTTTGCATCAGATGAAAAAATCATGCGCCTCGAGGCGATATTGCTAGAGCGGGGACACGAAAATTTTCTCAATGGAAAATACGTCTATGTGTCGACCAGCACGACTAACAGAGACATATGTCTCCTTACCAAAGACTGTTTGACGCTACACGAAAGATATTTTGGCCTCACCGACGATGAGCTATTCACGCTGCTCGTTAAAGCGGAAAATACGCGTATCATGAAAGATGGTTTACAGGCAGTAGTAAACCTACTCGCCGTGTGCGGAATGTGGTGGGGATTCTGGCATTTTTGTGTTATTCCGTCAATGCAAAAACAGCGGTGCGAGATAGTTTTGTTGCAACCTGCGAAGACAATCCATGACTAAAAACCGACAAATATGTGCCAAAACAGCCACCTCAACCAGCGAAGAGTTTGTCGCATCATTAAGCCCCAAAGAAAAACTGGAATTTGAGAAAGAATACAGAGATCTGGTTATCTCCGAGCTCATTCTCGCCATCATGGAACAAGACGACATTTCGGTGCGAAAACTCGCGCAGCTTGCAAATATCTCTCCAACGGTCGTGCAGGCCATGCGCTCGGGGACCAAAACCGATACATAATTAGATGAATATGCCTCCCTACAGGACTTCCTTAAATGCTTGAAAGATCCGAGCCAGACGGGAAATCCCATAAACCCCGCTCGCCCTGAGGAGGCCGTAAGGCCGTCTCGAAGGGTTCTTGCGCCCATGTTTACTATTGAAAACTTCGTATCCGGGAACTTTTCAAAAATAAACCCACAAAATTTCTCGTTGGCTTTCGAATCTCAGCCCGCTCGCAGGAACCCTTCGAGACGCGCTAACGCGCTCCTCAGGGCGAGCGGAACTACGATCCATTCACCATAAAACAGGTATTGACAGAGTAAAAATATCTCCAGATCGAATCTTTGGATATTTTGAGAAAGTCCTGCTCCCTACCGCTCATCCCGAGTGTTTGCGAAACATGTTCACATGTTGAGCAAATGTATCGAGGGACATGTGCGGTTATTTGAACTTTTCTTACTTGTCGTCCCCAAAATATTCTGTTATCTTTACCCCCGTTTTTCCGCTCATGTCCTTCGATACATTTTTTCTACGGAACAAGTTCCTACGAAAAAACACTCAGGATGAGCGGTTGGTTGGCACAATCGGATATTTCGGCTATTTTTTGTGCTTTATTTTTCGGAGTGATCACCCCACCACATTGACCGGCGTGCCGGCCACAAAACTCTTGATATTATCAAGCGTCGTGCCCACAATCCGCTCAATCGCCTCGATTGAGTTGAACGCGTTATGCGGGGTGATGATCACGTTGGGCATCCGCATGAGCGCGTGATCGGCCAAGATCGTCCGCAGCTGTTCTTCTTTTGGATGGCGCTCAAGCAGCGTCTCAATTTCAGATGTAATACATCCCTCTTCTTCGAGCACGTCGAGCGCAACACCACCTAAAAGACCCTGTTGCAGAGCCCAGACAAGCCCTTCGGTCTCGACAACGCCACCGCGGGCGGTATTGATCAAAATGGCGCCCTTTTTGACCGTCTTAAGATTTTCACGATTGATCAGATGGTGCGTTGCCGGCAGGTAAGGGACATGGAGCGTGATAATGTCAGACTCACGCAAAAGCTCCTGTAGCGAGCAGTACTTCACCCCAAAATTGGTCACCAACTGCTCTTGTGGGTGGGCATCAAATACAAGAATCTTCATGTCAAAACCGGCGGCTATTTTGACCACATGGACACCAATATTGCCAGTCCCCACCACCCCAATTGTTTTGCCCTTCAGATCAAATCCCTGCAGCCCTTCGCAGCAGAATCTGCCCTCTTCTTTGACCCGCTTGATACTCGGATAGATTTTACGCGCAAGGGCGAGCAGCAGCGCAAAAGTAAATTCTGCTACCGTATTTTCACCGTACCGGGGCACGTTCACGACCGTGATACCACGCGTGCGGCATTCGGCAAGATCGATATGATCAAAACCGGTCGAGCGGGTCGCGATCAACTTTATCTGTGGGCAGTGGTCCAAAACCAGCTTGTCGACCTTCGACCCGACAAAGGGGCAGAGCACGTCGGTATCGACCGGCGGCAGGTTTTTGTCGCTCAGAACATGCGGCGAAAAAAAGAGCGTGTCGCCCTGTAGACGTGCCTTGACATAGGTCTCCTCGCAATCCCGTATCTCAAAAAAAGCTATCTTCATCAGTGTTACTCCCTTTTTTTCACACAACAAATTCTCCAGACAGCTTAGCAAAACCGAAGAAAAAAATACGCGCACCCCCTTTCTCCCCCCACCCCTTTTGTGATACCCTAAAGTCTGTTAGGCCAGTACAAAACACAGCTATTACAGAGCCGCTCACCCTGAACTTGTCGAAGGGTCTGTGTGAGCGGCGAAAACATGCACATAGCACCATCGTAAACAAACCTTTAAACCCTTCGACAAGCTCAGGGTGAGCGGAGTTTGTACATCTTACAAGATCCGAAACTTATCCCAGGTAACGGGGCATACCTAAAGTAACAAGTAGCCACGCGAAGGATCAGTATGAAGAAGCGACTTATTTTCGACATCGACCGCCGCCTCGTTCACTACGGCGACTGGATCAATCTTTTGTTAGTGCTCGCGCTTTCGTGCGTCGGCATCCTCTTCGTCTTTAGTGCCACCTACACCCCACAACACCCGATCTCATCATTTGCCGCCAAGCAGGCGCTAGGCGTGGCCTCCGGCCTCATCATCTATCTCCTCATATTTTTCACCAACCGGCGCGTATTGCAGCTCTGGGGAACCATCTTCTACTACGTCACCCTCGTGCTTCTGGTCTTCACCCTGGTCAAAGGGAGCATCGGTTTTGGCGCGCAGCGCTGGATCAGCCTCGGTTTTACCAAATTTCAGCCGTCAGAACTTGCCAAACTCTTTTTCCCCGCATTTTTTATCACGACGCTCGCGCTCGAGCAGGGCAAGCGACCGACTGCTCTTGCCTACGTGCAGGTCATCTCGATCATGCTCATCAGTTTTTTACTCATCCTCAAACAGCCGGATCTGGGCACCGCGCTCATTATCCTCTTTTCAGGGACCCTGCTCCTCTGGCTCGCGCGCATCGGTCGCGGCTTCTTCATTGGGCTTTTCATCGTCACCGCACTCGGCGCGCCCGTCGCCTGGAAGACCCTCAAACCGTACCAAAAAAAACGGGTCATCGTCTTTTTGGGCGGCGGAGAACACCGTAAAGAACGGTACCAGATCGAACAATCCCAAATCGCGATCGGGTCAGGAGGCATCTGCGGCAAGGGCTTTTTGCAGGGGACGCAGAGTCACCTCCACTTTTTGCCGGCCAGCAGGACCGATTTTATCTTTTCAGTTATCTGTGAAGAGGCAGGGCTTATCGGGGCATTACTTGTCATCATCCTCTTCGGGATTCTCTTTCTGCGCGCGCTCATCAACATAGCGGGGATACAAGAGCTTTCACAACAGCTGCTCGCAATCGGCCTTATCGCCCCGACCATCCTGTCGACAATTATCAATATCAGCATGGTGCTCGGGCTTCTGCCAATAGTCGGGATCCCACTCCCATTCATCACCTACGGGAACACACATCTCTGGATGGAGTTTGCGGCGATGGGATGGTACAACAACATCGTCGCCCGCTCATCCCGGGCCGAACCCGGATCCTTCGACCCCTTCTGGTAGCAGGGCACAGCCCTGGACGGGGCATTCGCCCCTTTTGGTAACGATCAAAATCAGACCACCAGTACCGGTTAATGGAATAACACCAACAAACGCACTCCGCACCCTTGACGAGCCCCACGAAGATCCCTATCCTAATCTCATAGACAAGCACAAAAGCGCGGGAATAGCTCAGTGGTAGAGCATCGCCTTCCCAAGGCGAGGGTCGCGGGTTCAAGTCCCGTTTCCCGCTCCAAAAAACAGTGTGCAACCCAGTCAGATTAAAAATTATTGAAAACATCAGAAATTCGAAAAATCCGCTCGCCCTGAGGGACCCGAAGGGTCACCGACCCGCAGGATCGTCTCGAAGGGTCCCTGCGAGCGGCAAGATAGCCACAAAAACCTTCCAACACAAAAAAGTGGGAAAAATAGCATCTTTTTTCTTGCAAAAATTAATTTTATCTGTATAATAATTATTAAATAGTTTCTATAATTGAATTTAAGGATATTGTAATGAAAAAAATAACATACCTGTTTCTGCCCATCATCACCCTCGCCCTCTGCGCACCACTGGCTGCTATGGAGAAGATTGAGAAAATGGAGAAAGGTGAGATGCAGAAACCACTTGAGCAGTACAAACTGGTTGTCAAAACTGATCCCAAAGTTCTGCAATCCTTTGGCGCGATCTACACTCCCAAGAAGAAGACCGTAGAAGTGGATGAAAACAAACAGCAGAAAAAAGACGAGAATTTAAAGGAGAAATTTGTAGCTTTCTCCGAGCATTTTTTTGGTCTTGCCAGTCCGCAAGAACAGCTCTGTAAAAACGTGAACGAAAAGGCTGATAAGCTGGTGATCAAAAAACCGCTGGATTGCACCGGGCTCGTCGAAAAAGTCATCGGGCTTACAACCGTTATGGGAAAGACCGTTAAAAATTGGAAGAAAAACAACAAAAAGCAGGAAAGCGCGCAAGAGATCGTAGATTTAACACTCGAGGCTATAAAAAAGCACCCCGAGCCCATCTTCGCTTTTCTCCCCTCGCTTGAGCAGAAGACCGCGTCCCAGCAATACGCCAAATTTTTGGCAAAAATTCCCGTATCAAAAAAAATTCGCATGCTCCACTTTGGCGACTACATGCTTGCGCCCAGCCCCTTCCTCATAGGCGTGGCCGAAGACATACATGCGGCAATCAAGCAAAATCCGAAGCTCTACGAAGAACATAAGAATGAGATTGAAGCCTGTACCTTCCAGATAGTCGAAAACAACTGGGAAAAGTCCGAGACAACCTATGACAAACCAGACCTGGTAAAACAGTGCGAAGATGCGAAAAAATCACATGATGATTTTGTCGCGGCAAGTTCGACAGCCAATGCTCTGGAGACCAAAAAGACATTCTCCATGGGTACCAAGAGTAGGGTCTTAACGGTGAATAGAGATTCTCATACCGGAACATTTGTTTTCAAAGATAATGGGACCATCACGGCAACGCACAAACTCGAAAACATCAATTCTCTCATTGATGTCACCCCGCTCAGTGGCGCGGGATACGTCTTTTGCGATGGCATAAACGGCAAAAAAAATTGCATCATAAATCTGACAACCGGCGCCTACTACTGCGTGACAACCGATAATCCCTATCATTGGCCTGAAGACATGGTCAATGCACACTTCTGGCTACCAGAAGAGATTCCGGGCCATGTCACTACCCGTATACACACCAAAAAGGTAGAACTTGCTCTGCCAAAAAAACTGGTCAAAGACAGGGGCTCCAAGGAACCAAAAGTGGAGCGAGAGTTCCTCACTGGGGTGGAAAAAACATTTACGCGGGGTGAATTTCAGATCATAACAAAAACCAATAATCAGAACAGCAAGGTTGCGATTCAATTTCAGTGCAAGGACCAGCCGGAAACCGCTACAAATCGCGCAGTTATCGCAGATGCCCATTTCTTTCTTATGAAAAATTGGAGCAGATCTTTTGTCGACCCAAGCGACTTTGACGAAACATCCTTTATCTCGGACTTTCGTATAAATAAAGCACTCTACTCTCATCCCGACGGCGCCACGCTGGTCGTCGATGAAGACGTCGAGGGTGTCCACACCTACCACACGCTGAAACGCAAAACCACCCAGACTCCATTTGCAGAGTGGTTAAAAAAGGATTCTTCGCGAAGCATAGCCATGGGCATGACAAAAGAGGATTTGCAGGGGAAGAAACAGCAACGCGAAGACCTCATGTTCAAAATCTCAATAATTGGCAGCTTCGGCGCAGGTTTTGTCGGGGCGGCAATCGGCGAGCAATTACTGCGCAGATACTGTAAAGCGCTTACGGTCCATATTTTTTTACCAATCTACAGTAATTCTTATGTCAAAAAACTCCCCGCTACATTACGCCGGTCCTTGGTAATTGACTCTATGTGGTTGACGTGCAAAGCGATTCTTTTTGGAATACCAGCGCTTTGTGCCTTAGGCTTTCACAAAAGTAAACCAGCCATACGCAACCTCGTCAGCAAACGCCTGCACCTCGCACCATGACCACACCCAGAAAATATGCGCCCCTTTCTCCCCTAGACCCAATGCGGGGCCCATGCGATACTAGAACTCAGATCTAGCCGCGGAGGACCCCTTGTGGAATACGAATTAGTCACCCCCAAAACGCTCATCGCCCCAACTGAGGGTGGTGATCTCGATTTTCACCCAAGAACTTTCGACGACTACTGTGGGCAAAAGGACCTCAAAGCCAAGCTCAAACTCTACACCGACGCGTGCAAGCTGCGCGGCGAACCGCTCGATCACCTGCTGCTTTTCGGCCCTCCCGGGCTCGGTAAAACAACCCTCTCACAGATTATGGCCCATGTGATGGACGTCGGCATCAAGATCTGCAGCGGGCCGACACTTGAACGGGCTGGTGACCTGGTCGCGATCCTCTCAAGCCTTGAGCCGCGCGATATTCTTTTTATCGACGAAATTCACCGCATGCCGGCCACTGTCGAAGAGATGCTCTACAGCGCCATGGAACAGTTTCGGGTCGATGTGATTATCGGCCAGGGCACTGGCGCCCAGTCGGTTAATATTCCTCTCAGCCCCTTTACCCTTGTTGGCGCCACCACCAAAGCAGGCATGATATCAGCACCACTGCGTAGCCGGTTCGGGATCAGCGAACGGCTCGATTTTTACCAGGATGACGAGCTGCAAGAGATCGTGATGAAAAACGCCAAGTTTTTGGGGATAGCGATCGAGCCCGAAGGCGCGCTCATGGTCGCACGCTGTGCGCGGGGCACACCACGCGTTGCAAAAAAATTATTTCGCCGCATCCGCGATTTTGCGCAGGTCCACAACAATAATCGGGCGACCACCACGCTCGTTGAAGAAGCTCTCACCTTTTTGGGTATCGATCAGGAGGGGCTCTCGATCGTTGACCACCAGATCATCAGGACGATTTTGCACCACTTTAATGGCGGGCCGGTGGGGCTCGAGACCATTGCGTCGATGATCGGCGAAGATGCGCAGACGATCGAAGACGTGTACGAGCCGTTTTTGATGCGTAAGGGGTATATCGAAAAGACTTCGCGCGGCCGCCAGATTCCGCGGACGGTCATGCCACAGCTGATCCAGAAATGCGGGGGGCAGCAGGGGTTGTTTTGAAGCTGAATGTACCAAAGATTTCAAAAATTCCGCTCATCCCGACGAGAGCCCGCCGAAGCCTTGGCAAAGGCTGGGGGCCCGCGTTAGCGGGTGTATCGAGGGACATGAGCGGAAAAAACATGTACCACCACTCATGTCCTTCGATACATTTTTCCTACGGGATAAATCCCTTCGAAAAAACACTCAGGATGAGCGGTGGAGAGAGCGCATTCGCTTGAAATGGTGTGGCGGAAAAAATATGGAAATCAAACTAGGACAAAACCTTTAAACCCTTCGACAAGCTCAGGGTGAGCGGAGTAGAATGATTTTCCCTACTACAGATCCGGAGTTTATCCTGCGTCAGCCCGCCGAAGTCTTGGCGAAGACCGGGTCAGGATGAGCAGTGGATCAGGCAAACGCGAAGAGTCCATAACCACGGAGTTTCTATGAAAAACTATCGCACCCTCACCCTCCTCCTCCCTCTCCTACTCATCACCCTACTCTGCACAGTAGTCACCAACGCTCACCCAGCCAACTTCACCCCGCTCGACCAGCTCATGGCCCGCGGGATCGCCGACGGTGTCTTTCCCGGTGCAGTCGCCCTGGTCAGCTACCAGGGTGAAGTTGTCTACCACAAAGCCTGGGGGCACTACACCTACGACCAAAATTCACCCGCCGTGACGACCAAGACGCTCTTCGATCTTGCGTCAATCACCAAAGTTATTGCAACAACGACCGCCGCCATGCTGCTCTGCGACGCGCATCTGCTTTCGCCAGAAGATCCCGTGGGCAAATACCTGCCCGGCTTTGCGTCTGGCAAAAAGGGGTCAATCCGCATCAAACATCTGCTCACCCACACCTCCGGCCTGACCGACGAACAGCAGTACACGATCGGGATTGATCGGGCGGAAACTGACCGGCAGATCGACGTGAGCACCCCCACCGATCCACCGGGCAAAACCTATGCCTACCGCGACGTCAACATGCTCCTGCTCCAGCGGATTATCAAACAAATTACCCATAAACCACTCGATGTTTTTGTTATAAAAAATATCACGGGCCCACTCGGCATGCGCGACACCTGCTTCAATCCTGCGGACCGCGCGCGCTGCGCACCAACCGCATGTAACGTACCGGGCAGAACACCGGTCATCCAGGGGCAGGTGCACGATCCACAGGCGTTTGCGCTTGGTGGGGTTGCGGGAAATGCGGGTCTCTTTTCAACCGCAAAAGACCTGGCCATCTACCTAAACATGATTCTCGCAGACGGCAGAGATGCGCGGGGAAACCAATTTATTGCGCCGGAAACGGTCTGCACATGGCGGCAACGACAGTGTCCGTTTAATCGGGGGTATGGTTGGGAGATTGGGAGGCACCTTTCGCCGGATGCATTCGGCCATTTTGGCTGGACCGGGACGTCAATATGGGCAGACAAAAAGCGGGGTCTCTTCTGTATTCTGCTCACCAATCGCTCCTATCCGACACAGAACCCGACGCAAGACAATTTTAAGATCCGGGATTTTAGGGTTACATTCCATGAGTGTGTGGTGGGGATTTTGCGTTGACAGATACCCTAAAAAACTACATACTTTTCAACGTACTTATAGTGGAAGTACAGGGTTAAATACTATTTTATTTAGGGAAAATTATGAACAAAAAAATCATATTTACCGGGCTCATGATTGTATTGTGTGGAACAGGCTTGGCGTGTCAAGATCAACCAGACAATGAAAACAAAAAAGAGCCCAAATGGGTCGGTAAAGACAAGTATGACAACACCCATATATTTTTCGGACCAATAGCAAGAGCGTACCTTATGGCCAAAGATTTGGTATCCGGTTTAGAGCCAGCTAATGAGGCAGCCAAAGACGAACTCAAAGAATTTCAAAAGAAATTGGCATTGAAACAAGCATCCCAAAAGAAATAAGCAACTTATTCCCCAGCACAACCCCCTGTGGCTGTGCTGGGATTTTTATTTAAAATTATTCTGTGCCAGCCCCGACAAAATAAACTAACAAACCGCATCGACAAGCCGCATGAGTTTGGCTATTCTTAATCAGGGGATAACCGTATCACTAGGAGCGAGGATAGGACTATGTCAGGCCATTCAAAGTGGAAAACGATAAAGCATAAAAAGGCGGCTTCGGATGCTAAAAAGTCGAAGGCCTTTACAAAAATTATCAAAGAGATAACTGTCTCCGCCCGCACAAACGGCGGCGATCCGGCGCACAACCCAACCTTACGCACGCTTCTTGAAAACGCGCGCAAGGTCAACATGCCGCAGGATAATATTGTTAGAGCGATTAAAAAAGGCACCGGCGAACTACCTGGTGTCTCGTACGAAGAGTACCACTACGAAGGGTATGGCCCGGGCGGCATCGCGGTTATTGTTGAAGTTTTGACCGATAACAAAAATCGCGCGGTATCAGACATCCGGAGTATTTTCACGCGCAAGGGTGGCACGCTCGCCGAAAACGGCGCCGTAAGCTGGATGTTCGAACGGTCGGGCGTCGTACGCGGCTCCCATCCATCACTGACCGAAGATCAGATTCTCGAGGCATTATTGGAGTTTGACATCAAAGATGTTGAGCGCAATGGTGACGATAAGACGTCTTGGACAATCAGCTGCGATCCACACGCCCTTGAAAAGGTGCGCGATACGTTAAAACAGCTCGGCATGACTATCGAAGAAGCCGAAGTCGAGATGCTCCCCAAGGCATCCCATTCGGTTACCGAAAATCAAGAAAACCAGGCCGTCGACTTTCTGGATGCCATCGAAGAGCTCGAAGACGTGCAGAACGTATATACCAATCTCGCATAAGGAAAATTATGGTTCTCAGTATGACCGGGTTTGCGGCCCACACGTTTGAACTACCTGCTGGCACACAGACAGCAACGGTAACTATTCATCTAAAGTCGCTCAATGCACGTTTTTTTGAGGCCTCTTGCAAGATGCCTTTTGTGTTTTCAAGTCTCGAAACCGCCGTGTTAAAACGGTTGCGAGAGCGACTGGTCCGTGGCACGGTCTACTGCACCATTTTTCTCAATTCACCAATGCCGATGGGCGGCAAGCCACAGGCAAGCTTTACCGTTATCGACGGGTATCTCGACGCAGCAGAAGAGATAGAAAAACGTTTTGGCAAGCGTGCCAATATCTCACAGGATCTGAGCATTGCAAGCATCCTGACGCTGCCCAACGTGATCGAGTTTAACGAAGACGCACCAGATGCTGTGGTTACCAAACAGGTGTTGGAGCATCTGGACACCGTCATCAAGCTGCTCATCGCAGAGCGCACGCGTGAGGGCGCCGCACTTGCCACTGACCTTGGATTACGGCTTGAGACCATTGGACGCACGGTTGAGTTGGTCAAGCAGCGGGCAGTGGTGGTCATGAATGGAAAAAAAGAGAAGTTAATTGCTGATATGCGGCAGCTCATGTCCCATGCATCGATCGAAGAGAAAGATCACTACTTCCAGCTTATTTATGGCCAGCTTGATAAGCTCGACATACATGAAGAGATTGTACGACTCGAAACGCATGTCGCAAACGCGCTCGAGATTGTTGGCTCACCTGCTGTTGAGAAGGGCAAACGGCTCGATTTTACGCTGCAAGAGATGTCGCGCGAGGCGAATACGATCGGCGCAAAATGTGCTGATTCTGAGCTGGGGGCGCTTGCTATCACGATCAAGGTTGAACTCGAAAAGTTGCGTGAGCAGGTTCAAAATATAATATGAGAACATGGTCTCACATCCTTTCGCCAACTTTAACCAGATAAGAGAAATTCGATAACTCTCTCCGCTCACCCTGAGCTTGTCGAAGGGTCTAAAGGAGGGAAGAAATTTTTTACCAACGAAGAACAAAATGGCGTTGCAAGTTTCGCAAAATCAAAAAACAACGAGAGTAAAAACCTTCAGACCCTTCGACAAGCTCAGGGTGAACGGAGAGAGTTGCTGTTTATCAACCCTAACCATGGTATAACACAGTGGCCCCCTACTTTACCCACCTGCACCTACACACGGAATACTCCCTGCTTGACGGCGCACTCACCATCGAACAGCTCATCAGCTACTGCAAAACCTATCAGGTCCCGTCCATAGGCATCTCCGACCACGGGAACATCTTTGGCGCGGTCAATTTTTTCTTGGCCTGCAAAAAGGCTGGTATTAGGCCGGTTTTGGGTATTGAGATGTACGTAACGCCCGATGTGACCATCAGAGATCATCGGGAAAAATATTTCCACCTCATGCTCATTGTCAAAGACAAGATCGGGTATAAAAATCTCTGTCTCATGCTTGAGCAGGCGTACACGCGCGGGTTCTATTTTAAGCCACGCGTCGACTACGAAATGCTCAAAGCCCATTCTGAAGGGCTTATTGCGACGTCAGCATGTATTGGGGGGCATATTCCTCAGCTGCTCTTACAAAATCGTGACGATGAGGCGAATGCCTATCTTGATCAGACACTCTCTATCTTTGGTGAAGAGAACTACTATTTTGAAGTGCACCCAGCCGACCAGGCGGAGCAGAAGATCGTCAACCAGAAGATCTTCGATCTGGGACAGAAGCGGGGGATCCCCATCTTTGCGGCGGCCGATAGCCACTATTTCAAGGCTGAGGACAAGTATGCGCACGAGGTCATGCTTGCGATCCAGACCAAGGGAAAGATGACCGACACAGACCGGTACACCTTTGGCGATTGCCTCGTGCACCTGCGCTCACCTAACGAGATGCGTGCAGCGTTCCCCGACCGGGAAGATGTCCTCTACCGGACAGGTGAAGTGGCGGATCGATGCGATTTTCAGTTTGAGACCGGCAAGCACTTCTTCCCCAATTTTAGCGTACCAACCCAAGAAGATCCTGACGCCTATTTTATACGGCTCTGTCGTGAGGGGCTCGCAGAGCTCTTTGAAAAAAAGCGAATAGTTACCGACCACCCAGAGGTCTATCATGAGCGGCTTACCACTGAGATGGCACTCATCAAAAAGATGGGGTTTGTCACCTACTTCTTGGTCGTCGGTGATTTTATCCAGTGGTCGAAAAAAAATAGCGTACCGGTCGGGCCGGGCCGCGGTTCTGCGGCAGGTTCGCTTGTCGCCTGGGCGATGGGCATCACGGACATCGATCCGCTCAGGTACAACCTGCTCTTTGAACGATTTTTAAATCCTGAACGTATTTCGATGCCCGATATCGATATCGACTTTTGCATCGAGGGGCGCGAGCGGGTTATCGAGTATGTGCGTGAGCGGTACGGCCACGACAAGGTCTGCCAGATCATCACGTTTGGCACCATGATGGCAAAGGGTGTGGTCAAGGACGTAGCGCGCGCGCTCGGCATCCCGTTTGAGGACGCAAACGCCATCACCGACCTCATTCCCAACCAGCTCGGAATCACCCTCAAAGATGCGTTTGAGCAGGAGCCACGCCTGGCGGTCATGCGCGACGGCAACCCTATTATTGCGCAGATGTTCGAGGTCGCGAGCAAGCTCGAGGGGCTCACGCGCCACGCGTCCAAACACGCGGCTGGCATCGTTATTACCCCTGAGCCCGTTGCCCAGATGCTCCCTGTCTATGTGCCGTCAAAAACGACCGACCTGGTCACCCAGTACGCGATGACGGAGCTCGACACGCTCGGGTTTCTCAAGATGGACTTTCTCGGGCTTAAAAACTTAACACTCATCAAACGGGTCATCACCCTCATCGAAAAAAATCATGGCATCGCCATCGATCCCGCGCACCTCCCGCTCGACGACCAACCATCTTTTGATCTCATAACCCGGGGTGACACGACCGGCGTCTTCCAGTTGGAATCGAGCGGCATTAGGGACGTGCTCAGGCGATTAAAACCATCATGCTTTGAAGATATTATTGCGGTCAACGCCCTCTATCGACCGGGGCCACTCGGCTCAGGCATGGTCGACGATTTTATTGAGCGGCGCCACGGCAGACAAGAGATCAGCTATCTCTTCCCTCAGCTTGAGCCTGTTTTAAAAGAGACCTATGGCGTTATTGTCTACCAAGAGCAGGTGATGAAAATTGCGTCGGTTATCGGCCAGTACACGCTGGGCGAAGCAGACATTTTACGCCGTGCGATGGGCAAGAAAAAGGCTGAGGTCATGGTGGAACAGCGGGCAATTTTTGTCAGAAAAGCTGCCGCCGCATCTTTTGACGAACACAAAGCGGGCGACCTGTTCGACCTGATGGCCTACTTTGCCGGCTACGGTTTTAATAAATCGCACTCAGCGGCCTACGGCATGATTGCGTACCAGACGGCCTATTTTAAGGCCCACTATCCCGTCGAGTTTATGGCGTGCCTCATTTCACTCGAAAATCACGACCCTGAAAAGATGGCCGAATATATCCAAGAGACGCGTGGCATGAACATCAACGTGCTGCCGCCCGACGTTAACGCGTCAGACCTCGATTTTACTGCGCGCAACCAAGAGATCCGGTTTGGACTTATTGGGGTTAAAAATGCGGGTAGCACGGGCATATGCAACTGCATAGCCGAGCGGGTTAAGGGGGGCATCTTCAAAGACCTGCTCGATTTCTGCATGCGGGTCGATCTGCGCACCTGTAATAAACGTTTTATAGAGAGCCTTATTGCAGCCGGGGCGTTCGATAGCCTGCCAGGCAATCGTGCGCAAAAGACCAACGAACTTGAAAAGATTATCGATCGGGCGCTTGAAAAGAGAAAGGCACTGGAGACGGGGCAAATTGGGCTCTTTGACTTTGCGGTCGACACCAAACAGTCGGCGACGTATGAGCCCTATGTTTTTGCACCGGCAGCCGAATGGCCGACCAACGAACGGCTCGAAAAAGAGAAGTTGCTGCTGGGGCTCTACCTGAGCGCGCGGCCACTTGATGGGTACAAAAAAGAGATCTCGTGGATCAATGCCACACCACTTTCGCGGGTGCATGAGACTTCCGGCATTATTACCTGTGTCGGTTTTATGAAAAATCACAAGATCATCAACACCAAAAAGGGTGACCGGATGGCTTTCGCCGAGCTGGAAGACTATACCGGCAAAGCTGAGATAACGATCTTCCCCAAACTCTTTGCGCGCGTGCTCGACACATTCGCCCACCATACGGTCTTTCTGGTGCGTGGGGTGCGGGATGAGCTGGCCGCAAGCGCGACAGCCAAGATCAAGGCACAGGACTGGATCCCGCTCGACACCCTCTTTGCATCTGATGCCGCACTCGCAAAAATTGTGCTCACGATCCCGCCCGATGTTGAACAGCATGTGCTCACGCAGGTAAAAAACCAGTTTACGGCGGGCCGTGCCCAGCTTGAGTTGGTTTTTCAGGAACAGGGTAAGACGCTGACGCTGCGACCTAAAAATCGGGTCTCGTGCAGCCTTGAGACACTGGTGTTGTTACATGAGAATCGGGTGGGGATTCAGGTTCAGCTGGCGTAGGCTGAGAGAAAAAACATTCGAGGCTTCCATGAAAATAGATGATAAAAAAATACGCGTTGGCGTTTACGGGATTCTAATCAGAGACCACAAGATTCTTATGGTCAGAACGCAATCGGGCGATAGGCTGGTATACAATTTCCCTGGTGGTGGCATAGAATTCCATGAAGGTTTGGCCAGTGCGCTCATACGAGAGTGTGAAGAAGAAATAGGAACTACGATAACCATAAAAGAACATGTCTATTCTTCACAAAAACTGTATGAACACAAAAGTTTTCCAGGGACATGTTCGTTAGGGCTCTATTACACGATTGAATGCGCAAATCCCATTGATCTCAAAAAACAGGGTGCCGTCTGGTTTGATCTGGACAACCTACCAATGGACGAAATGCTAGAACCTGACATAGAGTTTGCTGAATTTGTTCGCGCAGGACTTGTTTATCGGGCCTCGTGCAGCAAAGATAAGTGAGGGAGAAAAAACATGGTTAAGAGAAAAATATATAAAGATTATACTGAGTTTTTGCATGAACAGCTTCAAGATCCAAAATTTGTCACGGCCTATTTAAATGAGGCCCTGCATGACGAGGATCGAAATGTGTTCTTGCTTGCGCTCAAAGATGTTATTGATGCGCAAGATAAAGACATCTCTGAATTGGCCGAAGAAGCGCATATCAGCAGGCAGAGTTGTTATCGTATGTTGTCCAGAACGGGCAACCCGCGCTGGAATAACATCACATCTCTAATGGGCGCTATGGGACTTCAGATAGAAATATCACGTAAGTAAAAAAGTTACCCGCCCAATTACGAGCGGGTACTAGAATCTGCAATTTATCCCATTGTAATCCGGGTCAAGGGCCGGTGGCCCTTGGCGGGGTGTGGGGCGGCGAGCCCCATCCTACAGCAGCTGGGCCGCCATGGTGCTCAGCTCGCTCCGCTCGCTCTTTTCCAAGAAAACAGACCCAAAAATCTTCTGCCCCTTAAACTTCTCACTCGTCACCACCAACCCGTTGCTCGAAAAATCGAGGTACGGTGAATCGATCTGGTACGGGTCGCCGGCGAGAATAATCTTACTTCCCTCACCAACACGAGTAATCAGCGTTTTTACTTCGTGCGGCGTCAAGTTCTGCACCTCGTCGATCAGGATGTACTGGTCGGGGATCGACCGACCGCGCATGTAGGTTATCGCTTCGAGGCTCACCTTATCGGTGCGCGCAAGCTCATCGAGCGACGGTATCTTCCACCGTCCGTCCCGTTTGCGCCTACGCCCCTTGCCGTCGTCTTTTTCCTCACGGCCCTGGGCATCTTCGTAGAGTCCCCGCTCGTAGCCCGACTGAGCTTTATACATGATAAAATCCATATTGTCGCGCACCGGCTGCATCCAGCTGTAGAGCTTTTCCTGGATGTCACCCGGCAGGTACCCGATATCGCGCCCGAGTGGCTCGACAGGACGGGCAACAAGAATCTTTTTGTATTCGTGTTCCACGAGCAGTTTGTGCAGCGCGGCAACGAGCGCCAAAAAGGTCTTCCCCGTCCCGGCGGGGCCAAAGAGCGTCACAAGCTGTACGTTGTCGTCAAAGAGCAGGTCGAACGCCATAAGCTGTTGCGGATTTTTGGGGCCGATTGGCCAGGTTATGTGGGGCGGATGCACGGGTCGGAGCGTGGCTTCACGCGGCTTGAGACTGCCGTCCCCCTGGTACCGCCAGACACGATAATTTTCTGGATTGCGTTCGCTCTGGAGGAAGATAAATTCGTTGTAGTAGAGCGGTTGGTCGAGTTTGGCATCTTCGAGCAGCCGCATGATCCTACCCTGGTCGTCTTGTGTCAGCTCGCCAGCGGGCACCGGAATCTCGATCCAGCCCTTATAAAAGCTGTCTTCGGCAATAGATTCTTTTTGGTAGTCTTCGGTAACGACACCGAGCGCATCAGCCCTGACACGCATGTTGAGATCTTTTGAGATCAGGCAGACGTTACGCCCCTGCGCTTTGGCAGCAAGAGCCGTTGCCAAGATCAGGTCGTCGTTGCCGCTCTGTCCAAATTTTTTGAGCACATCACCGTCTGGTGGTGGCACAATTATGCTGATGTGTGTCCCGTCTTCCAGCTCAACTCCCTGCGCCAACGAGCCGAGCTCACGCATCTTATCGAGCGACCTAATCACCTCACGTGCGTTGCGCCCGCGGGCGGATGTCTCGGTCTTAAACTTATCCAGCTCTTGAATGACGGTCAGCGGAATACCGACCTGCCCCCCCTTAAACGCAAACAACGCTCGCGCGTCGTGTATAAAAACATTTGTGTCGATGATATACAGCTTCTTCGGTTCCATGCGCTTTCCCCTAGAGTTTGGAGCTCGACAACAGTTTTCACTCATAGGGTATCATGTTGGAGTTTGCGGCGTCATCAGTTTAGTAAAAAAGGTGGAAATAGCCCGAAGAACATGCCATAATGAGCAGGTGACTTGTAGCAGGCGGCCGGCATGTGGTGCGCAAATTTATTAAAAAATGCGTAAAGGGTTTAATCGTGAATAAGAAAAAAAATATTGTAGCGAAGCTGGTATTGGCAGGATTACTGTGTTGCACGATCAGCCAACCAGCGCAAGCCATCAACTTCCCCTTCAACACCCGGTTCGACATCCCCATCCACTGGTCGGTCAACCCAGTATTCTGGCTTCTTTTTGAAACCGTGCATGCATATAAAACAATGACCACTCGTACAAAAAAAAATTTCTACTACACCTACTCATCCCAGCTGAAAGAAAATCCAATCGGAACCATTCTCAGCGCCGGCGCAGGTCTTTGGGTTGCCTACTTGGGCCTCAAAAAACTATTGGCAGGTGATCCTGACGTAAAATAACCGGTTTTTCTCGCAAGAGCCGCATGCAAAAACCTGCGGCTCTTTTTTGCGGTTTTGTCAGAACAACTGCACCCCTATATTCATTTTGCTCCACCACAAAGCACAAAACTTACCTCCACCGCTCATCTCGAGTGCCCTACTTCGCACTGTCTACGCTTTCAGCTACGCCAGGCTTGCGCCAAGGCGGAGTTTATCCTGAGTAGCGAAGCGTATCGAAGGGAAGGGTGTATCGGCCTGTCCTACGTAGCTCCGAAGGAGCGAAGTTGGAAGAGACATGAGCGGTGTTGAAAATCACCTTTAAATCAACAATCCCAACAATAAATGTCGCAACAAAACCCAGCCATAGATAAAAAGCTCACTCTACCACCGCACACCCTGAGCTTGTTCCTTCGACAGGCTCAGGATAAACTCCGGGTCTTAT
>CAZWYO010000018.1:0-25764 GCA_964638315.1 uncultured Candidatus Babeliaceae bacterium | reverse complement strand
TCTCTTCAAAAACATCCTTGACAACACAGTTCCTGAGCTTGTCGAAGGGTCTGAACAGAGCGGTCCCGATATAAAAATTGTTTTTCGATGCCCAACCTTCAGACCCTTCGACAAGCTCAGGGTGAGCGGATTTGATGTATTCTGCCTACATCAAGACCCTGAGTTTATCCTGCACCAGCCCGGTGACAGCCAGGCCTTTCGACCGAGCTCAGGATAAACTCCGCTTCGGCGCAAGCCCGGCGTAGACGGGTGTAGGGAATAGATCGTTGTGGTTTTCTGCTATTTCAAATTCTATGATTCTTCTCAAGCCAGCTGGACATCTGCTGCCCCACCTCCGCACACACCTTCGATACATCCTCCCTCCGGTCTATGCAAAATGTTAACGTGATTCTGTCGACATTGGGACCCATTTTCCCCAAGCATCTCTTTTCTGTATCCTCACCTCCTGTCGCATGTATACCCATATAAATGCCACCCACGATCGCGGCGGAGAGTAGCTCCGCTAGCGCTAATTCAAAAACTTTTCTTACATATCGTTTTACTGTTTTATGCCGTGGGCTGCCCTTTTTATACATCTTCATCTCTCATCCTCTACCCTGCCAAATTTTTTTAACCGACTAAACTCTATCACATCGCTTATCGTTTATCAATATATTTTTATCGTTTATCGTAAAATATTAGAAGCGGTTAGAAAATTGGTGTTTTTGGTATACTGTACCTGGTAGTTCTCTTGGAAACCTAGGTTAGCAGGTGTGAACGTGATGAGAAAAATTTTATTGGTGGGGTGGTATCTGGTTGTTTTGTTCCAGGTGGTGCCGGCGTGGGGGATGGAAAAGATTACGCAAGAACAGATGCGTAATTTTTTACTAATCGAAGCACAAGGGGGGATTGGTGTGGCTATCGATGCCCTTAGCCTGGAAGAAAAACGGAAGTTCTTGGAGGCCGCTATCGGTAAACTTGGGAAACAAAACATCTGTGAAACTGGCAGAAAAAAACTCTATAACATTATCTATCTCTGTGCCCAGTATGACAAAGTTGTTCAAGAAGATAAGCTTAAAGACGTATCGCTTGCTGACTGCGAGAGAATTATTGCAGGTATCAAGCCTTTTACGCACAAGTTGTCCAGAAACTATAGTATGATACAACAGAATGACTGGAAAGAATTCAACAAGCGGGAAACCAATCTTTCCGTTGGCTTGCGAACTGAACTTATACAATCTCACGAGAAAAACGGGTGTTATGAGCCGTCGCTCTTTTTGCCAGATTTGCCGTCGGGTTGTTTGGACGGTCTTGATAAACAAAAAGTAGTAAACATGTTTGATACGTGCCTGGAGGGCGAAAACAAAAAAGAGGCCGAAGACGCAAAACAGATCTTAAAAAATTTGACCCCGTCTGATCTGAATAATCTGTTGGAAGGGATAGTGGATAAAAACATAGTTGCTAAGATCAAAAGAAGCTGTACCCGCGAGAAGATACGGTTGACCTGTCCTGAAGAGCTCAGCTGGAAAGAGCATTTTGCAAATTTTGCTTCATGGTTCACGCCAATGGTGAGCGCCACCTGTTTCTGGTGGGTGGGGAAACTTCTCAAAACGAACGGCAAAAATAAGTGGGCAAAGGTCGGGGCGCTTGCTGCGGCGGGCGTCGGCACGATGTGGGCTGAGAAAAAAATAAATAAACACTTCGAACGCTATGGTTCTTGGGGGTCTTACAAGTTCATCAACCTCTGCGCGTTGTGTCATGGGTATCGCAAGGGCAGCCCCCAGCAAAACATCCAGCAGGTGGTTAAGCAGAGTTTTGAAAAACAGATCTGAGGGCATGATGGAAAAAATAGTGCGTATCGCCGCTTCGGCGGTTATCATACATGACGGCAAGATCCTGCTGAACCGGTGTCCCGATGGACGCGGTGGGTCTTTTTTGCTGGGCCCCGGCGGGGGCGCCAACCATGGCGAAGACCTGGTCGATACCGTCAAGCGTGAGGTGATGGAAGAGACGGGGCTTGAGGTCCATGTGGGCAATCTTTTGTTTGTGGAGGATCTCTTAACCGAAAAATACCGGATGTTCAAATTCTGGTTTTTGTGTGACCTGGTCGGTGGTGAACTTATTGAGACTGACGAGGCCAAGATTGAGGGCATCGTGAACGTCGGCTGGTACGGCAAAGAAGAGCTGGCAAGCGAAATCGTTTTCCCAGCGCCCATCAAAGATCTTGACTGGGATGACCTGAAAAATGGTGAGCGCAAGACTGAGTATTTTGGGTTGAAACGGGCGAGGTTTTAGTTGCATGGTTACCCGGGTGCGGATCGTGCACAAAAATTGGTATCAGCTTGGTATGAGGCCGAGCTCTTTTTTGAGTTTTAAAAATCCTTTGCTACCGTAACGATAGTTCCTTGCTTTATCGATCTTTTTCTGCAGCTCGTATGTAAGCTTGTTTTTCTTAGCGTAGTAGGTGCGCAGCTTGCCTTTTATTTTGTTGGTATATTTTTCAAAATCTTTTTTCTTAGTGTGTTGCCTGAATGCAAGTTCTTCGCAGCGAGTTGCATTCTCTGCGCAGATATCGACTTTTTCCATCTTTTTTGTAGCGCATATTATACGCCTATTTATCTCAGGCCAAAGCTTCTCATAACACGTGAGTATGGCCTTTTCGTGTTCTTGAAGTGCTGTATTGGGATTTTTCTTTTTTTGTTCGTGTAGCAGTACCGCGTAATTCATGAGTTGGGAAAAGTATGGTAAGCCGCATAGCAACTTATCAACGATCTGTTTTTGTGTATATTTATTCGGTTTTATTTCTGCGCGCAATTTTTCAAGGAGTTTCTCTTTATCTGGGGCGAGTTTTATTTTTCCTTTTTCAGCAAAATACTCATTGATGATCTCGCCGAAAGATTCTGCGAGTTCATCATCGTTTTTTACTGGTGCACCATCAGAACCACCCATTTCTCGGCCGGTAATATATTGTAGGTGGTGGAGAAATTCATGCATGACGGTAAGAACCCAGTCATCCGTATACAGCGCCCATTCAGCTACCCAGATTACGCATTCTTGTGTGCGATATATGCCAGATGCGTTAGTTCCAACTGTCTCATCATCTATGAAGATTTCGGGGAAGAAAGACTTCGCCGACTTGTTGGGTGCGTGGTTAACGCGTTTTTGTTGTAGCGCATAAAGTCGGTTACGTGTAGTGGTTCTGTTTTTGTCGATTTTTAACATGAACAGGAGTGTATTTTGTTCGTTTATCTCGGTCAATTTACTACCGTTTACTCCCGTTTGTGCGCGATCAATGGTTTGAGGAAGCAGTTTCATGGTAATGTAGCCGGCTTTGTTTATACTGAGGCCGAGTGTTTGGGTGTAGGTCTTTTGTTTTGCAATATCTATCATAACCTTATAACGCATTAGTCGTTGACAGAAAAGAAGCATTTTGTCGACTATCAACGACGTATGTCCATGTTTTTTTATCTCTTCCTGAAGCTGCCGATATGCGTCGGTTGCTGCTTTTTCCGATGCAAATGGTTTGATGTCTGTAATATCCTGATGGGTTACTGTATCGTCGACCTCATACTTGCTGTTTAGTCCTCTCCGTAGTTCGCCCTGTATGAGCGTCGAACAGCTAAGATCGAATGCAGTCTTTCCGTTTTTGTTTTTTATGAGCGGATTGGCACCATGATCGATTAGTAGCTTAACAAGCTGATATTGGTGGTTTTCTATGGCAAGGTGTAAGGCAGTCTGTCCGTCCATATTTTGGCTATTTGAATCACAATCTTTTTGGTTGAGAAGTAATGCAATAAACTCGAGGTGGTCTGGTGAATTCTTTTTTTTGAGGATCTGATGGAGCGGCGTATCTCCGTGCCGGTCCTTGATGTCGCATCTGGCACCGTGGGCGAGAAGGAGTTTGCTTATCACTAGACCGCTCTGTCTAGTGAGGAAATAGTGCAGCGCTGTCTGGCCACGGGCATTCTGAAGGTTTGGATCACACCCTTTGGATAGAAGAAAATCGACAACCTTTATGTCGGCGGCCTTATGCAATAGACATTCCTCTCGGGCGTTTTTTAGGTTCACTTTGGCGCCATTATCGAGAAGAAGTTTGATGATTGAAATATTTTTTTCGTGTCGAACAGCCTCATGAAGAGGAAGCTCAGACCAGTACCCAAAATTACACTCCTGATTGATATCCAACCCATTATTGATGGCATCTTTAATAATTTCCTTACTCTTTTTTTTGTTTCGCACGTATCTCCCCCGGGGTTTTGGGCAGAGCAGGTCTTTGATCTTTAAAAAATAGCTTGACTGGCTCGAATCTTCAGCTACAACCGTCCCCATCAGCGCGTGCCATATAGTTTCTGTATACTGCTTCTGATTGTCATTGATGTACTCTTTTGCCATTATCGTTATTCCAGCTATAAAGCCTATCGCACTTGTTCCAGCACCAATGACCTTCAGAGTAGTATCTATCACAGGATGCGTTTGCATTGCAATGCAAAATAGGATTGCTAATGCTGTTATTTTGGTAAAATTTTTCATATTTCTCCACGGATCCCAATTTTATTGAATCTTATATCTTAATGTAATGCAATTATAATAATTATAATAACCATAATAATTATAATTGTCAAGTAGGATAGGCCGCGCAGCCGCGTAAATATTACTGGGCTGGGGCTATTTTGGAGAAGATCTGAAAAGTGGTGAGCGCAAGACTGAGTATTTTGGGTTGAAGCGGGCGATGTTTTAGTGGGCACAAGACCGGATAAAATCTCTATACCCTTCGATATTTTGGTAATGATGGCATATCCACCCACGCTGTATAGCCGCCTGAATGTTGGACAGAGAATCATCAATAAAGGCAATATTAGCGGCTTGCATGTTCAGGTGTGATTCGATGTATTCAAAATATTCTGGCTCCGGCTTGATAAACCCAATCTGATGCGAGGCAAACATTCCATCAAAATATTTGGCAAACTTCTTTTGCAGGAATGCCGCCCGATATGGATCTTGATTGGTGCCGATATAGAGTTTTATGCCCTTGATAGCTTCGATTTCCGGTATTATTTCTCTGTTAATATTTGTATCATGCTCGAGCCAGTAGTCCATAAACGTATCAACTGGAAGCTCTAGCTGCAATGTTGTGAGCCTTTTCTCAAAGTGCTGTCTTGTATCAATATGCCCTCTGATTACCGCGGGCCACTCGTTAGAAAAAATCTGTTCTACTTGATCGGGGGTTATCCCGAGATCTTTTTCGATGTCTTTTTTCCACAGGTAGTTGCCGAATGCATCTGTGCTGTTAATCAGAACGCCATCAACATCGAAGATAACTACTTTTGTGTTTTGCTCTCGCATAGTAACCATCTGTTTTTTAGCCCTATTTTACGTACAAATCCCCATTATTTGCTTTTAACAGCGCCATGACAATCGCCTGTGCCGAGAGATCTGTCCGCGTAATCGTTCACCAGGCTCTTTATGTAATGGTCGTTGTTTATTAGTTTTTGCCCTGCACTGCGGTCGCGACATTTTTAGCCACAGTTCCGATAGCCTTCCCAACTGATTTAAGAGTGTAGCCAGTTTCAACAGCACTACCAATGAGCGGCAAGATACATAAGGCAATTGGGACCTGTATAACTGGGGGAAGATTTTTGTAAAAGGGTTCAGCGATCGATTTACTCGTATCGAAGGTGGTGGATGTTCCTGGCTTGATTCCAAAGACTAAGCACAAAAGATTTTTAAAAAATCCCACAGGAACGGAGTAGAGAGCTAAACAGGCGGGGCCAGCCCCTGCTACTTGGACCCAAGTAGGTTGTTCTCTATACTCATTATATAAGCGTTGATGCAACCATGGTTTTGGTTCTTCTTTCTTCGGTGGGTTTTCTTTTTCTTGCATTGCCTCAGCGGCCATTGGTAATAACTGAATGCTGAAAATGCTGATTAATAAAAGTCTCTTGATAGACAATTTCATAAATAAAACTCCTGATGGTTTAGGTTATATGGTATCAACGATCTATGGCGCTAATTCAGTTTTTATTATAGAGGTGCAGCATAGGCTTGTCAAAGCATTTTTGCATGATTTAAGCGTATTTCCCATACAACGCACGATTCTTAACCTCCAACAGCGCCATCATAACTGCTTGGGCCGAGAGATCTGTTCGGGTGATTACGCCACCAGAAAGAATTGCGATAAGTCCGTCTTTTGCATTGGGATTCATATGCGGAGGGTAGACGATTTTGCATGCCTCGAGCATGGTATGCCCCTTTTGCATCTCTTCGACAACACGGGGTGGGACGATAAAGCTAGGGGATCTTCCGTATGATTCTGTATTAACCCCATTTGATACCGCTGCCCAGGAAGAAGCAATAAGCCCATCTCCGTACGGTGCAACACCCGCCTCGATTGCGACATAAAAATCCGGTTCTTGGCTATGCGTTACGCTGATATCCATGAGATATTGAAGGCGCGCGAATGCCCCATGCTTAGTATCTTCGTCAGTTCGTGGCTGCTCGACGAGCTCTCCGTGCCAAAGTACTTTAGTGTCTGTTGAGGGGATCTTTTGACCTATCGCGGTAAACTCAGCGCCTGGATAGAGCAACTCAAACGCCATGCGAGTTCCATCGATCTTTGATTGGTTTGTTGATGCGACCCATATTTTTTTCATGGTTTAATACCAAAAAAGTGACTTATATACGCTATTATTATAGCTCGTGAGATCATTTTTTTCTAGTGCGAGGCAAGGTTTGGCTGTTGAACTGGCACTGTGGTATGCTCGAGTACGTGAGTTTTTTTGTGTTTTTAGGTGTGCGTTTTGTATCAGGTGTGGGAGGCCTAAGATGGCGCGGAAAACTTTTGTTCTACTCTTTTTGCTCAGTATGTCTTCTGCAGTTGGGCAACTTGCAGGTGTTGAGAAAGTACTTGTGAATGAGGCGCCGGGGGCCTTCTTTTCTGAGGAGACGTACGAGGCGGTATTCCATTTTCTCGTCTGGTTCCCCGGAACCGTGGCGAAGATGTTTGGGCAGGAGAAAGTCCCCCAACATTTTTGCAACATGATGGGTATTCTCGAATATGCTGCACGCACCAACTCTATTACACCATCGGTGGTTGCCTATCTGAGGCCAACCATTTTGGGAGATGTTCCGGACGCTGCGAAGGTATGGGAGAACGGTCCAGTGGCGAGCGTGCTCGCAAATAGCAAGCGTATCTCCGAGGAAAAATTTTTGTATAAGTACACGGCGTTCCTAAAGACCGACATGGGCCGCGCTCAATCGCATAAAGTGGTTGAAAGGTGTGGCGTTGTTTTGAGAAAGCAGATAACTGCTGGGGTAATTTAGGTGGGGGGGCGTCCTGATTGTAGTATTGTGGAGGGTGTGGGAGGTTGAAGAGAATAGTTCTCGTAAGCGGGCTAATCCATTTTTTCAAGGAGTTTTATATGAAGATATCTTTCAAACTGAGCCGTGTATCGGTCTGTTTTGTCATGTGTAGTTTTCCTCTAGCCACCATGTCTGGCTGCTGTTGTCCTGGAGGCTGTTGTGGTAAAAAAGCGGTGAAGCAGACAGAGCAGAAAGCTCCCGCTAGCAGTGCTGATCTCAAAGCGGTCATACAGCAAGAGTACGGCAAAGTAGCGGACGAGGGTGGCATGTGCTGTCTGGGGGGCGGATGCTGTGGCGGTGGCGCCGCGCTGTCTGAAGAGATTGGTTATTCGCGCGAGGAGATCGATGACCTTGCTGATGCTAATTTGGGTCTTGGGTGCGGCAATCCAGTAAGTTTTGCTCCAATTAAGTCTGGCTCGACGGTTGTCGATCTGGGATCTGGTGCAGGGTTTGATTGCTTTTTAGCTGCGCGCAAGGTGGGTCAATCGGGACAAGTTATTGGCATCGACATGACCAAGAAGATGATCGCAAAAGCACGCGCTAATGCCGTCAAGTATGGGTATGACAATGTTGAGTTTAGGCTTGGGGACATTGAAAACATGCCTGTTGCGACCGGTACCGTCGATGTGGTGATCAGCAACTGCGTTATCAATCTGGCGCCCGATAAGATGAAGGTGTTCAAGGAGATCCATCGCATTCTCAAACAGAATGGGGCCATGGCGATCTCGGATGTGGTGTTGACTGGATCACTCACACCAGAACAGAAAAGGGATACCAAGTTGCTCTGCGCGTGCGTGAGTGGTGCGATAAGTAAGCAGGAGTACATTGATCGTTTGACGGAGCTTGGGTTTAAGGTGACGATTGTTGACGAGGATTTCTCCGTAAATGAGAAGTGGTTCGGCACTAAAGAGCTGCCGATCTCTAGCCTCAAGTTTATCGCAGTAAAAGAGTAACGTGCGGGTTTAATTTTTTATGTGGCCCGGTATCTTTGGGGTAACCAACGGTGTCGGGCCATTATTTGCGTTATTGTTTCATTTCAGCTGTTATAAAGGTATACCTCTCGCGGATCGCCCCAATAAATACAGCTGTTTTGTTTTGATTTATGCCCCTTTTCTTTAGTGTATAAATTTGGCATATTTGATCCCGGGTCAGGTGATGGTACTTTTGAATTCACGCAGAGGATGGATTACTACTATGGAAACAGAATTACTCTACATTAACAATTGGGACATAGCCGCGACGACCGCACAGGTCGTTGATGTCGTCGAGCGGGACGGCAAAAGAGCGGTCATACTCGATCGAACGGTCTTCTATCCTCAAGGTGGCGGACAGCCCGCAGATCACGGTGAAATCATTGGGGACATGGGTGTTTTTAGGGTTGATGATGCACGGTTTGCGGATGGGATCGTCTACCATTTTGGTGAATTTGTTTCGGGCTCATTTGGCCAGGGAGCTGCGGTTACCGCACGCATTGATACCGCACGTCGGAACCTATTGAGCCGTTTGCACACTGCAGGCCACCTGCTCGATGTTGCGATGGAAAACACGGGACGGTCGCTTACTAATGGCAAGGGGTACCATTTTCCCGACCATCCCTATGTCGAATATGTGGCCACTATGACGCCTGAAGAGTGCGCGACTTTTCAGCAAGAGCTACAGATAAATGTGGATGCACTGGTTAAAGAGAATATTCCTGTTACGAGCGCTCTTATGGCGCGCGACGAGCTTGAAAAGGTCTGTCTGCATGTTCCAGACTATCTTCCTGCTGGCAAGCCGGTCTGTGTTGTTCATATTGGGAAGTTCGCCTCGTGCCCCTGTGGTGGGACACATGTGTCTGTCTCGTCTGCCGTTGGGCGCGTGGAGGTGACCAAGGTCAAGTGTAAGGGAGGGATTGTCCGAGTCTCGTATCAAGTGGCATGAGTGGGACAGGAGGGCCAAAACAATGAAGAGCCGTCTTACTATTTTTTTTGACGACCAGTTCTGGGTCGGTGTTTTTGAGCGTCTTCATGATGACCAACTTGAGGTTGCACGTGTGACTTTCGGTGTAGAACCGGCCGACTGCCAGGTGCTTGCATTTGTACAGAGTAGCTACAGCAATTTGCAATTTACACGTCCAGTTGAAGCTGATCCCGAGAGCGAGAAACGAATAAATCCCAAGCGTCTGCAGCGTCTGGTCCGCAAAGAAGTTGCAGTTGGAGTTGGTACCAAAGCGCAGGAGGCATTCAAGCGAGATCTTGAAGCCCAAAAGGGTGAGCGCAAGCGGCAGTCAAAAGAAGTTTGTGAAGAAGAGAAAATGAGAAAATTTGAGTTGGCACAGCAAAAGCGCAAGGCGAAACATCGGGGGCGTTGAATCTTGCAAAAACGTCGTTTATCCGCTATTATTTTACTAGTAATGGTTAATAATAGCGGATCTAAAAATATGAAAAAAAATCTTCTGTTGATTGGGTTAGTGCTTTCACTTGGATGCAGCTCGTGCGTGAGCCATGCGGTGTGCGATGGAGCCTGCAAGACCATCGAAACGATAGTGGGAGGCGTTCAGGTCGGTGTTAGCTGTGTGGTTGCTACCACAGGCGTTGTCTTGGCAATTTGCACCTGCTGGTTTAGCGCCAAAAAACAGGCCAAAAAACTCTCGTGAAAAACTGACCGTTTTCCGGTAAACTGCTACTAAGCGTTAACTCTTTTATAGAAACCGATACGGTGCGAAGATGAACAAAAACTATCTCTTGTCCACATCTCTAGTTTTATTGGTCACCCTCTTCTGTGGGTGCGATGAAGACGGCAGTTACTGGCAGCGCATGGCGCGGCAGGACCTCGATTTTATGCGTGCTCAGATCCTTGAAAATCATCCGGGCCCCGTCAATGCCGAAGACCCGCATTTTTCCCAAAATCTTGAAGCTGCTTACCAGAATGCCCTTAATGCCCTCACTACTATTATCGATCACGATGGTTATGAGGCCGTTGTTAAGTCGTTTGTCAGCAGTTTCCATGACAGCCATCTTCGGACCGGTCCACTAAAGAAAAAAGCGAAAACCGCCACTAAAACAGAAAAACAGGACCCGAAAAAGCTGGTAGCTTTTGATGAGATTGCCCCTCACGTAGCATGGATCCGGATACCAACCTTTGAGCTTGGCGGAGAGGAGCAGAAGGGTCGGCTTGCTGAGATGTTTAAGATGTTGGTGCATCTGCGCCACTACAGAGCGATTATTTTTGATCTGCATGGCAATACGGGCGGTAATTCTGCATGGAGCGGTCAGATAATTTCAGAGCTCTTTTCTCCTTCCTACGCCCAACAGCAGCGCTACGAGCTCTGGGAAAAGATCGCTCTTGATTATCGCGTGAGCGCTGGCAACCTTTTGCATATCAAAAAAATCGCGCAGGGTTGTGCAAAAGATTTTGGTAAAGAGAGTGAGCTTGCACGCGGTTATGACGAGTTCTACCAGACTATGAAGACCGCATCTGAGCATGGTGATAAGCTGGTTCGGGTGCCGAAGGGTGAGTATAAACCTCACATCAAGCAGGTGCCCAATCCCGTTACTGCCCCTATTTTTGTCATAATTGACCATGCCTGTGTCAGCGCATGTCTCGATTTTATAGATGAGCTCAAGCATCTAAAACATCCGGTTATTCTCTTTGGGGAGCAGACGGGTGCAGACACCTTCTACATGGAGGTGCGCAGCGAGAAGCTGCCGAGCGGCCAGGGGATGTTTACATTTCCTATAAAAGTATATCGGGGCCGTTTGCGCGGGAATAACGAGGCGTATAAGCCTGATGTGCCCTACAGTGGCGATCTTAACGACACACCGCGAGTTGCCGAGGCGGTCTACCGATTGATACTTGGCAAAAAAGTGTGATAAAAAAAGAGAGGGTAGAACATGAAGTTGTTTCTCACAGATAATATTGGTTTTGTCGAACTTATCGAATGCTTTGGTAATGATCTTACCATCGTAAATGCCGCCCGGGTTTCGTTTAATAAAGAGTCAGCTTTTGAGCATGTCGATGGGCATGACGTGCTTGCCGAGCGGGATGCTCAACTTATCGATTATTTGGCAAAACATAGACATATCGCGCCATTCTTTCATCCGCAGCTTCGGTTCCGTATTCGCATGCCGATCTTTATTGCGCGTGAGTGGTACCGGCACACGGTCGGCTTTTGCCGCAACGAGGTCTCGCGCCGCTATGTGACGAGCGAACCGGAATGTTTTGTGCCGGCGTCCCTGCGCCAGTGTGACGCAAATGTCAAACAGGGATCGAGCGCAAATCTCGTTGAAAAAAGTGACGAACTTGTTGCCGAAATGCGCGAATTTGTCGCACAATCTGTGGCCTATTATAATAGTCTTCTCAAACAGGGTGTCTGCCCTGAACAGGCCCGTCTTATTCTGCCGCAATCTATGTATACCGAGTTCATTGAGACAGCGAGTCTTGCTGGCTATGCACGTCTTGCGGGGCTCCGGCTTGCCCCAAATGCCCAGCGGGAGATAGGGGTCTACGCTTCACTCGTTTCACAGATTATTGAACCGAGGTTTCCTGTTGGCTGGAAGGCGTTGATGACGCATAAGACGGCGTGAGAATCGGCTGATCCAAAAGCCCGTGTTGCACACGCAAATAGTGGAATCCATTAAAGCGAATATGGAGCTTTTCTGCGAGCTTCTCAACGGCCTGAAGGTTGCCGAGAGAGTCATCGACAAAAATAATATGGGTGGGGCGGTAACCGAGTCGTTCAAAAAAAACTTCAAGGGCGGCCCCTTTGTTATTCCCATCACAGAAAATGATCCCATCCTGATAGCGTGTCTCCCCGCGTAGCGGCTCGAGCGTGAACATCTGTTGCCATGCGGGGTCGTCCTGTTTAAGCGTGATGCCAAGATCAGAAAATTGTCGGAATGTTGCGGCAAAGAGCTCTTTTCTGCCGCGTGAGGTGAGCGCGATGGTGCGAATTTTTCGTGTACGCAGCTCAGTAAGAATATCTGGCGCGCTGTTTTCAACAAACTGCACTCTGGTGGTGCACTGTGCTGCGGCGTAGGCGGGCAGGACCATATCAATCGCTTCACTGGCGGTCTTACCTGCGTCAACAAGTTCTTTTACGTGTGCTCTGAACCATTCGTCAGTTGCTGCGCCAAAACCGCGGATGAGGGTGTCGTCAAGATCGAAAACAACGAGGGTATTTTGATCACCTATATCGACTATATCGACTAGTGAGTCAGTTTCGCGAATATATGTGTGCAGCGGGGCGCATAAAAAAACAATCGCGCATAGTGCGCTTCTCATGATATACATAAAAACCTTTTATAAGGATATTTGGTGGTACTTATAAGTTTATGATAACGCGATTGACAGCAGGGTGCAAATGGTTAGGCTATTTTCTTGATTTTCAGCTGAACACCATCTCTTTTTTTAATAAGAGCTTTTACCACATCATCAAGTTTGCCTTGTTGCTTTTTTAGGTCCCGCGTCTGTTTCTTGATATCTTTTAAGATGCTAGCGGTTTTTTTATGGGACTTAAGATTTTTTAGTCGTCGTATCTCATCGTTAATCTGTTTAAGTATCTCGACATTGCACTTGAGTGCTGCATCGAGTGCACCAAGTTCGTTGAGATGCTTTGTCATTCTCTCTTCGGCAGCTTTTTTCTGTTCTAGATTGGCCAGCTCTTCGCGTAGTTTTTTTTCTTGGTCACGTGACATATTGTACTTGTCGCGGAGTTTGTTTTCGAGTTCTATGGTCTTGATATCGAGCTTAGTTGTTTGTTTGCCTTGGTTTTGACTGTATTCGTTGTCTGAGGGGAGGAACTCCGTGAGCCGCGAGAAAGCGCCACTTGCCCATGTCAGAAACATAATCACCATGAACATACGTATATTTTTCATAACCATAACCTTCCATTTTGTACGACCTATATTTATCGTACCAGGCATGTTTGGCGAAAATCAATAAAAATCAGACCACATCTGGGCGTCAAGCGGCTTACCGCTCTGGTTGGATTGGTTTCTTATGTACCACAAAAGTTGGTTCTGTAAGGGGTATTTTAACGCCAGTAAAATGAAAACCATCGAACGCTATTCCCATTTTCTTGGCGCTTATGCTGACCGCCTCGACATTAACTAAAGAGTCGTCGACAAAGATTATATGTGTTGGTAGGTAGCCAGTTTTTTTAAAAAAGAGCTCAAGAACCTCTCCTTTGTTTGCGCCGCCGGTGAAGAGTATTCCAGATGAATAGATGATGTCGCAATCAGGTATTTCGGGGAAAAAGAGTGTCTTTTTTAGACATTCCTCGCTCTGCATGAAGTTGATATGCGCATCGTTCAGATGCCTGAGCGTTGCATAAAGAAGGCAGCGTCCTTCGCGTGCGGTAAGGCAGATGGTGGTAACCTTGTTTTCGCTTAACATGCTGATATGTTCTGATATTTTTTTGTTTACCAATTCGACCGGTGTGCGGTATAGGGCGGAGATGTGTGTCTGAAAAAGAATGAACTTTGCTTCTTCTGCAGACTTCCCCTGAGCCGTAAGTTCGTCGTGAGCCTCTCTATACCAAGTTCCTGATGCTTGATGATCGCACATCCGTATGAGTGTATCATCTATGTCAAATATCATGAGTGTGCGAGCACTATTATTGCGATTCAAAAATGGCACCAGATCGCCAAGGTCTTCGATTGTATAAATGAGATTGGACGGTTGCATAGGTTCCTCTCTTCCCTGTGGCATTCTCTGGTCTCTAAGACCAATAAAAAAAGTATTATAGCAGGTTATTTGACGATCACAATAGTGTCGTGTCGTGAAAAATATTAATGGGTCTGTTTTTTCGAGTTGTTATAGTTATATTCTGCGAATTCGCGACGATATTTTTCCCTGAGGATCTTGCGGGGATCCTGAAAAAACTCTGGGCTTGTGGCCATTATTTTCTTTTTTGTTTCTCTAGTGCCTTTGGCCGCCTGGATCCAACAAGACCCAACAGCAGATAGCACAAGGACAACGATTAATACTGCCGAATGTTTCACGGTCTCTCCATTTTTTAAAATAGTCTATACATGAACTTAACTATTCTGAATTTAACAGAGAGATGGCCCAAGGCGCAATAGATTGAAAAAAATTCTTGTTTTGTCGCCTACTTTTTACCAACTTGTTGCGCCGTAATCATCGCATTGCGCATCTGGTCAGAAATATCTGATAAGTTGCCGGGCGAGTGGGGGATCAGAATGGTGTTTGTGGTTGATGATGCACCGATCTCTTTGAGCGTGTCAAAGTACTGGGTCATGAGCACGAGGTTCATCACGTCGTGGGCAGATGTCCCCGGGACGCTCTCTTGAAATTCGCTTACCGACTCGCGCAGGCCCTCAACAATGGCGCGCCGTTGATCTGCTATGCCCTTGCCCTGTAGCGCTTTACTCTGCGCTTCTGCTTCCGCCGATTTCACTTTAAGGATACGCTCAGCCTCGCCCTTTTCAACGGCCGCAATGCGGAGCCGCTGCGCAGTGTTAATCTCGTTCATGGAGGCCTTGACCTTAGAGTCAGGTTCGATATCGGTGATAAGTGCTTTTAGAATGATATACCCAAAATCATTCATCACTTGCGTGATTTCGTCCTTGACGGCAATGGCAATTTCATCTTTTTTCTCAAAGAGATCGTCAAGTTTGAGCCGTGGCACGCGTGCACGTACGACATCAAACACAAATGACGTTATCTGCTGTTCTGGGTTTTGTAGCTTATAAAAAGCCTCGTATACGCCCTTTGGATCAACAAAATACTGGACCGAAACGATAACAAAAACAAACACGTTGTCTTCAGTTTTGGTTTCGACGCGCACGTCGAGCTGCCGAATCCGGAGGTTCACCGTTCCGGCAACGAGTTCTACGACCGGTATTTTAAAGTTTAGGCCGGGCTGTAGGACACGGCTAAACTTGCCAAAGCGTTGTACAATAACTAATTTTTGCTGCTCAACAATAACAAAGGAGCTGAAAAACAACATAATTGCTATGACGGCGAGTGTGATTATGATGCCAATGATAATGGACATATAGTCCTCAAAAAAATATGAAAAAGTAGATTAGAGTCTAGTATACCACAGTTTTGGGCTTCACAGTAGGGGTTTAAAATACTGCTTTTCAATCTTCTGGTCTTCTTCAGTTAGAACGATATTTGGCCCATAGCCCTGAGAGATTTGTTGGACATATTTCCGAAAAACCCGTTCTAGCGGCGTGTTTTGTTTATTTTTTATGGCAATATGTATGCTTTTATAAAGGTCTGTTTTTTTCTTGGGACCATCTATTTTCACAAAAGGGTCGATGATCAGGGCATCAACGACAGGTGAAAAGTTTCCATTTTTGCAGACTTTTTTCCATAGCGCTTCGGTCATATATGCGCCGTTTTTCAGAAGATCGGCTGCCGCCGCGTAGTGCCCACGCATAAAACAGAGGTCTATGGGCTTCTCTTTCTTTTTTGTCAGAGCATTAACATCTGCACCGCAATTTATGAGTTGGTTTATCGCATCTTTATTTCCGCAAAATGAGGCGACATGCAGTGGTGTGAAACCGAGTTCATTTCTAATGTCGACAGGCACCCCTTTAGAGAGAAAAAAATTTATAATATCGGTCCCGTTATTTCCTGCTGCGAGGTGTAGAGCGATCGATTTTTCCCAGTCACTATAAAGAAGATTTATCTTGAGACATCCACATAGCGTCTTAACGGCTTCGAGTGAACCGCTCTTGACAGCATAGGCCAGCGGGGAGAGACCTTCCATGTCGCGGATATTGATAGCAATCCCAGGTAATGAGCAGAGATAAGCTATTATTGCTACTGCACCCTGCGCTGATGCAAAATGGAGCGGTGTGCGTCGCCACTCATCACGGATATTGATTCTGATTTTTTGATGTGTGCTCAGTAGATTGATGATCTCTAGTGAGCCATTATTTGCTACAAGGTGAAGGGGCGTAACTCCCTGCGCAGACCCACATAGGATGCGATGGACGTTTGCATTGATGGTGGGAAGGCCTAAAAGATGTTTGATAATCTCGATCTGTTTGAAATAAACAGCCAGATGAAGGGCCGCAAATCCATCTTTGAGAGGTTCATTGATAAGCTTTTTGTTTGTTTCAAGTATTCCCTTTACATTGGCCAGATTGTCCTCTTGGATGGCGAGGTAGAGAAGTCTTTTTTTACATACCCCGTTTTTTTTCATGGTGTTCGTGGTGCCAACGGCAACGATTAGTAGCATGCAACAAAAAATGGTGAGCTTTTGCATACAACCTCCTTGTGTCTTTCGACACAAATCAAATTAGATTACTCGTGGATGTCCAATACCAACTTAACAAGATTATCTATTTCGGCGCAATAGAGTGGCCCGTTCAGTTTTTTATTTCCATCAATTCGATTTTAAAGGGCGTGTCTGGTAGTTTTTTCTGGTGCATAGTTGGCCGTGTGCGTCTGAATTTTCTGCATGAGAGGCATCTGCAGGTTTTCCTAAAATGTATCTGAATATCAGGTTTAATTATCGGGTTGTTTTTTGTGGTACGGATTTGCAGCTCTTCTGCGACTGTGGCTATGATCCCGTTACTGTACGGGGGGTCAAAAATATAGCAGAGTTTTGCGCAGGTGTTTTCAAATTGATTTTGAAAGTAGGCGAGCATCAGAAAGCTTTTGTAGTATTTTTTGTCAGCGGCGCGGAGCCTTTGCGCGAGCGATTCCAGTTGAACTCCAGGGCTATTTTTCTTAATTTTCCATTCGAGTTCCCTTTTTAGCAGGGCAACTGTAAGGCAATTGGCAATTGTTTCGGTCTGGTAGTTGGGGAACTTTTTCTGTGGCCTAAAAATTTTCACCCAGTCTGCAAGCGCATATTCCTTGCCTGCTACGTGAAGAATCCCTGTATGGGCGCCATTTTTAAGTAATAATTTTACTATTTTTGGTGGAGGCGCGTCAGAGGTGAGGATATCAATCAGAGGGGGAAGGCCGGTAAGCCTTTTTTTTGTAAGATCTGGCTTGAAGGAGGTTATCGTTTTGTTGAAGAAGAGATCGACTACCTTGTATTTGCGTTTTTCACATGCCTGAACAAATGGTGTGGTTCCAACGATATCTGAGATATTTGGGTCTGCGCCATTTTTGAGTAACAGGGTGACTATTGCCCCTATAAATTCCTCTGGCGCAAAAGTGAAAGCATAGTGTAGGGCTGTCCAATCCACCCCTTCATTCTTCTCATTTACTTTGGCACCTTTTTCAAGTAAAACTCTCATAACCTCTACATATCCTCTTCGCGCTGCCAGCTGCAGTGCTGTGGATCCTGTTTCATGGTCCTTTTTGTTAATCTCATCCAGGTTGCAGGTTGAGAGGTAACAGAGCACATCTTGTTGTTCGCCTTTTTTGAGAAGTTCGATAAGTTTTGTTGGTTCTCTTTTGTCCATGGCACATGTTTTGTGTGGTAGCAGCATAGCAAAAACGAGCAAGGTTAGCAGGAATCCTTTGTAAAATCGCAACATAGCATCACCTCTTGAACTTGTTTTTTTTTGTATGTCTATCACGTTTGAAATAGACAGATACACAAGCCGCCAGCTCCATGATACAAAATAGGAATTGGTGGTAACAATAATTTGCGTCAGGTTATTTCCAGGCCGTTTGCGTTTTGGTTATTTGACCGAATAGACCGTGCTAAACAACAGTTTTGGCCAAATTTGCAATCAAAATGCAAATTTGGCCAATTTTTGATTACACTATATTTATGGCGGTTAAACCAGGTTTTTTAGAGGTATGTTGTGATTGCAAGAAAAATTGCTCAAAAAATAGAGAAGCTGCGTACGCAGTTCCCTGTCATTGGATTGTTTGGTCCGCGCCAATCGGGCAAGTCGACGTTATCAAAAATGCTATTCCCATCCTACACCTATGTTTCTCTCGAAGACACGGATACACGTCTCTTTGCCGAAACCGACGCACGCGGTTTTTTGGCGGCCTATACGACCGGCGCAGGGGTGATATTTGATGAGATCCAACGCGTGCCAGATCTGCTTTCCTACATTCAGGGCATTGTGGACGCTGAGCAGAAACAGGGTTTTTTTGTGCTCACTGGTTCGCAAAATTTTCTGCTTCACTCTGCCATAACACAGACCCTGGCTGGTCGTGTTGCCATCTGCTCGCTGCTCCCCTTTTCGCTCGAAGAGCTTAGTGGTGCCGCCATAAGTGATGGAACAGTGGGGCTTGAAGAGACACTCTTTCGCGGCATGTACCCCCGCCTCTTTTTACATGATCGTAACCCGGTAGATTGGTACGCAAGTTACATTGCAACGTATGTCGAGCGGGATGTGCGACTAATCCAGAATATTCAGGATCTGAGCCTTTTTCAGAACTTTTTGGCCCTCTGCGCTGGTCGCATCGGCGAGCTTCTTAATGTTTCGTCTCTCGCCAATGATTGCGGCATTAGTGTGAATACTGCAAACGCATGGCTCTCGCTTCTGGAGGCAAGTTTTATTGTTTTTCTCGCACAGCCCCATTTCAAAAATTTTAGTAAACGGCTTATCAAAGCCCCCAAACTCTATTTTTACGATACCGGGCTTGCGTGCTCTTTACTGCGCATAACGGCCCCGGCCCAGCTTGCAACACACTATCTGCGTGGCGGGCTGTTTGAGTCTTTTGTCGTGAGCGAGATACACAAATATTTTTTCAATCGGGGCGTGCGTCCACCGCTCTATTTTTGGCGGGACAAGCAGGGGCATGAGATTGATATTGTTGTTGAATATGCCGACAGGCTCTTGCCGATCGAGATCAAATCCGGTCGGACCGTTGATTCTGCCTACTTTGATGAGCTCCGGTATTGGAATAAGCTGGCTGAGACAGATGGCTCAGAAAATATTGTTATCTACGGTGGCGACGAAAACCAGTCACGTACTGCAGGCCGCGTCATGAGTTGGCGGTCGCTCGAAGAGCCGGAAGACTGGTTTTAGTCCTGCTCGTCTTCCATCAGCTTTTCCCACTCTTGCATCCCCTTGCCAAGACCCTTCTCAACGGTTGTTAGGCGTTCGCAGGCAGCCGCATACTCCTTGGTGCCGTAGGTCATCTGGTAGAGTCGGTTGACGAGATCTTCTTTTTCTTGTTCCAGCTTGCGTATCTTGTTTTCTAGCTTGCCGATAAGCTTGCGTTTTTCGTGCTGGTCACGCTGAGAGGTATCAACCACTTTCTCTTTTTTTGCGTTACTTGCAGCGGCATCGCTGGCCCCACCTTGCGGTGCCAGCTGTACCTCTTTAAAGTGCAGATAATCATCATAGTTGCCGGTATAGGTTATCGCGCCGGTTGGCGTCAGTTCGATAATATCGGTTGCAAGCCGGTTCAAAAAATCCCGTTCGTGTGAAACAAATAGGATCGTACCGGTGTACTGTTTGAGCGCCGTCAGAAGGACCTCGAGTGCTTGCAGATCGAGGTGGTTGGTCGGTTCATCGAGCATCAAAAAGTTGGCGTCTTGCAACAGAATTTTTACCATTGCAAGTCGGTTTTTTTCTCCCCCGCTGAGCACGTCAACCTTTTTTTCGACGTCGTCGCCCGAAAAGAGAAAAGCACCCAGATACGCGCGTACGTGTTGCCGCGCCAGGCTGTTTGGGCATGCCTCGGTTGCGATCTCAAGAACCGTCTTGTTCCGGTCGAGCGTCAGCTCTTGGTTCTGCTCAAAAAATGCCGTTCGCACGTTGTGCCCCCAGGTGATCGAGCCTTTGGCGGGAATTAGTTTTTCGGCTATCGCATTCAGAAGAGTAGTCTTACCGGTCCCGTTTGGTGCAATTAGAGCAACTTTATGGCCCCGTTTTATCAAAAAAGAGACATCAGAAAATATCGGTTTATTATCGAATGCGACGGATAGATGGGCGATTGTTAGCACCTCACGTCCCGATGGTTTTACCGGCGGGAAATGGAAAGCCACTGTTTTGGGTGTCGGTTCAAAAGCGACCAGTTCGATCTTCTGGACAGCTTTAAGCATGCTCTGCGCTAACGATGCGCGCGAAGCTGAGGCGCGGAAGCGGTGAATCGTCTCCATCTGCTTTTTAATATATTTCTGCTGTTCGATATACTGTTTTTCAAGCAGCGCCTGGTTATGCTCTTTTTGGGTGAGAAAAGTTGTGTAGTTGCCTTGGTAGATTTTTAACGATCCGCACGAGAGGTCGTAAATGGTGGTGCAGGCGTTGTCGAGAAAGTAGCGGTTGTGCGAGACGAGTAGATACCCAAATTTTGCCCGCTGTAAAAAGTCCAAAAACCAGTCTTTTGCCGGAAGATCAAGGTGATTTGTCGGTTCATCAAAGAGATAAAAATCGGCTCTTTGCAAGAGCAATTTTGCAAGCGAGAGCCGCATCTTCCAGCCGACGCTCAGCTGGGTGACGGGCACCCTAAACTGCGCATCTTTAAACCCGAGCCCTCGGAGGATGGTCTTGGTCTCTTGTTCATGCTCGCGCAGATGGTCGTCGACCAGCCGCTGTTGCAGGACAACCAGGTGCGCTCCTAAGACGGCTTTATCGATGGTGACATCATGGGCGATACGGTCCTCAAGTACGACGGTCTCTTCGAGGCAGTCGCCGAGATTGTTAAATGTGTTGAGGGCCTCGATGATGACCGGTTTGTCAGACCGCAAGATGACCTCTTGTGGCAGGTAGGCATAGGTCAGGTCGCGTCCGATGGTTATCGTCCCATCGGTCAGTGGCTGCTGGCCGGCGATGGCCTTGAGGAGGGTTGTTTTGCCGGCGCCATTGCGGCCGACAAGCCCGATCTTTTCGTGACCGTTTATGAGAAACGAGACGTCCTTGAAGATGGCCTGTGCGCCGAACGAGAGAGAGATTGCAGTTGCTTTGATCATGGTATTGTAGCAGGTTATTCGAAAGAGTTGGTAGGTGGGGATCTTTTGACTAGTATAGCATAGTTGGGTAGAAATATGCGTTTACAAAAAATCGAGGCTGCACTAACGTGACTAGTGATTGGAGCGGCGTGTCAATTCTGTCAGATGCGTGCGCCGTCTGTTGTTTCTCATGCTATGGGAGTGATGCGATGAAGAAGATATGGGTGATTTTTGTGGGCTGTCTGCTGTGTGCATCGGGTGTGGTGCTGCAGGCGGCAGGATTGACCGAGGAAAAATTTCTGGAAGTTTTTAAAAAGCAAGCAGTAGATGAAAAGAGACAAAAAGACGTTCTTTTTAGCATGACTGTCTACTCCAAGGATCCCGAAAAAGGGTGGCTAGAACGGAGTGATAAGACAAATGTTACTTTTTATTTGATGAAATCCCTTAGCGAGTCGCATGATCGTCCCGGCGATGCTATGCTTAAGAAGTTGTTTGGCATGATCAAAAACAATGTGCAACTTAAGGATGGTTTTCTTGTTATCGACCCACAAATAAAAAGTATTGATGGAGCGGAGAATTTGAAGGAGCTGGTGAAGTGGGGCGGCATGATAGTGTTTGACCGATTGTTCTATGTAACTGCACTTCCCAACCTCCGACTTGTGTATGTAGGGTATAATCCACCAGGGGAAAAAATTGTAACGGATCAGAATGAAATCAAGCTTCTTGATGAAGCAGCAAAGAAATTACATGAACAGCAAAAGAAGAGTGTTGTTGAGACGTTTGAAAAGCAGAAGGAGCAGCAGAAGGACGAAAATCTTTTCACCGTGTATGTATATTTTAAGACTGACGGAACTTGGAAGCGTTTTGATAAGAATGTTACATGGGGACTTTTTGACGAACAGTCAATCGGCGAATTGTTTGACCAGGTTCCGACGAATATAAACGTGGAAAGTGATGGAAGTGTTCCTAGGCTTTATTTTAGAGATTTATACAAGGTTATCCCTGCCGACTTTCTCAAAAAAAAGGTAGCTCCTCTTTTACTCGGCGCAGCATGTGATGTGGAAGCAACTGAGCCGTCAAATGATGGCCCAACTCTCTGGTTGAAAAACTGGCAAACAATCCTTGGGGAAAAGGAGCTTAAAGACGCCAGTCCGGTAGAATTGGAGCGAGTCCCAGCCAAGTTTGGGGGGAAACCACTTACTCCGCCAGACATAGGTGACTATCCGCCTTCCCCTAAACTTCCACCACCAGGTGACTATCCGCCTCACCCAGGAGAACCTGGAGCGAGCGATGGGGACGGTGATCTGGATAAGCTCACCCGGGTACTCGCCAAACTTGCGGCATAGATGGAATGATAGTTGGCGGGGCAATTTGCATCTAAAATGTTGTAAGTACCTGCGCAATTGTCCTGCCCACAAAACTCCCATTGTGGTACAATAAATACCATGGATCCACAATTATACCTTTTTAAAGCACATAAACCGCCCCTTGCACAACGCATGCGACCCCGTCGCCTCGAAGATGTCGTTGGACAAGAACATATTCTTGCAAGCGATAAGCCGCTCTACCGCGCTATCGTTAACGATTCTATTGGCAGCTATATCTTTTGGGGGCCGCCGGGCACGGGCAAGACTACTCTGGCCGGTGTCATCGCCAATCTCACGCAACGTCCCTTTGTCGCTTTTAGCGCGGTATTTAATGGGGTCAAAGATATTAAAGCCATTATCGAAGAGGCCGAAGGGCGAATCCGGACTGGTGGCAAGAATACTATTCTTTTTGTGGACGAGATTCACCGCTTCAACAAAGCCCAACAGGACGCTTTTCTGCAGCCGCTTGAGAGTGGCAGCATCATTCTTATCGGTGCCACCACCGAAAACCCGTCATTCGAAATTAATTCTGCACTCTTGAGCCGGTGCACGGTCTGCATCCTTAATGCGCTCCAAGATGAACATGTTACGCAGATTGTTGACCGGTGCCTGCTCGACGGTGAAAACGGTCTCTTAAACAGTAATCCGTCTCTTGACGAAGATGCTAAAACTCTGCTGGTCAACTACGCAAATGGTGATGCGCGCGTCGCGCTGACTGCCCTTGAGTACGCGGTCCAGACATCCCCCCTTGTTGAGGGCAAACGGGTTATTGGTCTACAAAATATCAAAGAGGCGATGACCAGCCGGCATGTGGCGTATGACAAACAGGGGGAAGAGCACTACAACCTTATCTCCGCACTCCACAAATCGTTGCGCGGATCGGACGTCCAGGCAGGGCTCTACTGGCTCGCCCGCATGATTGAGGGGGGCGCTGACCCGCTCTACATCGTACGGCGGCTCATCCGTTTTGCGAGTGAGGATATTGGGCTCGCTGACCCACAAGCGCTCGTGCAGGCGATGGCTGCGCAGCAGGCGGTCCACTTTTTGGGTTTTCCTGAGTGTGACGTGGCATTGGCACAGTGCGTTATTTATCTGGCTACCGCGCCAAAATCGAATAGTGTCTATATTGCGATGGGCAAGGCCAAAAGGGCGGTTGGTGAGAGTCGCAACGACCCGGTTCCGCTGCACATTCGTAATGCCCCCACAAAGTTGATGAAGAATATCGGGTATGGCGCGGGGTACCGGTATGATCATAACGAAGAAGGGTGTTTTTCGGGGCAGAGTTTTTTGCCCGATGGGGTGAGTACGACGGTCTTTTATGAGCCGGGGGCTTACGGGTTTGAGAAAGAGATTCAGAAGCGGCTCGACTACTGGGCGCAGCTGAAACAGGCGCGGAGTAGGGATACCAACTTTGACAAATAAGTTAGCATTTCAAAATCCGCACACCCTGACGCTAGCCCTGCGAAGCCTTGGCGAAGCATGGGGCCTGTCCCTTCGACTTCGCTCAGGATAAACTCCGGGTCTAAATGTGCGGCAAATCTGAGTAATTTTCTGTATGGTCCGCACCCGGGAAACCCTTCGACAAGCTCAGGGTGTGCGGGTCTATGTAAAAGTTTGTGGATAATTTTTTTTAGGGATATTACGATGTACGAAATTTTTTATGCGACCGGCAACCAGGGCAAATTTGATGATGTTGCCAAGTTCTTTGAGCACTATGCCCCACAGGTTAAGCTTATCCAATATGCCGAAGAGCTGCCCGAACTGCAGAGCACCGACCAGCGTTTTGTGGCGATAGAAAAGGGGAGAGAGGCGTGGCGGCGGCTTAAAAGACCGGTCATTGTTGATGATGCGGGAATCTATTTTGAGCGCTACAAAAATTTTCCTGGGGTCTTTACCAAATTTTTATATAAGGGGATCGGGTTTGATGGCTTGCAGCGGCTGCTCAATCAGGGGGACCCCGTCTACTACCAGCTCCATCTCGCTTATTTTTATGGCGACGACCAGTACGAGGTTTTTATGGGCCGGTGTGATGGGACTATCGTATTTCCTGAGGTTTTCCCCGTCAATCCCCCCTTACCATTCGACACGATGTTTGTTCCGCTTGGGGAGACCAGAACATTTGTTGAGTTGAGAAAGAACGGCGAGCGCGAACAGTTTGACCATCGTATTGCGGCATTTAAGGACCTCTTGCGCTGGTTGAACAGGTAGAGAGCGGAGTTATTTTTTTCTTTGGCCATTTGGGGGTATACTATAAGAAGTTGGACCGTTATTGGTCCGCGTGTCGGTCTTGCATTCGGACGGCTTATTCTGGGGTTAGTGAGGGAGGATATCGCGCACATGAAAAAAGAACAGTCTGCCGGGATTGTGGTCTACCGCCGGGACCCGGAAACGGGAAAGTATCTCTATCTATTGTTGCACTATATTGGCGGCCACTGGGACCTTCCCAAGGGCAAGGTAGAGGCAGGTGAGTCTCTTGAAGAGGCTGCTTCGCGCGAGGTACGCGAAGAGACCGGTCTTGTTGTTTCGCCCATCAAGGGGTTTTCCGAAACTATCTCATACTATTATCGTGGACAGGCGCGTGAACTGGTTGATAAAAATGTAACCTTTTTTGTCGGCGAAGCTGCGACCGATGAGGTTGCGCTCTCATCAGAACATGTTGATTTTGCCTGGTTGGACGTGAACAATGCGCTTAAGCGGCTCACGTACAACAATGCCAGGCACCTTCTTTCGATGATCAATCAATTTATCCATGCGCGTGACGAGGCGGTTGAGTACCGGCGGAGTCAAGAGCAGGGGGAAGAAGAAGAGTAACACGATTAATCTGTCTTGCAAGTTCGGCTTTTGTTAAAGCTTCTTCTGGGTTTGGTAGATTGAGATCAGCAAAAACATTGCCGCTGCTCAGTTCAAATTCTTTTTTCATGGTTCAGCTCCTTACACCAAATGCAAAAAGTTTTTTAACATTTTTACGGTTTTCAAGAGTATCAAACTCCGCACACCCTGAGCTTGTCGAAGGGTCTGAATGTGCGGTTAATTCGAAAAAATTCACACACGTTCCGCACCCGAGAAACCCTTCGACAAGCTCAGGGTGTGCGGAATAAATGTAACTTCTTTCATATGCGATGTATGCTAAATATAGCATATTGTTATGGTCATGTATAAAACCGGCTTTCTCAAAATATCCAATTTTGTGACGAGCGGAGTTTGAGTTTTTTCCGTTATATAAACTTATAGCCCACATTGAGCACCCCTTAATTAAGGAATTTTGTATATCATCTGGGTTTCGGT
>CAZWYO010000017.1:0-25786 GCA_964638315.1 uncultured Candidatus Babeliaceae bacterium | reverse complement strand
AAAAGACGAAAGTACGTTCAAATCGGATCTTTGAATGGAACTGAGGAAGTCCTGCACCAAACCCTTTATTTTCCACCGGCCGTGTTGCTAACCTCGATGGTGACGTGAGACAAAAAGATCTCCAAAAACCACCAATAAAAAAGAGGGAAGCATGCGATGCTTTGCGGCCTACTATCAACACTTTTATCGTTAATTTCACTTTTTTCTTATAACCCACAGATGAACTTCCTCCCCGAATATCAGATGCCCCGTCTCCAAGTTAATAGTACTGGCGATATACAGTCGTATGATCCTTACGAAAACCAGGTTATTACTATTCTGGTAGTCGCAAAAAAACGGCGACTCAGAACGGCCGAAATCAACAGACAGATCGCTCTGGTTTTTCGGAATTTTGAGGAAAAAATTGATAAGCAGTTGACGCCAGAAGCAGTTGAAGCTCCTATCTCACAGCTGTTTTTCACGCTCACTAGTACCATGAAAAAATGTAATATCAATCTTGAAGATGTCGATTAAATTATCATCTTCACCCGTCTACGCCTTCGGCGGAGTTTATCCTGAGTATCGAAGGGTCGGGCTTACGCCCTCCCTATTTCTTTTTGTACGCATTACTGCTAAATTCAGTACCAAAAAGCAGGCTAAAGCTTGCAGGACGTTACAAAAAGAGGCACTCATGCCATCGCTCTGTTTAGCATTTTTTCAACTCTTTTTTGGATTCTGTATTATCCACGATAATAATCTCCCTATGACCCCCGACACCAGCACCAACAACACTGAGTATATTGATGTCTCGGCCCACAAACAGTCGATCTCCAAACAAAAGAAGCAGAGCAAAAAACGGTTACTGACCCGGCATAAGGTGGTACATAAGCGCACAGAGATAACATGCGAAATGCTTGAGTGGGAGTTCACAAAGAAGGCTGGCCCCACGACTAAACAAATTACTGCTCTCTTCCCGAATGGAATTGATCCGAATACTAATTTTGAAGACGTTGACTGAACCCACATACCCACAAAACCATAGGAATTCTATGACTGCACGCATCTTACTAACCTGTTGCATGCTATGCGCTCTTACCGCATGCTCACGCAACAATATCGATAGTCTCACACAGAGCTTAAAACAGCTCGCAGAGCCTAAAAAAGAAATCGAGCCTAAGTTCTTAGAACTCAAGGGCCCAGCGATCTTCGAATATTTTACTGGTCAGGATGAGACCACTTTCAAAAACGCAACAAACGTCACCGTGATTTACGATGAAAAGAGCGGCACCTACAGACCAGTTATAAAACCGGGCACCAGTGGCGGCCCCTTCACCCTCAATGCAAACGGTGACTTCACAATTACCAATCTAAAAACGGGGATAACATATAACGCTGGGCAGTTTGAGACCTACACCAAAAAAACATTCGAAAAGACGCAGCTGCCAGCAATAGAAAAAAAGGGGACTTTTAATATCGTTGTAGCAAAGTGGACTCAGCATGTCGATAGCATTGAACGGCAATATGCAGCCGCTTTCAAAGAGGAGAAAGCCGCCTTCTTGGCCGCATCAAACTACGATGGCATCGAGGAGATCGGTGGGACTGACGATCCTTCGGTCGCGAGCAATCTTTGGGACCCAACGCAAGGCCCTGCGGTAAGTCTGGGTGCCTTGCCTGGAATGTTATTGCGCCTCTACTCGCAGATACGGGAAGATGAGAGGGTTTCAACCAACTTCTTTGACCCCAATAATCCACGTGTCCACATGCTCAAAATGACTAGTCTCGTAACACAAAATGGGTATGTCTACTTTACATACCCAATGCACGGCACTGCTATGGAACTGACGCAAGAAAATTTCCAAAACATTTTGAACGGAGAAAATTACACATGTGGAATCATGTACCACAAGAATGTTTCGGTAACTGCGAGCAATGCTATCGTGGTTGGACAACATTTCGAAAGTTTTACGGTACCAGAACCGCACCCTACCACCACCATTGACCAGATTTTTGCTGCGGGGCTCTCGCTTGGTCAATACAGGGAAACCTTAATAGCCGCATGGTCTGGCAAGCCCAAAAAATGGATCACTAGCTTTGCTGAGCTACTTGCCCAGAAGATTCTCGACGACATCTATGCACTATCAATTCAGGCTGCCGCTAAAAACGGACGCAATGTTCTCTATCTTTTACCTATTGGATGCGGCGCGTTTGGCAATAAACACCTCTGGGTAGCAAAAGCTTTAGAAAAAGCGAAGAACCTGATTATTGATTCAGGGATTACCGTCAAATTCACCATCTGGCCTGGCAATAACCCCAACAGCTACGAATCAGAACAAGAATACAACGAGTTTATCGCAATACTCAAAAAACTCGTCAAAGATACGGGTGGCAACTATAAATCGCTATAAACAGCCTGTCAGGAAGCAGCTTGTCTATGTGTGCCATGTAGATAAAAGAGCGTCTGCGCAACAACCAGGATGGTCGCCGTCAGTGTTGTTGCGCCGGCCTCGACAACCGTCTCCGCAATCCGCGGCATCCATGGACAGAGCACCACACATTCTGTCAGCGTGCGCAACGCATACACAAAGAATAGTATGAGAAGCGCGCTCGCACAGAACAGAAAGAAGAGCATGAGGAAAAATTGCACCATGCGAAACCACTGTTTGCGCAACTCATCAAATGCATGCACGTAGAGATGTAAGATGGCATAGTTTTTGTCCGCTATCTCGGGAATCATAAAAAAATTGAGTGCAAGTTGCAAAACACCTAAAAAACTAACAACAATGAGCAGGACCAGATCTACACCCTCGGTCACCACGCACGGTTCACAAACAAGAGGAATCTTGGCCCATGAGAGGAGGGTCATCCACGCAACAAGCCACCACGCGCCCCACGTCTGCACTGCGCCGCTACGCATACAACAGACAAGTAAACATTTTTGACCGCGCACGTAACGCAGTACCAGTAAGGCAACAACCAGATACCACCAGGTAGAGCAAATATGGGTAAATAGGACATAGAGATATTCTGCCCCTGGATACCGTTCTGACACCGTACGATAACCGATCTGTAAAAGAACTTGTGCAAAAAACACTCCCGACATGAGCATCCATAGGTAGCCACTCGAAAATGTGTAGATGATACTCTGCATCATCGTGCGAAGTGCATTTAACTTGTGCATGATCCCCTCCATGTAGTTCTGTACACACGTGTAACACCTGTATCATACGGCAAAGCCCTGATGTAAAACAAGAATTTTGACACAAAATTCGCGCACGCAGACACCCTTGACTTGTTCTCGCAAAAGTGGGGTAATACCAGTCGCACTAGGCAAAGTTACATTTTTAGGCCGCACACCCTGAGCTTGTCGAAGTTTATCCTGTGCCAATCCGGCGAAGTCAACGACGTAGCCTGGAAGTAGCGAAGCGTATCGAAGGGCAGGGCTTTCGTCAGGGCCTGTCCTTCGTAGCCCGCAGGGCGTAGTAGGACGAGCGGAGTCCATGGGATTTTCCGTCTGGCTCGGATCTTTCAAGCACTTGAGAAAGCCCTGATAAAAAGATCTGAAATGGCGCACAAACACCCTTGACTTATTGCCACAAAAGTGAGGTAATATGAAGCAGTCTTTGACAATAACACCGCGGATACATAGGCTTAATCACCATTTAACTACTTTTTTGAAAAAGAGATAATACCAATTGCTGAAAATTCTTTCACATGGTTTACGTCACGCGATGCACCCATAATCCGCACACCCTGAGCTTGTCGAAGGGTCTAAATGTGCGGGAAATCTAGACAAATTTACACACGATCCGCACCTGGAAGACCCTTCGACAGGCTCAGGGTGTGCGGATTCTAGAATGTAAACTTATTTTCGAGAATTAGTATAATCATGAACATTCGCCAATTTTTTTTAGTCGGACTCTTTGCTGGCAGCGTTTTTACGCATACACCTGCAAGGCAACAACCAGATACCACCAGGTAGAGAAGATATGGGTAAACAATATTCAGCCCCTGGGTACCGTTCTGACACCGTACGATAACCGATCTGTAAAAGAACTTGTGCAAAAAACACTCCCGACATGAGCATCCATAGGTAGCCACTCGAAAATGTGTAGATGATACTCTGCATCATCGTGCGAAGTGCATTTAACTTGTGCATGATCCCCTCCATGTAGTTCTGTACACACGTGTAACACCTGTATCATACGGCAAAGCCCTGATGTAAAACAAGAATTTTGACACAAAATTCGCGCACGCAGACACCCTTGACTTGTTCTCGCAAAAGTGGGGTAATACCAGTCGCACTAGGCAAAGTTACATTTTTAGGCCGCACACCCTGAGCTTGTCGAAGTTTATCCTGTGCCAATCCGGCGAAGTCAACGACGTAGCCTGGAAGTAGCGAAGCGTATCGAAGGGCAGGGCTTTCGTCAGGGCCTGTCCTTCGTAGCCCGCAGGGCGTAGTAGGACGAGCGGAGTTCATGTGATTTCACGTCTGGCTCGGATCTTTCAAGCACTTGAGAAAGCCCTGATAAAAAGATCTGGAATGGCGCACAAACACCCTTGACTTATTGCCACAAAAGTGGGGTAATATAAAACAGTCTTTGATAACAAAACTGCCTACAGATCGGCTTAACCACCATTTAATTACTTTTTTGAAAAAGAGATAATCATGAACATTCGCCAATTTTTTTTAGTCGGACTCTTTGCTGGTAGCGTTTTTACGCATACACCTGCAAGAGCATCCGGAGAGTTGATACAAGTAGGGACTGCTATTGCCGGAATCGTTTTTATAGTCTGGCTAAACTTCTTTGAAATGGAAAAAAACATACCTGAAGAACATAGGTAGCTAGGGAGTAACACAAAAACAGAGACCCAACTAAAAGCCCCCAGTCTTCCCGCAAGAGAAAACTGGGGGCCCTAATTTTCAGAACTTAAAACCGATACTCAAAGCCCGCACTTATAAAGAATGCTTTATCGTCACCAAGCCTTGGCAAACAGACACCCTCCGCACCCGTTCTAATGCGCCGCTCAAGCACTGCAGCCTCTTCTTTTGTAATTGGAAGGCCCTTGACATCAGCATAGTAGTTGCCCGGCAAGAACACCCCGGTCAACATCGAAAAGGTCAACCCCTCAAGTATCATGACATCAACAAACAGGTTTATTTCCGTTCCAAGATGCGAACGGGCATAACGGGTCTGGCCACAAGCATCTACGATACGTGTTGGGTACTGTTGCCAAAAACTGATAATATTCGGGTTAAACTTCCAGGTGTGCCGCGCTGTCTCGTGCTCCCACGCAAAGCCGCCACCGGTAAATATTAGGTTGGTAAAACGAGTAACCACCTGCGGATAGCCACCCCCGACCCTCCCGATAGGAAATGATAGCAGACGGGGTATGCTTCCCCTGCCGCCAAGCAGGAATGCGGAGCGAACTCGTGTGCCATTATACAGCTCTTGCAAGGACATAAAGCCCTTGTAGTTGCCATCAACCGCAGAATCATTTGTAAAATCTAGATCAGCATTTGGCGCAATGTCGCCGGTCGCCAACCCCACACAGGCAGAGATCCGCAAGTCTGGATGGAGCAGGTGATAGGTTGCGTCAAACACAAACATCGACCCGCTGTAGGTGTTATCGTATGGGTTGCGGAACCGGTCATCGGCATTCTTCAGGTTTGATGGTGCCCCAGTTGCCGGATTAGGAATAATCTGATCATTATACCCTGCCAAACAGCTATTCTCTGTTGAATTGGCTATCTGTGAGTTGACAATCACCTGGTTGATTGGAGTAAACAGTGCTGTTTTCCCCGCCGTATCACCGGTTTCCGTATTAGTATCAATGGCAGTCACCTTACTATTGACAACAGTCTGCGCGGTTCCCAGAACAGTGGTACCAGATTTAATCTGCCGCAAATCTTTTTTTAGCGCATTGCGATCGAGCCCGTACACATGCTGTTTGCCAACGTTAAGTGCCGTCTCAAAGCCAAAATCTAATTCACCAAGAATCCCCTCAACCATGAGACCGAGCGTCCCCAATTGACTGTGCGCATCGCCCCGCACCTCAACGCGTTGCTCCCGCTCATCGTTAAAAAGTGCGTAAGGTTCGACATACAACTTGCGGTCATCCTCATCGATAAGCTGGCATTTGAGTCGCGATGCAAAAATATAGTTTATCTTTCCAAAACCACGCGCCTGTTCACGCCAGTGGCCATACATCGACCCTAAGATCATCTCATTGACTACATCAAACCTATCGCATCTATTATTTAGAAGAGCCACATACAGGTCGTAATCACACATGCCACCATCAGCAATACTGCCAGAGAGCTTGAAGCCTGGAGCGTATTGATCAACGGACGATGCTGGATCAAATCCCGTTATGTCAGGCATAACAGCATAGGCGTCACCAAGGGCAATGCCACGCCCAAGTTGAAAGGGAAAAAGCCCCATGGTAAATGTATGCCGGTGTTTGAGACTTGCGCCTAAGACATCATTAATTGTCATCTCAAGCCACAATTCGCGCACTATAGCTATGTTAACCGTAAGCGGATGGGTGTGATAACCAAGCACGACGTCATCATCTTTTATGGGTGTCGCGGCGGTCTTGTAAGCCGACTCTGGCGCACCAAAGGTGCCTTTGCAGCGAATGTTTGCCAAGAATGTGGTGGTATCCCATCCACACTTCTCGTTTGCAAACGTGTAAGTAAATTTCGGATCCCAGGTATATTTTTGCCAAAGGGTCTTGTCCAGGCCGCCGTTGCAATTGTTTAAGAGGCGAGTGTTTTTGCCATAAAAACCTTCTAATTTCAGCTTATTGCTAAATTTAGCAGACAAGATTCCCGTAAGAGACAAAATGGACAAAAAAACAACAAAAGCCGCCAGACGACTTATCTTCATGGAATCCCTCATACTTCGATCGATCTTCGCCCTCGCGCATCTTATATTATCAAGATGAAATTGCAGGGCACAAACGACTAGCTAATTTATAAGAAAAAGGGTACCTTCACCACGAGTTTTGTCAACAAAAAATACGGGGTTATCATGACTAAAAAAGAGGGGCTGCTCCTTGGTGCACAGGTCTCCATAACAGGAGGCATCGAAAATTCGATCAAGCAGGGAGTCAAGCTCGGATGTACTGCTATCCAGATCTTTACCAAAAACAATCGTCAGTGGTCATTTGATGCCCTTACAACAGAAGAAGCTCGGGCTTTTATTGAAGCTCAAGAGGCCTCTTCAATAAAAATTGTCGTGAGCCATGCGAGTTATCTCATAAACTTAGGATCACCCAAAAAAGAGGTTCAAAAGCGCTCGCTAAAAGCCCTAGAGGCGGAATTAATGCGATGCCACCAAGCAAAAATTCCCCTGGTTGTGCTCCACCCAGGCTCGTGTCTTGGCTCAGAAGAACAGGTATGTGCAACACAGATTGCAGACCACCTATCTGAGGTGCTCGAAAGAACGCCAAAAGATGTGGCCATCGTATTGGAAAATATGGCCGGGCAAGGCTCAGTCATTGGAAGTACACTCGAACAGCTCGCCGAAATCTATCGTGCGGCAACACATAAGGGCCGCCTAGGGTTCTGTTTTGATACGTGTCATGGCTTTGCGGCCGGCTATGACTTGCGAACAGAGAAAAGATATCACGATTTTTGGGATCAATTTGATAAAATTTTGGGGATAGACAGATTGAAAGTCATGCACCTTAATGACTCGAAAAAGGGATTTGGCACCCACGTCGATCGTCACGAAGATATTGGTAAGGGCGAAATAGGGATCGAGCCCTTCAGATTTATCATGCAGGACACGCGCTTTAAAGGAATACCCAAAATAATAGAGACGCCCATGTCCCTCGATACACCCCTCGAAGCCTTGGCGAAGTGGGGCACTCGGGATGTACGGATTTCGAGTCATGGGCGAAATCTGGCAGTTTTACGTAGGCTGGCTAAATAAAACTCATAATACTAGCTCCAAAATGTTTTTCAGCATTTCAACTCTTTCATTTTTCACAGGATCAGCCCATGAGCTCAGCTCAAAAAGATTAATACTTTTGCGGTTGGCACCATATTCAAGAAGTTTTTTGAAAATCCCCATATAACCTTCCTTACCAGTGCGAACGTAATCTTCAGCCGCAATCCGCAACGGATTGTTAAAAAGTATACCCTCTTGATCTGGATTAGCACCTTTTGCAAGAATAAACTCTACCATATTTGGAAGATTCTTTTCTGTTGCCCAAGTAAGAGGCGTATGATTGTTTGGTCCACCCTTTTCATCTATAAATTCTTTGTCTTTAACAATAAGATCCTTAAAAGTATCTAAATCCTGCGCACTAAGAGGCTCACCTTTTTTATCATGCTTCGCCATAAAAGTGAACAACTCAACCTCTTTACTCGCCACAAGCACCCCAGCCTGAAACATCAGTACCACAAGCGCCATTCCGGCAAATATTTTCATTACGTTTTTCATAACTTTCCTTTGTTTTTAAAAAATACATAGATACGCGCTTACTATGCACCTATCCATAAACCAATTTAACAAATCTTGATTCAAATTGTCAATGAATTTGAAATTTAATTTCAGGGAGGCCTAGAAAATACCACCACCCGCTGCCAGTATTTCCAGGACTCATTTTGGCAAATTCTTCAGATAAGTGGTTACAATTTTTCTCGCTTCTTTCATATCTTTATCAGACTTTATAGAAAGTTTCTCAGCGTCCTCCAGTGCAAACTTAATATCTTCTGCCTCTGAACCTCCAACAATCGCTTCAATAAGTTTCATTAAAAAAGGGCGATCTTCAGGTTTACTTTGTATATATTTTAAAACCGCATCCGACAATGGTTTTTCAACATCTATTTCGGTAACATTTTTTCCAAGAATATCTGCACCTCTCAACGCAATTTCGCTCGTTAACACTTTATGCATCTTCTCAATGGCTTTTTTCAAGTCACCAGTAACCCCGGAAAGCCTGCTGTTCAAACTTTCCAGAAGATATTTAACATCATTTGTATCGCTAGTCTTAACATTCTCAACAACCATATCAAGATTATTGCCATTCGGATTACTGATATAATCTTCAACAGAATCGTTTAACGGGGTCTCGTATTTGTCAACTAAATCACTTGATTTCGCCGCTTCTTTGATAACATTTTTTCCAAAACTATCATCTATATTTCTTGACTCAATTTCGTTCGTTAACAAATTTTGCATAGCCTGAATGAATTTCAAGTTACCAGTACCCCCGGAAAGCCTGTTCAAATGCTTCAGAAGATCCTTAACATCATTTGTATCGCTAGTCTTAGCATTCTTAATAACTATATCAAGCGTATATTTATTCGGAATATTGATATAATCATCAACAGAACGTTTTAACAGGGTCTCGTACTTGTCAACTAAATCGCTTAAATCATCATCTCCTGACACAATTGCTGTTAACAAATTTTTCATATCTTCAATGGTTTTCCAGTTACCAGTAACCCCGGAAAACCTGGTCAAATATTGCAAAGTATCTTTAACATCATTTGTATCGCTAGTCTTAGCTTTCTCAAAAACTATACGAAAATTATCTTTATTCGGGTTACTGATGTACTTGACAGCTAAATCGATTAATTGAGTCGCCCCAGCCTGAAACATCAGTACCACAAGCGCCATTCCGGCAAATATTTTCATTACGTTTTTCATAACTTTCCTTTGTTTTTAAAAAATACATAGATACGCGCTTACTATGCACCTATCCATAAACCAATTTAACAAGTCTTGATTCAAACTGTCAATGAATTTGAAATTTAATTTCAGGGAGAAACCCTAAGACACCATGCAAAAAGCAAGCACGCCGTGTTTTATTCACGGCGTGCCAACATAAAGCAGTGCTTCCCAACAACAGACACACAAGAAGCGCCAAATTGTTAACCTGGCTATAGTCATGCTGCACGTAAGCAATTATAGTTTGATCCAAACAATAGAAAAAAAATAAAATCTTTTGATCGCGTTGCAATGTGCTAGAGATAAAAAAAACATTCTACCCTTCACAGCGTCATTATTGTCATCAGAATTCGACGCCATTTGTTGCATTTCAAAAGGCAACAAATATTAACAACTAAAGCAACAGAATGGAAATAGGCCGTCGTTGCACGACCTGGACAATCGCAACTCTCGCTACTCAGTCTCTTTTACTTCGTCATAGCATTCGATACGATCATCTACCTGCCAATCAGTAAAACTATCCACCATAAATGCGCACTCAAAACCTTTGCGAACCTCTTTAACCATATTTTTGTCGCGCTGGAGACTTGTGATCGTCCCTTTTCCAACAAGACGACTGGCTCTGAAGACCTTCACACTACTTGTTTTATTGCAAACACCTTCAATAACACGCGCGCCAGCAACAATACCAAGTTTTTTGATATCAAAGACCTTGAGTACAAGAGCCTCGCCGACCTTTTTGATAACTTTTTTAACCGGTTTGCCGCGCTGAGCAAGCTCTTCAATCTGCTCGAGCAATTTATAGATAATGTCGAACGTGTATATTTTGACCCCAAGATCCTGTGCAAGGCGCGCAGTCTTTTGATCGGCCTTAACATGAAGACTATATATATACGCTCCGGTGTCGGCAGCAAACTCCACGTCACTCTCAAAAATAGGGCCAACACCTACGCTTAATATGGCTATACCTGCATATGTGCGACCAGAGAGTTTTTCAAGCGCAGAGACAAGAACCTCTTTTGAAGAGACCGAATCAGTTTTTAGCACAATACGAATGGCATCTTCTCGCATACTCTGTACCATGGTTTGCGACTTCTGCTCAGGCTCACCTGAACGCACACGGCGCATTTCTGCCCGCAACTCAGTGCTTGGCACAACCTTTAACACATCGCCCGCACGGGGGAGATCTGAAAAACCAGCTACCTGTCCCGGCTCAGATGGACCGAGCATTTGAACGGACAGACCAGCCGCGTTGTAGAGTGAACTTACACGCCCCTGCTCATCACCGCACAGGAAAGAGTCGCCGACCCTCAAAACACCATTCCGACAGATAACCGTTGCAACGGGGCCGCGCCCCTTCTCAAGTCGTGATTCAAGCACATAGCAGATCGCTGGAACATCGGTAAATGCTCGTAACTCTGCCATCTTCGCACGCAACACAACCATCTCAAGAAGATGATCAACACCGTCGCCCTTAAGGGCAGAAATCGGAACAAAAATATCTTCGCCACCCCACTCTTCTGGCGTCAAACCACGCCGAGAAAGGTCAACGCGCACATCTTCAATCTGCTTAACCGAAGCCCTATCAATCTTGTTAATAGCAACGATAATAGGGAGACCTGCCTGCTTGGCACGCCCAAGAGCTTCAATAGTCTGTGGTTGCACGCCATTATCAGCAGCAACAACCAAAATAACAATGTCAGCAGCAGAGATACCGCGAGCCCGAACAACCGAAAAAGCTTCGTGACCAGGGGTATCAATAAAAATAATACCTCCCTGAGGCGTATCGGCACGATAGGCACCAATATGTTGCGTTATGCCACCACGCTCACGCGCAGCAACGCGTGTCTTACGAATATAATCAAGAAGGGTCGTTTTACCATGGTCAACATGTCCCACAACAACGACTACTGGCAGACGCTCAACTTCTGTCGCACCCTTTTTGGCATCAAAAGAAAATGTCTCCGTAGCCCCAGTCCTAACTTCAGGCGCCAACACCTCTACATCAAACGCCTGGGCCGCGGCAGCAACCTGATCTGCGCTCAATACCTGATTTTTGGCAGCTACCACACCCTGTTTAAGCAGCAACATTATAACCATGTTTAACGGCTTATTTAGGCACACAGCAAACTCAGCAACCGTCATTGGCTCACGAGCTACACCACTTTTTACTACACTATCTTTTTGATGCTCATCCATCACGCACTACTCCTTGTCCCCGTCATCAACATCTTGAACCACATCTTTGGGCTCAGTCGACTGCTCGATCAAATCGGGCTTGTTATTATCTTCATTATTCAATTCTTCTGTAGGCTCAACCTCACTAAACACGTCACCAAATGTGCGCGCTTGCTGAGACTCATCTTCCTTGACCAACTCAATCTGGAATCCAGTCAACTGGGACGCAAGCGAAATATTTTTACCCATCTTTCCAATCGCAACAGAACGTTGCTCCTCATCCACCCAGACACGCGCCACATCGCCGACTATCTCAACGCGATTAACAACCGCAGGCTTAAGCGAATCTTTGACAAATTTTTCGACATCCAGAGAAAATGATATAATATCGATCTTCTCGGCACCAAGTTCACGCAATATAGGCTTAATACGACCACCGCCAACACCAACACAGGTGCCAACCGGGTCAATGTTCTTGTCGTTTGAAGAGACAACAACTTTCGACTTGTACCCAGCAGAACGAACAATCTGTTTTATTTCGACCAGACGCTCATAAATCTCTGGGATCTCAAGCTCAAAAAGTTGCCGCAAAAATTCCGAAGACGTGCGATCTAGGATGAGTTGATTTTCATTACGAGGTTCAATTAAGACCTCCTTGAGGAGCGCCCGGATAGGATAACCTACCGTGCACCGTTCACCTGGAATTGAGAGCGATTTTGGCAGGAAGGCGAACGTGTCACCAACCTTAACCGCAGTGCCGCTCGGTTCGCACTTGTGCACGACACCGTGGATAATGGTGCCCTCTTTAGGCTTAAACTCTTCATAAACTTGTGCGGATTCGATAGACCGAATCCTCAGAGCAATAACTTGCTTAGCGCGCAAGATCTCGATACGCCCAATAGGTCCCTCAAACGGCACCTGGACAACTTCGCCAAGCTTTGCGTCAGGCTTGTAGCCCTTGGCCTTGCGCAACGAAATTTGCAGATCGTCATCTTCAACTGAAGCAACAATCGTCTTATTAATTAAAATATCTATCTGGTCGGCATCTTCATTGTAGACTGCCGCAAGATCAAGGTCGGGATAACGCTTTTTGTATGCGGCAAGCATGCCCTCGCATACAATGGCGCTCAAGGTAGCACGATCAAGCTCCCTCTCCTCAACCAATTCTTCTATAACTTGAGAAAGATTCACGATGCATGATTCCTTGAAAATAGTGGTGGGACTTAGACACAAACGCCCGTGTTAGGTGTTCTTAAGTATATCACAAAAGAAGAACAAAAGAAGAGTACCCATTTTAGGGGGGTGGTGGATAACTCCATTACCATTATTATATATATATATATTAATATGGTGGTAATAGGTGGGGGCGATTGCGGTGGATAACTCGGTTTTTAAAGCTGAATTATAGCTTCTGGGAGCTTGTTATAGATATTTTGCATCTGGTGGATAAGTGGTGGATAAGTGGTGGATAAGTGGTGGATAAGTTTTTGTCAATAGCGGTGATTTGATAGATTTTACGTCTGTTTTTGATGCACCCTATCTGCCGTTTCCTATTCAATCGATGGATTGTATACTTTACCCACCGTTTTTCCACCACTTATCCACCAGCTATCCACCACTTATCCACCGGACATGTTTTCAACATGAAATGTTTTTCATTGTTGAAGATTTATCGGCCATTAGCCAGAAGTGACAATTTTTTTATATCAGCCAGGAACGCTGGTGCGTAAGACTGGTTGCGTAAAATATGTGCGGGGTGGAAGGTTGGTAAAAGGTTCCACCCGCGAAAGTCGATTGGTTGGCCGTGCATTTTTGTGATGCGATATTCGGTTTCTGTTAGTCCATGTAGTGCAGCTGTTCCCAGGGTGCAGATAACTACTGGGTCTATGATTTCGATCTGTTTGATAAGGAGTAGGTCCCGCCCGGTCTTGAGCTCCTGGGGGAAGGGGGTGCGGTTGTTTGGGGGGCGGCATTTGACGATGTTGGTGATAAAGACCTCTTCGCGCGCGAGACCGGAAAGTTCGAGTGCTCGGTTGAGGAGTTTGCCGGAGCGGCCCACAAATGGGCGCGCTTGTAGATCTTCCTGCTCGCCTGGTGCCTCGCCAATAAACATGATCTGTGCATCTGGGTTGCCTTCTCCAAACACGATATTTGTGCAGCCTGCTATGTAGAGCGGCGAGTTTACAAAGTCCCTGTGTGCGGCATAGAGCGCTTCTAGCTGCTCCTGTTTTTTCTCGCGAATGCTGGCGGTCATCTTTTTTCCTCCAAAAGAGTTTTGGCTATATACCTCTAGTGTAGGAAAAAAGATGATGTCTGTGGATGTTTTCCCCCGAGATCATAATAGAAAACGAACGAAAATGTTTTAAAATCCGCACACCCTGAGCCTGTCCCTTCGACTTCGCTCAGGATAAACTCCGGGTCTGAATGTGCGGTTCTAATACCAATTGCTGAAAATTCTTTAACATAGTTTACGTCACGAGATGTACCCATACTCCGCACACCCTGAGCTTGTCGAAGGGTCTAAATGTGCGGGAAATTTAGACAAATTTACGCATGGTCCGCACCCGAGAAACCCTTCGACAGGCTCAGGGTGTGCGGCCCTTATTAAGTTTTTTCCCCTAATATTTCTATAGCGTCAGGTTACAGCGACAGATATTTTTGTAAAAATGGCAACCAAGAGCTATGCTGCGCAAACTCGGTGCGCGCATACGAAGCATGGTGTGGGTTGTTGGTTTTGAACTCAGGGAAGTAGATAGATATACCACGTGCCTTTGAGAGGTTGCTGCCGCAGACATTTGCAATAATAAATACTTTGGCTAGTTCTAAGCCCTCTCTTAGAGTATCTGCGATATCCCGGCGCAACGCATCCCCCTCGCGCTTTTTAATAAAGGTCATGTCGTCAAGCTTTTTGAGTATGTTTGCGTAGAAGTGGAAGAGGTCTATATAACTTGGCTCATCAAAATAGGTGCAGGAGTAGCGACTTCTGCATGCTTTAATAATGTTTTTTACGCTGCCATCCCGTTGCGTTGCAAGTGCGCTTGCGAGAAGATTTGCAACGGAATCTATGTTTTTATGTATCTTGTCGAATTGTGCGAGATCAAAGGCTGCGTGGGTGTAATCGTTTGTTATATTATTGTAAGTCTGTTCGTAACACGCAACAAGTGACATGGCGATCTCTCTGCTGCTTTCTCTACCCTGTGAAAATGGTGCCATGGCTGCACGATAGTTGTAGCCGGGGCCGAGAACGACTTCTTCAGAGGCGACCATGTAGTCAGCAAATTTGCTCATGATGCATGCCGTGCCGGTGCCGGCCATGAGGCAGGCGTCAAATATTACGAGGTCTATCTTTTTGCCTTTGCGGGCTGCGCAGATTTTTGTGAGTGCGCGCATCAGTTTTTCATCATCAAGATATGAGTGAAAGGTCTCATCAAAGCAGATGCCGCGGTCCTGCCGGCGTGCTGCGGGTTTCTGATCATCGTCTCCAATCATGTCGATAAAGTCGATAAAACTTATGCTGCGATCGAGATCGATCATGTTTGTTTCGGGGTTGTATTTAAAGAGATATGCTGGATTAATCGTCTTTCTGAGGACTGGATTGAGGTCCCCAGATCCGTGGTTCCAAAAAATGATCGCAAAGTGTTCAGAGGGATAGTTTTCAATCGCCCATAGCGCGGCGTTAGCAAATGTCTCATCGCTGCCGCTATTGAGTTTTGCGTCGGGCCCTATCTGAAGGATCTTGTTTTTTTCGACATAGAGCCGCTTGGTCACCTTATCTTTGCCGGGTACTTTGATATCGAGATGTACAAGAATATTAAGATTTTCGTTTGAACCAACCTCTTTTAGTTGTGCAAGATTTTGTGTTGCAAATGGGTAGAGGTCATTATCTGCCGCCATATAGAGAAGTACCGTCCACGTCTTTTTGGCAGGATCTTTTTTGCTGGCCAAGGCCCCATCTATTGATGCAACAGCGGCTGCCGGAGCAGGAGTTTTGTGAAATTTTAGTCTGCCGCTTCTGTCGCAAATAGTGAATTTCTGGTTAGCGCGTACGATTTTTGCGGTTGTTGCAAGTACATGTAATTTTACTTTTGCCTCAATTTCTGTTGCAATAGCCACCAAAAAAAGTGCACACAATGGCAACGCGACATGGCGTAACATTTTCATCGTAAATTCCCCCCTCACGATGGTTCCCTTAGACGTTATTAGCGTACGAGGTGTGCGCAGGGAGAATCAAGAGTTTTGTGCTTTTGTGAGAGCGGGCAGCCACATAAAGACGAAGGTGACGAGAAAGCTGAGTTGAAAGTCCAAGAAAAAGAGTTGAAGGGGATTAGAGAGCAGGATGAGAAAGCAGGCGAGCGTGAGGCGGTAGAGTCCGTGGGATGGCGTCCAGAGCAGCGTGCAGAGCACAAAAAGGAAGAAGACCAGCACTGCGCGAATAAACGATATGCTGCTCCACGAAAGTAGTGCATAGGCTCCAATCAGCCCAGCCCCAAGCACGGTGCGGACCATAAAGGGGAGAGGGAGAAATGTAACAGCTTTTTGCAGTAGCATGATGAGCATGGTCAAATGGAGCCCCGCCCGCGCGAGATAGTGCAGGATGCCCCACGGCCTGAACTCTTCACGGATGGTGTCAAGCTGCCGCTGATCGACCGCATGCTTGCCCCAAAAAATAGAGGTAAAGAGCGCGAATGTTTGCGGAGCCAGCTCTTTTTTGGCTGATTCGAGTATCCGGTTGCGCAGTGCTGAGACCGACCGGTAGAACGATCGTGGTGGGTGCTCGACCACCGTAAAGCTCTCGGGCCGCGCGCGAACATGTGCAACCAACCCCTCTTTGATAAGGTAGCGCCAGTACTCACCACCGTCGGCCGGCGGGCGGAAAAAGACCCGCTCGAGCGTTACGGTATCACCCACCTCGAAAGGGGGCGGGCCAGATATGTTAGTAAAAAACCGGTGGCCGGAGATTTTAGAATCCGCCCGCCCTGACGCTAGCCCGCCGAAGCCTTGGCGAAGACCGGGGCTTGTCCCTTCGACCCTGCTCAGGATAAACTTCGGGTCTGAAGATTGAATTTTTTCCATCGCAAGCGTCGCAATAAAAGTGCCCTCTTGTCGGTAGCTCGGCTCACAATCGATGACCCGTGCAACCAGCTGCACCGGTCTACGTCCGATAAGTCTGTGAAAGGTGTTAAAATTGTCCACCCTTTGTTGATACCGGAGTGCCCCGAGAAAGAATATGGCGGCCGCTGCAAGTAGCAGGGCAAGGTACTGTTGTTGTCGTAGGCGGGGTGAAAACAAGATGAAGATAACCAGTCCGATGAGGATGGGGAAAAATAGGGGGAGGGTGGTCGCTTGCCAGGCGATGCCGAGGGCGAGCGAGAGGGTGAAGAGGTAGAGGGGGTGCGTGGGGAGTGGGGTCAGGGTTTTTATAAAGCGGGCTAACATGTACTGTGATTGTTTTTTTTTATTTGGATAACATTAAACAATTATAGTATATATTAGCTAGTTTTTTTGTGGTGGGAAAGTTTTCTGGGGGTTAGTTTTTATCAAAATCCATAATTTTTTTGGTCTCAAGATCATTCTTCAAGAAATTGGCCATCAATTTGTTGTTCACGGGGCTTTTTGGGGTGGTGAGATTTGAATCAAATTTTATTATTTCATTTTTATCGAATGCTATGCTCTGATTTTTATTCTTTGCCATCAGATTATTATTTGAACTACGTTTTTCTATTACTTTTTCTATTGCCCTTTCTACTGCGTTCTCAAAATTATCGTTGAATACTTGCAAACAATTATTCACAACTTTCTCAACCTGTTTTTTGAAGTTACTGATGTTTTCGTTCTCCGGAGCCTCTTTTAGTTTCTTGAGCTCTTCTTGGATGTTGGCTGGAAGATTTTTTATGTTCGTTTCGATGCCTGACAGTTGATTTTTTATAAGTTTGATATCGGGATTCTCCTTTTTGACCTCTTCACTAATTTCTTTAACGGTCTTCTCAATATTCGTAAGTTTTCTATGCATTTTTATGGTTCTGTTGCCGACTTTGATAATTTTCTTGTTGGTTTTGTCAAACTGTTCATTCGTATTTTTCTTGATGCCTTCACCACTATTAGCTATCGCAGATACAAGAAGATGGAGGCTTTTGTTATTGTCCTTTTTAAAATTATCCAACTTCTTGTTTATTGCAGCATTAGAATTTTCGTCCCGATAAAGAAATACGTAAGTTATATATGCGAATAAACCGCCAACCACAAGCGCAGCAAAATCTTTTGCTCTCTCGGCATCAGAAACGCTTAGGACGATTGTCTTGTTTTGGTAGCTGTCTAACATTGAACTTTTATATTTGTACAACGTTTCACGCGTGCTTGCATCCAGGCCCAACAGCGCACGTGTTCCAGCAAACGATCCTACGCCAACTGCTCCGATTAAACCAAAATTCACCGTATGCCTTATGAGTTTGGACATGCCGTCCATGGCCGCTTTTTTTGTCTGCTTCCACATCCAGCCCCAAAAAGTTTTTTCTTTTTTTTTATTTTCTACAATATTCATGCCCTCTACCTGCGGCGTTGTAAGGGCCAGCGCCAGCGCGATCGAAAATAAAAAACTTTTTTTCATGCTGATCTTTCTAAATAAATATTTTAAGCAAATTATATGTTCTACTGCTGTTTTATACAAGAGCTATATGCAGTGTCATTATAGGGTAAAACTGTGCAGGATTGCAATATTTTATTGCTGCCACACGTAAAGTTGTTTAAAATCACCTTGAGCCAATTACTCACAAAACAGACAGGGTTGCAATGGAAAGTATGGAAAGTGTTGAAAACGCGCAGATTTTCAAGAAGATTTTAAAAAATGGCCTAAACATTCTCGTGCTGCCGCGGCACGACATTCCCAAAGTTTCTCTGCAACTCTGGTACAATGTCGGTTCAAAAGACGAGCAGTCTGGTCAGCGGGGCATCGCCCACCTGATCGAGCATATGATCTTTAAGGGGACGGAAAAGTTGTCAGAGTCAGACATCAATGCCATCACCTATCGCCTCTCTGGATCGTGCAACGCATTCACCTCGCACGACTACACTGGCTATCTTTTTGATATGCCAGCGCAGCATTGGAAAGAGATTTTGCCGGTCATGGCCGACTGCATGAGCAACTGCACTTTTAAACAGCAGCACCTGAATTCTGAGCTCAAGGCCGTCATCCAAGAGCTAAAAATGTACAACGACGATTATCTCTCGACGTTGATTGAACGGATGGTTGGTGCGGTATTTTTTGACCACCCTTACCACTATCCGATCGTTGGCTACAAGCAGGATCTCTGGGGTATCGATCGGCAGAGATTGGTCGACTTTTATAAAAAATTTTATGGGCCCAATAATGCAACGATGGTCGTTGTGGGCGATGTGGAGGTCGAAGAGGTTTTCGCAGCTGTTGAAAAAGAATTTGGCGGGATTGCACAACTTGAAAAAGTGGCACGGCCACCGCTCTATCACAGCTTTGATGTCGCATCGACATCGACCACGATCTACCGTGATGTGCAGCAACCAATGCTTCTCTTTGCGTGGACAATTCCGGGCACCAGCGCAAAAAAAGAGTATCTCTTTGACTTCATGTCGTGGATTCTCGGCTCAGGGCGCGGTGCACGGCTCTACACCAAACTGGTGACCGATCTGGGACTTGCAACAGAGCTGCAGTCTTTTGTCTACGATCTATTCGACTACGGCGTCTTTTTGCTCTACGTGCAGCCGCGCGACCTTGAAGATTCTGCGCGAATACAGGATATTATTTTTGATGAGATTGAGCGGTATCGACGTGATGGGATAACCGATGCAGAGCTTGAGCGGGCAGAGCGCAAGACCAAGATGGATCTGATCAGTCTGCTTGAGAGCAACCAGCGGCTCGCCTATCTTGTGGGCAAATTATTTGTGGCGACTGGTGATGAGAACTATCTGCTCAACTACGACAAGTACCCACGCGAGTCGATAAAACCAGATATTCATGAACTGCTCAAAAAACATTTTGCGCCAGTGCTTGCGCACATGGGTCGCGTGTTGCCGCTGGCTGAAGAAGATAAGCCGCTCTGGGTGATGCAGCAGGAGATCTCTGAAAAAGAAGACGCAGCGGTCTTGCAGCAGGTGACGCGTGAGCATGCCGTCGAGGAGCCGGTCTTTGCAAAGACTATTAATGTTGCAGCACCAAACGGTTTTGACTTTCCCAAAGCCGATCGTTTTAAGCTCTCAAATGGGATTGAGGTGTTTGCGCTCAACAGGCCGGGGCTCGGCAAGATCGATATGCTGATCGATCTTAAAGCTAAGCATTTTTACGATGCAAAAGATAAGCAGGGCTGCCTGATGATGATCACGGATCTGATGCAGGAGGGGACCAAGCGGCGCTCTGCGACGGCGCTGGCGCTCGAGCTCGAGTCGCTTGGGATGGAACTTAACATGTTCCCTGGCCAGGTTGGTATGACGATGCTGAGCGGGGACACGCAGACGGGTCTCAATCTGTTGACCGAAGTTTTGACGCAGCCGGCTTTTGAGGACGATGCGATTGAGCGGATTCGTACGCAGACGCTTGCTGAATTAAAAGTTTTCTGGGACACGCCAAGTGACTTTGTGGCGCAGCTTGCACGCGACGAGATCTACGGCGAACACCCCTATGGCAGAAATATTATGGGGACAGTAGAGACCGTTTCAAACATGACCAAGGCCGACATTCTCGAGGGGTACCAGCGGTCGATTTCACCCTCGGGTGCGCGGCTTGCCATCGTCGGCGATTTTACCAATCTTGATGTGAAGCATCTGCTCGAATCTTCTGTTGGGCAGTGGCGGGGGGCTGAAGTACCGGATTTTGAATTTCCTGTGCTGGTCGAGCCGACAAAGCGGGTTGTCAAACGTATTATCAATCGTGACCAGATCGTGCTCGCGTATGCAGGTCTCTCGGTTGAGCGTCTTAATGAAGACTTTGATGCCCTCTTACTTTTTGATCAGATTCTGACGGGTGGCGTGCTCGGGTCGATGAACTCACGGCTCTTTGAGCTGCGCGAGCGGACGGGGCTCTTCTACACGATCAGTGGATCGCTTCTTGCGGGCTCTTCGCACCAGCCGGGGATGGTTTTTGTCAAAGCGATTGTGTCTCCTGATCGGCTCGAAGAAGCTGAGCGCGAAATTGAACGGGTTTTTAAAGAGGGTGCGGCTAAGCTGACTGAAAAAGAGCTTGCCGAAGCACGAAGTGCACTGATCAACTCGTTTGTGGATAACTTTGCGCTGCAGCGGCAGACGGCTGCGACGTTTATTGTGCTCGACACGTATGGGTTTGGGGGAGACTATTTTGATCTGCGTCCCGAGCAGCTGATGCAGGTGACTATCAACGATATACAGCAGGCTGTTGAGAGTGTGCTGGATGTCAATAAGTTGGTGAAGATTAGAGTTGGAAGAGTGTAGGGGCTTTTGTGGTATTGAAATGCCGGTTATCCTTCTCCACCGCTCATGTCCCTCGATACACCCTACTTCGCCAAGGCTTCGTAGGGCACTCGGGATGAGCGGGTGGGATATGCATATTTGCTGAATAATTGTTAGTTTTATGAATTGTTTTTTCGAAATGGTATTGAGAAGGAGACATGCATGAAACGTTTATTAGTTTTTGCGCTGGGCTGTTTCTGTTTTGCTCACGCAGCCGATGATCTTGATAAGTTGACGTATGTGTTGAAAAAGATGGCCGATGAGGCTGAGCTTTTCAAGCCTGGCGGTAGTCAATTGTCACAACCAACGCAACCGGTTGGTCCACGTAAATTGTTGGTTGTCTGCGATGGATCTGTAGAGCGTGACCAGTTTATTGAACAACTGAAAATCAAAAACGGAGAACTTGGTGGAAAGTTGTTTGTTGGTGAGATTGAGTTTGACAATGCGTCTGCTGCAAACAGAATAGATGACATTGCTTACAAGATTATTTTTTTGTGTAACCGCAGTAAGCATAACGCTCTTATGTTTTTTACTCATGATGGGTTTTTTCCTAAAGTTAAGCCTAAAAATCCACTGGGTCCTGAGAGGGGTTGTGTTGTTTTACAGGTCAGTGCTGACAAGACTGTGACCCCCATGGCTTTCGGGGGGGCATTGTCTGTTAACAAAGTAGGGGTCGATGTACCCGGTTTTATTTGGCAGGAGGTTGTACATAAAACCTTGTGGATAACAACGGGGAAGGGCTATGAGTTGGGCGAAATTGTTTGGCCAAACAATTCAAAAATAGCTAACGTGAACATAAAAACCATCTACGATTGGCTCTTGTGGTATTGAGAAGGAGACATACATGAAGCGTCTATTAGTTTTTGTGTTGGGCTGTTTCTGTTTTGCCCACACAGCCGATGATCTTGATAAGTTGACGTATGTGTTGAAAAAGATGGCCGATGAGGCGGAGCTTTTCAAGCCTGGTACAGGCGCGAGCAAGCTCAGGATTATCGTGCAGAGCGACGATTATAATGTTTTTGATGGGACACAACTGCTGGCGCAGGTCCAGAAGATCAACGACGAAGCGGGCGGCAAAATAATCAAGGGCGTTCCTGAGCTTGTTCGATTTGATCCAGAAAAATCTACTCCACTCTGGGATCTCAAACTATCAGAATACAAGACGATTTTTGTTGCTGGGTGGAAGCCGCGGTTTGATAAAGAAGCGAAACAGTGCTTCGACAGGCTTAACTTTTTCCAGCCGTATCTCCATGCTTATACTGGTGATCAACGCAATTTTTTCAACGGATACGGCGCGACGTTTAAGCATGAAGATGCTGTTCTGGTCGTGCTTGCCTGCTTGGACAATGTGTTTGGCGATGCAGATATGCTGGATGAAACAGTTGAGATGAAGCTGCAGCAGTGGATTGAAAATCAGTACACTGCTTGCTATGGAACGGTGACGTTATCTGATTCTGTAAGCCCTACGGCCGAGTTGAAGGTCTTTGCGGTGCAAGACGAAAAAAAGAGTAGCTATCCGGGTGGCTTGGCTGCCTGGCTCAAAAAACCGCTTCCCCAAAAATCTGTTGTCGAAAATCTTGAAAAGACTGAGCAAGAGCGATTGGCACTCGAGAAAAAAACAGGGGCTGAAGCAGCAAAAGAGTGGGAAAAGAATCGGGCAGAAGCAAAACTTAAAGAAGAGAAAATCAAGAAAGAATACGAAGACAAGCTTACCAAAGCAAAGGCTTTTAGGTATGAAAAACTGCCGAAAGTCCGATTGATAGCGACAGATATTGGTGGTGTTTCAGCCGCAGTAGCGAATTTTTTAAACAGCCAGAACAGTGGGAATAAGCTTTTTGAGGGTACCCCGGTCATTGCCAAATACCAACCAACAGAGACACTCGAACAGCTTGATGGTGAATATAAAAATATCTTTGTTTTTCGATGGAATACGGATGAAAAAAAATCTACGCTCTTTCTTAGATCAGATGGCTATTTTGCTGCTTATGCAAAGGTTGATGAGGACAAATTTTCTCCCGTTGCCTCTCTTGTTCTATTTGTTCCCCAAAATGACGAGGCCAAGGGAAAAATTAAGAATGACTATGTTGGTAGTTTTTCTAAAAATTATTGTAAGGGCATGGGTTTTGATTCATGCGGTGGCAAGCCAGTTTCGGTTGGCTATCTGATGCAGGATGGTGGGAGCGCTGAGACAAAAATATATGGTCTCGAGGGTGTTACTACTCTTGTTGATTGGCTGAAATACGGGGTCAAGTGAGCAGATTAGATATGACAAAAATCCCAGACCTTTCACACTTTTTTAGCTCGGACAGCGCCGATCAAAAAACTATTTTGCACGATTTCCAGCAAACGGTCTGGGATTTTTACCGCCAAAACGGGCGCACATTTCCCTGGCGGGATGACCCTCGGCCGTACCAGGTCTTTGTCTCTGAGGTCATGCTCCAACAGACGCAGACGGACCGTGTGCTGCAAAAGTTTGAGCCCTTCATCAAAACTTTTTCAGATTTTAAGTCTCTTGCAACAGCACCGCTTCGTGACGTGCTTGCTGAGTGGCAGGGGCTTGGCTACAACCGACGGGGGCTCTTTTTGCATCGCGCAGCGCAGCTGGTCACCGAAAAACATGGCGGACGTTTGCCGGCAGAGCCGGCCCTGGTTGACGAGTTGCCTGGCATTGGGGCGGCGACCGCAGCGTCGATCTGTGCGTTTGCTTTCAACGTGCCGACCGTTTTTATCGAGACGAATATCAGATCAGTTTTTATAAAAGTCTTTGGTGGCGATCGTGAAAATATTGATGACAAGCAGATCTTGCCGCTGGTCGAAAAGGCGGTAGATACGGGCAACCCACGCGAGTGGTACTACGCCCTTATGGACTATGGGGTCATGATTAAAAAGAGCTGCGGCAACCCCAATCGTCGCAGCAAGCAGTATGCGCGGCAGTCTGTTTTTGAGGGGTCTGACCGGCAGATTAGAGGGGAGATCTTGCGGGTTTTGCTCGACAAAAAGCAGGGTGATCTTGAGACTTTTGTGGGCCACTTTGAGACCTGTCCTGAGCGTGTCGAGCGGATTTTGAGGGGGTTGTGTGCGGAGGGAATAATTACCGAGCGCGACGGCGTTCTGTTTTTGTAATGAGTTTTTCCACATCGCGTCCAAATTTCTTCATCTGCCTTTCTGGGCTGAATGTTCTGAATGGTGGCTGCGCATCACACCCTGTTGAAGCGATCCACTGCCAATTACCATTGTTAACTGCAGGGTCGTAGTCGATCAGATTTTGAGCAAAGTATCGCTCGCCCCAACGCCAATCGATATGCAAGGTCTTTGTAAGAAATGATGCAGTTACCATTCGCATCCGATTGTGCATAAATCCCGTCTTGTTAAGCATCTGCATGCCGATATCGACAAAAGGGTATCCTGTTTTACCTGCACACCAGTGGGCGAATTTTTTTTTGTCATGAAGCCACGGCCATGAAACGGTGCGGCACTGCGTACCGAGTAGTTGCGGAAAGTGATAGATAAGATAGGTAAAAAAATCTCGCCAGTAGAGTTGCCTCAATAGCTCATGGTTTTCCCCATGATGTTCTATGATCTTGTATGCGGTCTCGCGACACGAAATTGTTCCGAATTTATGGTGCGCTGACAGATAACTGGTTGGATGTGCAGGAAAGTCCTTTGTATTTCGATAGTTCCCCATTTTTCCAATTTTTGCCAAAAGTCTTAAACCCTGTCTTCTTCCTCCATGGATGAATAGATCTCTGTTTGCCTTCTTTAAAACAATGCCCTTGGGGGTAAGTTCGTTTTTTATATCGATAGTAGCCAATGAAACTGGTTCGGCGGAAAGATGTGTGTAAATTGATTTTTGAGGTCTTTTTATCTCGAGCGTCTTTGCGCGCCGGTAAAACGGGGCGAAGATTCTGACCGGGGTGCCCTTTTTGTTCATGATTGCGTCGGGAGATTCGATGAGTAGCAGGTCGTCAGTTGAGTGGAAAGCACACCCATTTTTTATGCACATTTTTTCGATATCACTGTCCCGTTTTACACTAAATGGGGTGTAGTCCCTGTTTACAAAAACGGCTTCTATTTTTAGCTGAATAATTAAGGCGCTGATTATATGTTGCGGTCTGCCGTGAAAGATGCGGAGCTCTGACCCTCTCTTACGCAGTTCCTCGCTTAGGTCCTGCAGTGATTCGATCATAAACTGTAGTGCGTTGTTGCTCTTATAGCGGTTCTGTTTTCCACACTGTTGCGGATCAAAGATAAAGCAGGGTATAACGTGTCTAGATTCTTTTAGTGCCCGTGTGAGTGCGGTATTGTCGACGAGACGCAAGTCGCGTCTGAATACGAAGAGTGAGTGGGTATAGCGCATGGTAGCAACCCTACAAAATAATGGTGCACAGCCAGATCGTTGTTTCTTTTCACATCCATCAATCTGCCATTTTTTGATGGTATTTCCCACATTGAGCACCCCTTAATTAAGGAATTTTGTATATCATCTGGGTTTCGGT
>CAZWYO010000016.1:0-26769 GCA_964638315.1 uncultured Candidatus Babeliaceae bacterium | reverse complement strand
ATCAAGAAAAGAACCAGATCGACGTCGAAAATGAGAACAAGATCAACGAACTGAAAAAGAATCATAGCAACGAAATTGACGTTCTTAAGAACGAGAACAAGAATCTCAAGACCGAGTCAGATAAACAGGCTAAGACTATTGAAGCCAAAGACAAGACCATTGAGGACCTCGCAAGCGAGAACAAGAATCTCAAGGGCGAAAACCAGACAAAAGATACAACGATAGACAAGCTCGCAAACGCAAATAATCTGCAAACCGAAGAAATCGAAAAGGTCAGGATTGAAAACCAGGATAAAGATAAGACCATCGAGAACCTCACCGAAAAACATGAGATTGAAAAAATAGAACTCAATAAAAAGTTCCAGAAAGATCTCGAAACCCAAAATGTCGAAACCCAAAAACAGTCAGAGATAAAGCTCAAAGAGTTACAAGAACGATTCGATAAAGAAAAGATTGAGCTTGGGAACAAACACGATCTCGAAATCCAGAAGGTCAAAAACGAATACGCTAACCTCTTCAATCAACAGACCAACGAGATTGATGCTCTCAAAGAAACCAATAAAAATCAGCAGATAAACTCCGAAGAAGCCAAAAAACAGTTCGATTTACAGGTCAAAGATCTCACCGAAAAACATGAGATTGAAAAAGCGGAACTCAAAAAGAACTTTAAAGAAGAGCAAATAAAACAGCAGGAAGAATTCGACAAAACGCTCGATCAACTCAAAATCAAATTCGCGGACGATGCCAAAAACTTGGAAAATGAGTTTAAAAAACAGCTCGAAGTTCAAAAGAATGAACTAGAAGTCAAGCACAACCAAGAGCTTGATAACCAGAAGAAGAAATTCGAAGACAAGTTCAATCAAGAAAAGAACCAGATCAACGTCGAAAATGAGAACAAGATCAACGAACTGAAAAAGAATCATAGCAACGAAATTGATGCTCTCACAAACATAAACACTAATCTCAAGAACGATTCAGATAAGCAGGCTAAGACTATTGAAGCCAAAGACAAGACCATTGAGGACCTCACCAACGAAAAAAACCAGATCGCCCTCGAAACCAACAAGAAGCTCGCACTCAAAGACGATGAGACCAGGAAGGAGCTGGAACTGCAAACCGAAGAGAGCAACAAACTACAAAATAGCATCAATGAGCTAGCCCAAAAGCTCAACGACAAAGATCTAGTTATCAATCAAAACAACGAACTAACCGAAGGTCTCAATGGCCAGATCGAAAATCTTAAAAAAGAGCTCACAAACCAGCAGAACAGGGTCAATGAGCTTGGAAAAACTGATTTGCAGAAAGCAAAGATTATCAACGATCTCAATACCCAGATCGGTAAACTAAACACAGATGTCAGCACTTTGGAAGCGGATCTTGAAAAAGAAAAGAAAATTAAAAAAGCTGAGCTCGAAGCGCTAGAACCGGGCGACGAGGGCGAAGATGAGGGAAAAGAACTCAAAGAGAGAGAAGAGGATCTCAAGAAGCAAGAGGCTGAACTCAAGGTTAAGACGAACAACTTCAAGATTATAGAACAAGATCTCAACAGAAAAATTGCAGAAGTTACTAAAGAAAAAGAAAAAGTAGCTGATGAGAATAAAGAGTTGCAGCAAAAGCTACAAGCGGCTGAAGATGAGCGCACGCGCGAAAAGATCCTAGTACAAAAACCAACCCTAGAGGTCGAGCGCCTGTTGAAGCAGATAAAAGAGCTGCAGGACCGTCTTGACGATAAAGAGAAGAGTCGCAAGTTTGCTAAGACCATACAAAAAGAAAAAGATGTCCAATTCGGCAGCCTATTTGATGCTGACAAGCTTCTCAAAGAGATTGCCGAACTCAAAGATGCCCTGCTTCGTGAACAGAGCGAACGCGCGAAACTCGAGAAGAATCGAGAAGAGCTGATAGCACTGATGAAGGCGCGGGACCAGAAGATCATGGAGCTTGAAAATGTCATAAACACCCTGCGTCTAGAATCCATACGCCTAACCAACGAGCTTGAAGAAGCCCTTAAGTTCAAATCTAAAGTAACAGAGCTTGAAAGAATTAAAGCAGATCTTGAGAGAACAAATCTACAACTGCAAGCTAAGTACAAACAAGAGAAAAAAGTGGCAGCCGAAGAAGAACTAACTTATCGCCAAAGGCTTGAGCAGGCAGAAAAAAGTGCAGAAGAGCCAAAATTGATCGAGCTCAACGTCTAAAACTTACCCACCAAAAAGACACATCACCGCCCTCACCTGTTTCATGGTCTGGGCGGCAACTCCCCGCGCCTTTTCACTCCCCTCACGCACAATCTTTTCAACAAGCGCACGATCCTGTTCAAAGACCTTGCGCCGCTCGCGCATCGGGGTGAGCAGCGCCTCAAGCACCCCAATGAGCCGTTTTTTCAAAACAACGTCCCCAAGCCCACCCTGGCGATACTGCTCTTTCAGCCGTGCAACCTCAGCCGCATCAGGATCGAATGCATCAAGATAGGCAAAGACCGTGTTGCCATCAACTTTTCCTGGATCGCTCACCCGCAAGTGCTCAGCATCCGTGTACATGCTCATAACTTTTTTGGCGATCACGTCTGGCGCATCCGAAAGATAGATAGCGTTACCAAGCGATTTGCCCATTTTGGCTTTGCCGTCTATGCCGGGCAGACGCGCATATTTTGGCACAAGCGCCTGCGCCTCAACAAACACGTCGGTCTTGTAAATCCTGTTGAATGCACGGACAATTTCGTTGGTCTGTTCGACCATCGGGAGCTGGTCCTCCCCGACCGGCACACAGTCGGCCTTAAAAATGGTTATATCTGCGGCTTGGCTAACGGGATAGACGAAAAAACCTGCCGGAATACTCGCCCCAAAACCTTTCTGTTGAATCTCGGTTTTGACCGTCGGGTTGCGTTGCAGACGGCTGACCGTGACCAGATTCAAGAAAAAGACCGTAAGTTCGGCAATTTCGGGAATCATAGACTGAATAAATAGCGTTGTTTTGGCCGGATCGATGCCAACCGAAAGAAGATCGAGGACCACCTGCGTAATCTGTTCGCGGATCCTTTCTGGATATTCATAGTTATCGGTAAGCGCCTGTACATCGGCTATCATAACAAACTGGTTATGCGTTTCTTGCAGCAAAACCCAATTTGCGAGAGCACCAGAATAGTGGCCCAGGTGTAATGGCCCTGTTGGACGCACTCCGGTCAAAACTGTCGAACGAACTTTCTTTTCCATCTTAGCTCCTGAGCGGCTCGATTCTATCACTGTTTTTTCAGTTACGGCTGTTTAAGACTTGTTAAATGAGTATATACAAAAGTATGAATTTTCGTCTACAGTAACAGAGAGAACATAAAGCAGTCTCCAATAGCAGCTCGGGAGCGGACACATGGAAGTCCTTAATTTTCTTGCCACAGAGGTTAACACCTGGGTGCGTCAAGAATTGTTGTTTATCACCTGGCGCGACATCATTGAAATCGCGTTTTTCACGGTGACGTCATATCACATTGTTAAGTGGCTCAACAGAGACACTCAGAAAAGCCTTACACGTTACTTTTACCTCTACTGCACGCTCGCACTAGGCAGTTACTACGCCAGCTTACATGTCATCAGCCTTGTGCTCTTTTTTGGGGCACCGATTGTGGCGGTTTTATTCCTCATCTTACATCAGCAGACATTACAGAAAAACTTTATTGTTGGGAAAACCCTCACCCCCAAACCAGATGCGTCTGACAAATGGCTTGAAGAGATAATCCAGGCGAGCCTGCGTGGGGTGAACAAGAACAAGACCGTTCTGTGTGTCATCGAGCGCACAGATGCGTTAAATGTTTTTTTCACCGCTCGATGCACCTTCAACGCCCCGGTGACACGTGAACTGTTAAACCTACTCATGAACACGACACCGGACGATGAAATGACCACAATTTGGGTCTCCCATACGGGGTTGCTTATTGCAATAAATCCCCATTGGCATGCGGGCTACGATGAAATATGGGCGTCACAACAGATGACCCCCCTCCACCGTTACAAACAAGACGCCCTCTTAATTTCTCAAAAAAGTGATGCTATCATTACGGTGATATCACCCGAGACCAGGCTATTCGATGTCCTGGTCGGCGGGAAAGGTTTTGACAATATTAGTGCTGGCTATGCATTTTCCCTCATCAAGCAACACATCGCCACAAAACAGGTAACCAAAGGAACAGCTCATGCAACCCTCACTCAGAAAGGCGCTGACGAGCAACTACGTACATAAGATATGTTCGCTTTTTATTGGGATCGCAATCTGGGGCATTGTTAGTTCAATGCACGAAGACACCATTACACTTGAAGTTCCACTCTGTTTTTACACTACACAGCAGACCGAAGTGCCGGTCCCTCAGGCGCCCGGCAGATTATCTGTTACCCTGCGTGGGAAACGATCAGCACTAAGGCAAATCAATAGATCAGCCCTCGCAGCGCATGTGAACGTAGCAAAGGTAGGACCTTCAGGCATAATACCACGCATCACCGATAAAAACCTTCTCTTACCAAAAACGGTAAAAGTGGTAGAATATAAAGGCATTTAGGGTAGCGCACGTAAAAAAATATTATTAAGTGGAGTGATCATGGAACACCTCTTCGGTACGGATGGCATTCGAGGCCCAGTAGGACAAGGCTTCTTCACCCGCAACGAATTATTCCGTTTTGGCGCCGTTTTTGCGGCGTGGGCGCGCCGCGCCTTTGATCGCCCCAACCCCCAGATTCTCGTTGCCAGTGACACGCGGATATCATGCTGCTGGATAAAAAATTGTATCGCCACAGGACTTTTGACCGAGCAGGTCACCATCCACGATGCGGGCATACTACCTACCCCTGCTGCACTCGCCATCCTACGCGCCGATAAACGATTTGACGTTGCGCTCGTCATATCAGCCTCGCATAACCCCTACCAGGACAACGGCATAAAAATTATCGTCCCGTCCGGCAAATTGACAACAGAAGAGGAAGAGACTTTCACCCGCCTCTGGGCTCAGGCTGACGATATCTCGATCATGCATCTGGAGCCTGAATCTTTTGGGACAACAGAATACCGTTCAGATGTCTCCGAAATATACACCCACTACATCACCTCTGGGTTTAACGCCAATTTTTTGCGCAGCCTAACCATTGTTCTCGACTGCGCAAACGGTGCAACCTACAAAATTGCTCCGGAGATATTCCGGCGGTTCGGCGCCTGCGTCATCACATTGGGCACATCGCCAAACGGCTACAATATAAACAGGATTTGTGGATCTCTATCGACCCAATCACTCCAAGAAGCGGTTGTTGCCCACAAAGCAAATATTGGGTTCGCCTTCGACGGAGATGGCGACCGAGTCCTGGCAGTTAATGCCAATGGTCAGGTCAAAGATGGGGACGACCTGCTAGCAATACTTCTTGATCACCCTGCATATGCAGAAAACCCTGCAGTAGTAGGCACGCCCATGACCAATGTAGCCTTCGAAGAGTTTTTGGCAAAACGGGGTAAAAAGCTTATTAGGGCCGCCGTCGGCGACCGTTTTGTTGCTCAAACACTTCAAGAAAATAACCTGTCGGTTGGCGGGGAACCCGTTGGGCACATCATCCTCATGGACGGTATCCCAAGCGGGGATGGCATCAGGGCGGCGCTACGCATCGTCGAAAGTCTTCAACAGACTAATAACTGGCTAATGGAGACCTTTGTCAAATATCCCCAAGAGACCCAAACCATACCGCGATGGGGGCAGATCGACCTCACACACGATTCCTGCACGGCAGTCATACAACGCGCAGAAAAGATGACCGATGGTGGACGCGTACTCGTGCGCTGCTCCGGGACGGAACCGGTTATCCGCCTCATGGCTGAAGCACGCACCCAGAAAATAGCCAAAGAGACACTACAATATCTTATAACTGCACTAACAGATCTTTCTCAAGAATCAATGCCTGCAAAGGGACCTTATGATTTCAACCAACACCTCCCTCTTCAAGAGAATATTTAACACACTAAAATCGCTTTTTATCAGCGGTCTATTAACACTTCTCCCCCTCGCCCTTACGGTAACGCTTTTTGCGTTCTTATATCGAACCATAAAATCGTGGCTAAATCCCCTCTACCACCTTTTGCCGGCGGCCCTCAAGTCTTTACCCTTCTCAGAATTTATCGTTGCTCTTATCGCAATTTTGGTGGTCGGAACAGTGCTTAAACTATTCCTTCTGCGGCAAATTGTTGAACTTGTCGAACATCTCTTCCGCCAAGTTCCGCTCGTTCGCCAGATCTATTTTGGAATAAAGCAGCTTATTAACGCCTTTGGGCCCAAAGACGCCGAACATTTTCAACAGGTTGTGCTGGTTGAGTGGCCGCGTCATGGGACGTATAGTGTTGGATTTTTGACCAACGAGATTCCGTCGCCACTCCCGCCGCAAGGGAGCGATCTTGAAAGAATCGAGTATTACAATGTCTTTGTCCCCCACACGCCAACACCAACATCGGGTTTTTTTATGATTGTCCCGGCGCATGAGTGTGTCAAAACTGATCTATCGCGCCAAGAGGCGATGACCATGATTATTTCGGGTGGGATTATCCAGCCTGAGCGGTGGAAGAAGACGCGGGGATTATGACAAAGCCTTCAGCGCCTCAACAAGTTTTTTCAACGACAACTGCTCCTCACGTCGTCGCTCTGCCAACTCTGTAGCAATTTTCTCCAGCCGCTCCTGCTCTTTCCGTCCTGTCAACAAAAGCTCTGACTCTTTTTTTTCTTGTTTCCGCCGCTTGCGTTCCAAAACTTTCTGTTTGTACGCAGAATCGGCCTGCATATTTGTCAGATAGTCAGCAGCCTCTTTATTGCCCGCTTCCTGTGCGATAACAAGAGCGGTCTTGTCCTTTTTATCGGTAATATCAAGGTCGGCATAGCCAAGCTCGACAATGTTCTTGACAGCTCTAATCAGCCATCCTAACTCAAGTTTTTCTTCCGCCGCCCACATAAGCGCCGTTTTTCCGTCTTTATCCTGAATATCGGGGTCTGCACCCTTCTCAAGCAATTGCGCCTGGACAAGAGTCTTCTTTTTACTAATGGCGTTCTTAGAAACTTCGATTAACGCTGTTTGACCGCTATTATTACAAACATCAAGATTGGCATGATGCTCAATAAGCAAATCGACTGTTGTTACAAAATCAGGCATATCCTTATAAATATTTGGACCCATTTCTTTTTCCGCATATCTTGCCACATACATAAGCGACGTATTGCCATTTTCATCAACAGCATTAACATTTGCGCCATTTTCAAGCAATGACTTTACTATGTGCTTCCAGCCATATTTTGCAGCGACCATAAGGACCGTTCTACCCTCTTGACCAGGAATAGGAAGATCAAGTTTTTTACTTTTTTGAATAATCGACAACAACGAATCATCGAGCGGTAAAAATTTTTTTTTAATCTTCGCTATTATTGCATTCATAAGCGCCGTCTTGCCAGTCTTATCTTGGACCTCAGGATCGGCACCGGCACCTAAAAGATAGGCCGTAAGCTCAGAATTGCGGTCCTGCGCTGCCAGCATCAGTGCGGTCTTACCGTCATTATCTACGGCATTGATATTGGCACCATGTTTAACAAGAAAGTCGACCAGATCTTTCCCCCCTTTCTCGACAACGTACATAAGCACCGTTTTTCCTGAGTTATCTTTAGCATTAACATCAAACTTCTTTTGCTCTAGAAAGAACTTTACTATGGCACTGTTATGAAAAATAAGCGCTACCCAGCCACCTTTTTTGAATTGATCAACAGCAGTAAGATAGCCGCTCACAGCAGTATCACTAAAAAGATTAGCACTGTCTATGTCTGACGCAGTCTGACCAACAGTATTTTTCTTCTCAATATCGGCCCCATTGACAACAAGATAATCGACTAAAACCAGTGATCCCTTTTTAGCAGCTGCCATCAACGCCGTCCAACCGGCAGCATTTTGCGCATCCACATCAATATCTTTTAATAACTCTTTCAGCTCTCCTATAATCTGCTCGTCTGTACGTTTGTCATCAGCACGCTCAGCCGCTATAACAGCGATTAATTTTTCAGCAGACAGCATATCGTTTTTCTTCGCAGCCACCGCCACGCCAAAAGAACAAACACAAAAAACAATCAAAATAAACCGTAAATTTTGCACGAGAGCCTCTCCTCTTAATAGATTTATGACAAAGCCTTCAGCGCCTCAACAAGTTTTTTCAACAACAGCTGCTCCTCACGTCGTCGCTCTGCCAACTCTGTAGCAATTTTCTCCAGCCGCTCCTGCTCCGCCCGCTGCCGCTCTTCTTCAATACGCAGACGCTCATCCTCCTCGGCAGCTAATTTTTCCTGTTTAACAATCTCCGCCTGCTCTTTTGGATAATCTTTTTCAAAACGCTCTTGTAACATCTGGCGGTAGACCAGAATGCGTGGGCGCACCCCACCCATGTCCCAGTTAAAGACCTCGCGACTCGGATACCGTACCCGCCTGACCCGATCGCCCATGCTGTCACAGTAGTACCATGGATGTGCGAGGTCATACTGGTCTTTAATGCGAGCGGAATAGTGCCTACCCTCCCATAGCGATATGCCAATCAACTCATAATGTGTGGACTTTTTCTCTTTTTTCCACTGATCCAAGAGCTGCGGTGAGGGATATGTAGCAAGATCGAGCTCAGCAGGAAAAGTATAAAAACTTCCCTCAGGCAGAGCAGATTCAATAAGAAAAAAAATATATTCCCCTGCCACGGTGATGGCAGCTTCTTGTAACACATCTGGAAAGCCATGCTGGGGAATACCACCAATAATCACAAACGGATTCGCGTCTACGCTCCAATTGGAAAGAAGCGGGGATTTTAAGTTCTCTGGATCTTGAAAAGCGGCATAGAGAAAATGGTTGCAGCATATGTCTGACAGACACATCCTCCAATAATCCTTTAAGCCAGAAAAACATCGTGTTAGAAAATAGAGCCCCTGCCCGGAATCGGCACTTCCCTCCATATCCCAATTGAATTTTTTGAACTGATCTTGCAAGTCGTTTAATGCCGCACTGTGCAACGTCTCGATATTTTTCTCTGTACGTATCTCCCGCACCAATGCAACAAATTTCTGAGCGGTAGTCTCATCTAACGTTGGAGTCTTCTTTGAGAGATATACGTTCCCCCTGTCACCGCACAACGCATCGATAAAATTAGGCATGTTGTAGATAATTTGAGTAAGAGAGGTCAGCCAGCAGTCATTGCTCTGCTGCTTCAGATGGGGTGGCTCGGCGGCAAGTTCGATGGAAAAAGAAAAAATTGATAACAAGAGCCAGGCATACGATCGCTTCATAAAAGTTCTCACAAGAAAGATTGGTTCTCACTCACCTACCGCATTCTAGCCGCCCAACCAGTCCCCTGTCAACAGAGTCGACAAAAACCTAAAAAGTGATTCCAGAAGCCTTCGCCCGGGCAAAACCGCCAGCTCGCGCGGACCTACTCCGGCTTGAGTTCGAAAGATTCAAGCTTCACTAACTTAGCGATCTCATCGTTAAAGATAGCGTTGTTTTTACCAGGCTTAAAAACTTTTTTATTAAATTCTTCGTCACCTTTCTGATCAGCATTCCCCATTGCATAGAAAATCCCTGATTGGGGCTTATTGGGATTGAACTTGAGATTAAAGCGTGGCACTGGATACTCAGCATAAGCCTTATCAGTCGGATTAAACGAGAGCTCTTTATCAAGAATCCTCGCCACCGTGAGGGCGGCTCCCTTAACCATCTGTGGGTAAATAACCATAAATGGGAACATATTCCCGCTGAGATCCGGTATGATATCGAACTTGCGGATCACTTTTATCGTATCAACAGCCGCTCTAAATTCGTTATTGTAGACACAGAGTTGCATTACTTTTGCAACTATCTCAGTAGCCGCGCCTGGATCAGTGATATATAAACTCTCAGGGTCCCCTTCTTTTTTCTTTTTAGATGGTGGCATGAGGTGGATTTTGTAGTGGTATTGCAGTTTATCTTGCTCATCCTCGATGAACTGCTCTAGACCTTCCTGCGCAAGCAAAATATCCTTAAGTTTCCGGTCCACATGTAGTCTATCATCAGAAACCTGGTCCGGCAAAATATATAGATAATCATTGCGGTTATTGAATTCTTTTTTCCCATAAAGATCGATTTCACCTGCAACTTCTTTTTTTTTCTTTTTTGATAACAGTTCGAGATCGTGACTTAAAATATTTGCAACTTTTCCTGCCTTACCCAAATAGCGTAACCCATCATATGGGGCATCCTTTGAGTAGTTTTCTTTAAAAGCTTGCAGCAGTTCTTCAAACGTCTTTTTTTTCTTTTCAGGCTTTTTATTCTCTTCATGAGATCTCGTTTCTGCTATCCTCTTCTTTTGCTCATCTTTTTGCTCATCTTTAACTTCTCCTTCTTTTTTTGACAACTCCTTGGAAGTTGCTGTTGAATTTATTTGCGATTGGTGAAAGTGACGGAAAGCCACTGCAAGTACCGACAGTGCAACTAGACTACCCACAATACATGCAACAGTTTTGTTTTTCTGGAAAGTATCATTGAACCTAGAAAATAGTACAGTCACGCCGGGGAACATTTCTGCAAACCAACCACACTGCATTTCGGCAGGTTGTAGCATACAGGTTACTGTCACGACTAGGACGATACATTTCATAAAATTCTTGTTTTTCATGGCCATCTTTTCTTTCTATTTTAAAATATTTATCTTCTATTACATAATAAAAGTATAGCGAGAATAAATTATTTTGCAAGTTTGCATAAAACATTCTGCGAAGCGCCTGCCCGGGCAAAACCCCCGCTGATAAATTTGAGAACAAAGAGCTCGATACCGTACGTATCGGCTACGCCATTTTTCAGGCAGAAATCGGTATTGTAGAGCGTCGTGTGCGCAGCCACCAGCTCCCGCGACTCGTACTTGTGCCAGTCACGCTGCAAAAAAGAGAAGGGCAGGCGGTTGGTCACCGGCGGCTTGAGCTTCTGTCGCATGCTCGTCACAATCATATGCGCCTGCCAGAGCTGCTCAGACCAGTAGACGACCCAGAATTCCGGCGGATATTCCTCACGAAACGACTGCCATAACTTCATAAAAGCAGCACGGTCCCGCGCAAAGAAATATTGGCTCAACTTGAATAGCGACTGCTCGCTGACAAACAGCCGGTTTTCCCACGCCACAAACCATGCCTGCACCTGGTCACCCGCTGTTGCGGCATACCAGATCAGACGACAGGCGTCGTCGAGCCCCAGCGCCCCTCGCTTTGCGGTCCAGCTATCCCATACCGAGCCTGCAACGTGAAGGCCCAAAATCTGGGCGAGCTCGAGAAAAAAGTCGCGACTAACCGGATCGTCACACGGTATATGCACGACCGTTGCCGTCGCTATCGCATCTTTTTCTTTTTCGCTACAAAAAAGCCCGACATGGTGCGGACCAGCGTAGGTCGCACTCGCTGCCAGCACCGACTTTCGCACTGCAGCGGTCAATGCCGAAACATCGCCATACCACAAGAACGACGGATTGCCAAAAAAGCCCATATAACAGCGTCGCTCAAAAGCGCTGCTGTCACCGCTTTCGGTAAAAACGGGCGCATAAACAAGAGTGCGGTTCGCCGCGACACGTGGTAAAAACGTTGATAAAAAAAGTGACGGGTAGGAGCGTCCATGAAAAACATAGACACACGCACTACCCGTCCGTTCTTTTATCAAAAACTCTCTAATATTCACTCTGGAATGACGACATTGATGACATAAACGAGTTATTCGGATGCACTTGCTGTGCAGGAACAATCGTCGATGCTTGGTACCGGTTCATATCAAAAAACTCAAACAGCTCTTGGGCACCCTTAAGTGCATAAGTCCGCGCTACTTCAAAATCTTCCCACGTTACCGGATCGCTTTCAGAAGTGCCTTGCACCTCCACCACGCTCCCGGTCCGCGTTAGGACAAAGTTGAAATCAGCATCGATGCTGCTATCTTCCGCAAAATCCATATCCAGGTACGCAACATGATTGCCAACACCAACTGAAATAGCCGCAACATCGTCCTTCAAAAAGCCGTAGGGTATCACCCCTCGCGCCCTCCAGTTAGCCTCCGCAGCACGAAGTGCCAAAAAGGCCCCCGTGATACACGCCGTACGCGTTCCGCCATCCGCCTGGAGCACATCGCAGTCGATAAATATCGTCTGCTCACCGAGCACCTGGAGATTAGAAACTGAACGCAACGCACGTCCAACCAACCGAGAAATTTCAATGTTCCGACCATTACGCTTATTTGACGTCACTTCACGCACCGTACGAATCGGTGTCGAAACTGGCAAAAGCGCATATTCAGCCGTTAACCAACCACGCCGCTTTCCTCGCAGAAAATGCGGCACTCCGTTTTGCAGAGTCACGGCACAGAGAACCTTGGTTCGGCCAACTTCGAAAAGGACCGACCCCGCCGCATACTCAAAAACGTCATATGTTACTTTTAACAGCCGCATATCATCGGGGGCTCTGTTGCCCGACCTCATCCGTGGGAATAACACATTCCTCTCCATCGCAGACTTTCAGGCTTATTAATCCACAATCTTTAATCTAATACGTCCACTCGCTTTTTCATAATCGATCACGTCAACCGTCACCTTATCACCCTCCTTAAATTGATTCATAATGACATTTTGTTGGGCTCTCGGAATTGTTGATATGTGCACAAGACCATCTTGTCCTGGCGCAAGTTCAACAAAAATACCAAACTCTGCGATGCGTTTAATCACACCATTGTGTCGTGATCCGACATCAATTTGGCCAGAGAGCATCTTCACCAGACTGATCGCTTTATCTAAAAGCGGTCCAGGGTGACCGAAAATTTTAACTAAACCATCATCTTCGATGTCGATGGCAGTACCAGTCTGCTCGATAATTTCACGAATTACCTTACCGCCAGACCCAATAACCGCCCCTATCTTATCTTTTGGAATACGCAACGAAACAATCTGCGGAACAAGCTCAGAAAGCTTAGCATTCGGCTCAGACATAACCTTTTTCATCTCGCCCATGATGTGAACACGGCCACGCTTTGCTTGTGCCAACGCCTGCTCGAATATCGCACGCGAGAGCCCGCCCTTGTATTTGATGTCCATCTGAATTGCAGTTATGCCGTCAAGCGTACCTGCAACTTTGAAGTCCATAAACCCAAAAGCGTCTTCATCACCCATAAGATCGGTAACAACATAGAATTTACCATCTTTGCTCAACAAGAGCCCCATTGCAACGCCAGCAACCATCTTTTTGAGCGGAACACCAGCTTGCATCAAAGCCATCGTAGTACCGCATACCGTAGCCATAGAGGAAGATCCATCAGATTCGAGAATGTCTGAGACAACCCGAATAGTGTAAGGAAACTGCTCTTGATCAGGCAATACTCGCTCGAGAGCAGTTAACGCAAGGTAACCGTGACCAATATCCCGGCGACCTGGCCCACGTGACTGCCGCGCTTCACCGACTGAAAAAGAGGGGAAGTTGTAGTGCAACATAAAGGTCTTTTTCTTTTCGCCCATCAGACCATCAACACGCATCTCGTCCTGGCCACCACCTAAGGTAACACTGACGAGCGCTTGCGTACGTCCGCGGGTAAAGAGTGCGGAACCATGGTTGCACGGCAAAAGACCGACTTCGGTAGAAATCTTTCTCACTGCTTCAAAATCACGCAGATCGACACGATGACCACGCTTAAACACCAGCTCGTTGAGCTTCTCTTTAAGGACCTTGTCAAAAACATATGCAATAATGGATTTTGACGTACCAGTCGCCTCTACTTCAGCAGCAAACGCCGCTTCAAATTTGGCCGATATCTCATCGCTCCGCTGCCCACGCTCAAGTTTGTCCGCAACAAAAAGCGTTGCGACAACATCATCAGTTAAGAAGCCTTTTGCGCGGACTTCCCATGCTTCGATACCAAAAGTATCTACCACCTGACGGTGCGTCACGCCATAATCGGCCTGAACCGTACGCTGCCAGATAATCTGTTTTTTGATGTATTCGTGGGCTTGGAACATCGCATCAATAAAATCTGCTTCTGACACTTCTTGTGCCGAACCTTCGATCATATTGACACCCTCTTCGGTGCCCGCAAAGATAAGCCGCACATCAGATGCAACAGCCTGGCTGTATTGAGGGTCAAAGACCCATTTACCATCAACACGTGCAACTTCACAAAAACCTACCGGCCCCATAAATGGGATCGACGAGGTCATGAGCGCCAACGAGCTCGCAATAAGTGCAAGCCCATGGGGCATACGCTCTTTGTCTGCCGAGTAGACGGTTGCATTCAACTGAACTTTATCAAAAAGATTTTCCGGGAAAAGCGGCCGTAAGGCACGATCGAGCAGGCGGCCATTCAAGACCTCTTGATCGCTCGGCTTACTTTCACGCTTGAGATATCCGCCCGGGATGCGACCCGCTGCAGCAAACTGCTCGCGATAATCGACCGTAAGCGGGAAAAATCCAGGAAAATCTTGCGACGGCTCTGAAACCACCGTCGCTATCACCACTGTTCCACCCTGCTGCAACCATACGGACCCATCTGCCTGCGCGGCGAATTTACCTAATATGGCTGTATAACCGAATTCCGACAAACTATATTTTTTTTCCATCTATAGAACCTATACTTTAAAACAATCTGGATGGTGGAACACGGAACGTGGCACTACTTTCTTAACCCGAGACGCTGAACCAAGCCCTCATAGTGGGCAAAATCCTTGTCCTTCAAATAGTCAAGAAACCGCCGCCGGCGGCCAACCATCTTCATAAGACCTGTACGCGAAGCAAAATCACGTGGAGCCGTCTCAAAATGTTTATTGAGATGGTTAATCCGTTCAGTCAAAAGCGCAACCTGCACCCCTGCCGAACCTGTGTCAGTTTCGTGTACCCTAAAACCAGAAATAACTTCTTTCTTATTCATGCTATCCATCACCAAGAAAAACGGTGCACCCGACATTTGCCATGCACAAAAAAACTAGTCTGGTAGGCGCGAGCGGGATTGAACCGCTGACCCCTGCTACGTCAAAGCAGTGCTCTACCACTGAGCTACGCGCCTACATACCTCAAACTATGTCAATCTATTCACCGAGATAGTGCGCTCTAAAAGAGCTCACCCCGGTACCAGCTGGTATCAGCTTACCTATAATCACGTTTTCTTTCAACCCATAAAGATAATCTATTGATCCAGTTATTGCAGCTTCGGCCAAGATACGTGTTGTTTCTTGGAAAGAAGCGGCAGAAATAAAGCTTTCCGTACCAAGCGATGCGAGCGTAATACCCATCAAGATCGGCTGTGTAACAGCCGGCCTTCTGTTTTCAGAACGCAACGCTTCGTTCACGGTGTGCACATGGATCCGCTCAACACGATCCCCGATGAGGAAATCAGTGTCACCCGGATCAACGACACGAACTTTACGCAACATTTGGCGCACGATCAATTCAATATGGCGGTCGTTAATATCGACACCTTGCACACGGTATATACCCTGAATCTGATCAAGGAGATACCGCTGCAATGCATCAGGACCCAAAATTCTCAACACATCATGAGGAACCACAGAACCCGTGGTTAACGCATCACCAGCACGTACTCGATCGCCAGAAACCACGTTAAGCTGTTTGCCACGTGGAATCAGATAATCGACCGTTTCTCCAGAACCGGTAAGTGTAACTTTACGCGAACCACGATGGAGGCCACCAATGGTTACCTCGCCATCTACGTCTGCCAAAATTGCCGGATCCTTTGGCATACGTGCCTCAAAGAGCTCTGCAATGCGTGGCAGACCACCGGTAATATCTCGCGTACGAGAGGCTTCACGCGGCATCTTAACCAGAACATCGCCCGCAACAACTTCATCACCCGACTCGACATTCAGGTAAGAACCGGCAGGCAAGTAGTATTGAGCAAGTTCCTCCCCCTCCGCATCCTGAATGCTGAGAGCAGGCTGATATTTATCGCTCTTGTTTTCAAGAACAACCTTAGAAGAACGACCAGCAGCTTCGTCATAACGCTCCTGCATCGTCACATTCTGGATAAGGTCGACGTATTTAACGCGACCCGTAATTTCGGTCATCAGTACCTTATTACTGCTATCCCACTCAACCAGACGCGTTCCTTCACGCACCACTTCGCCATCTTTAACAAGGATCACTGCACCATATTCGATGTCGTGGCGTTGAAGCTCACGCCCGTCTTCGGTGACAATAAAAAGCTTGCCACGACGGCTTAATGCGCGTATCTGACCATCGCGCGTCGCAACCGTACGAATGCCCCTAAACTGCACAACACCTTCATGTTTTGCAATGTACGAAGATTGATCAGCAAGACTCGCGGTACCACCGATGTGGAACGTTCTCATAGTAAGCTGTGTTCCCGGTTCACCAATCGATTGGGCTGCGATAATACCTACCGTTGAGCCAACATCGACCAGATTACCCGTCGAAAGGTCCATGCCATAGCAACGGGCACAAACACCACGTTTTGCCTGGCAGGCGAGAATCGAACGAACAGCAATCTTAGAAACCGCAGATTCACGAATTTTCACCACCTCGTGACGACCAATAATTTCCCCTTGACGCACAAGCAGCTCACCCGTAATCGGATCTTTAACGTCTTCGGCCGTAATACGACCATAGATACGTTCTGCAAGCGTACAGAGCACGTCACCCGCATCCTGCAAGTCTTCCATGACCACAGAACCAAACGTGTGACAGTCGTTCATCGAAATGACCACATCCTGCGCGGCATCGATAAGACGACGCGTCAGGTAACCAGAGTTTGCGGTTTTAAGGGCAGTATCGGCCTGGCCCTTACGAGCACCATGGGTCGAAATAAAGTACTCAAAAACGCTCAAGCCCTCTTTAAAGTTCGAAATAACCGGCGTTTCCATAATTTCACCGGACGGTGTTGCCATCAGACCACGCATACCCGCAAGCTGCTTAATCTGATCCATACCGCCACGAGCTTTGGACTCAACCATCATAAAGATTGAGTTAAACGCCTTAAATTGATGATCTTTATTCTCAAATGCCTCACGGTCATACAACCGCATACCTTCGGTCATCTGATCAGCGATCTCACGCGTTGCTTTGTCCCAAAGACTAACAATACGGTTATGCCGTTCGGTATTAGCGATGGCACCACTCACGTAGAGAGATTCAACCTTCTGGACAGCTTTTTCCGAACGAGAAATAATGGACTCTTTTTTCTCAGGAATAACTAGCTGTTCCATCGAGAAGGAGACGCCCGCTTTTGTTGAGTAGTAGAAACCCAATTTTTTGAGGCGATCGAGCGTCGCAACCGTCGCGTCACCACCAAACGAGTAGTAGACGTTCTCGATAAGTTTTTGAAGATCTTTTTTGGCAACAATACGATTGATCCAATCAAACGTTGCACCCTTTGGCAGGGACTCATAAAGAAGCACACGACCAGTGGTTGTATCAACCATTTCGGTAGGAGAGATACGCACCTTAATCCGCGCATGGAGCGCAACCGCACCACACTGATATGCCGTTACCACCTCATCAACCGAACTAAAGACGATCCCCTCACCCTGCGCGAAACAGCGCACTTTCGTGAGATAGTGGAGACCAATAATCATATCCTGGGAAGGAGTTGGAACCGGTTTGCCGTTCGCGGCAGACAAGAGGTTATGTGAGGCTTCCATAAGGAGCCGCGCCTCTTCGCGCGCACGCCGACTAAGCGGAACGTGCACGGCCATCTGGTCACCGTCAAAGTCTGCGTTATATGCGCTACAGACAAGTGGGTGAATCTTAATAGCTTTGCCATCCACCAGAATAGGATAGAATGCCTGAATACCGAGTCTGTGAAGCGTCGGCGCACGGTTAAGTAACACCGGATACCCCTGAACAACGGCCTCGAGCGCATCCCATACCTCTGGCGTAGCCTCTTCAACAAGCCGTTTGGCAACACGTAAGTTTGGCGCAACTTCGCGAATAAGAAGTTCCGCATAAACATGCGATTTAAAGAGCTCAAGCGCCATTAATTTTGGAATACCACACTGATCAATACGCAATTCTGGATCAACAACAATAACCGAACGACCTGAATAGTCGACCCGTTTACCGAGCAAATTCTGTCTAAAACGCCCCTGTTTACCCCGCAACATCTCACTCAATGACTTAAGCGGACGTTTGTTAGAGCCACGCACTGGGGCACCGCGACGACCATTATCGATAAGAGCATCAACTGACTCTTGCAGCATGCGCCGTTCGTTTTTGATAATCACGGATGGAGCATCAATTTCATTCAGACGCTGGAGACGGATATTCCGGTTTAGCACACGTCGATACAACTCGTTAAGATCGGAACTTGCAAATCGGCCACCCTCAAGTGGCACCAATGGACGAAGATCTGGCGGGAGCACGGGAAGTACGGTCAATATCATCCACTCTGGACGCAGATTGCTCTGCATGAACCCAGAAAGAACTTTTATGCGCCGCATGATCTTATGCCGCGCAGTTACCGAGCTGTTCTTTTCGTATTCTTGCTGTAACTTTTCAATCTCAAGTCTAAGATCAAGCTCGCTGAGCACACGCCGGAGCGCTTCGGCGCCAATATCCGCAGCAAAATCTATGTCTTCTGGGTGCAACTCGCGATAGTGTTCGCACTCAATAGCAGTCAGTAAAGTCTTTTTAGGATACGGTGATCGTCCCTGCGTAACAACCAGGTACATATCAAAATAGGCGACCCGCTCAATATCTTTGACCGGCATGTCGAGAACAAGGCTTAAATAACTCGGAATTCCCTTGAGATACCAGATGTGGCAGACAGGAGATACCAACGCAATATGTCCCATACGCTCACGACGGACACGTGCTTCAATGACGTCAACGCCACACTTTTCGCACGTGATACCCCGGTGCTTCATCCGCTTATACTTGCCGCACGTACATTCCCAGTCCTTCACGGGACCAAAAATACGCGCACAGAAGAGTCCATCCCTCTCCGGCTTTAACGTCCGGTAGTTAATTGTTTCAATCTTTTTTACTTCGCCATACGACAGCGACATGATCTTCTCCGGAGAGGCAAGACCTATGCGCAGCGCATTAAACTGCTCAGTCTTGATGTACTCGCGAAAGCGTTCAAGCATCTGATTACTCACTGACATCCTCCTTGCCGCTCTTAAACAGATCGATTCTCAATCCCAGACTCTGCAACTCTTTTATTAACACATTAAATGATTCTGGCAGTCCAGGTTCTGGAACCTCTTCCCCACGAACAATCGCTTCATACACCTTATGTCGGCCACTCACGTCGTCTGATTTATAGGTCAACATCTCCTGTAACGTATAAGCCGCACCATATGCCTCTAGAGCCCAGACCTCCATCTCACCAAGACGCTGACCACCCATCTGTGCTTTACCACCGAGCGGCTGCTGCGTTACGAGCGAGTATGGACCAACGGAACGGGCGTGAAGCTTATCATCAACCATGTGGTTGAGCTTCATGATATAGATTGTACCTACAGTCACCGACTGATCGAAAGATTCACCAGTTCTACCATCATACAGAGTATAAGTACCCGTATCCGACAGACCAAGATCACGCAACATTGGCTTGATGTCATCCGAAAAATCAGGTCCTTCAAATACCGGTGTTTTATAGAGAACACCATACTTTGCCGCATAACGACCAAGCTCCATGACCCCCTCTTTGTCATACGATTTCTCGTACTCTTTGATAAGATCAGCACCGAAGGATTTTTCAAGTTCTGCTTTTACGGCTTTGTAGCTATCGCTCTCAAGAGCTTCAGCTATACGTCGTGCATACATAACGCCAGCTTGACCCAAAATGGTCTCCAAAATCTGTCCCACGTTCATACGTGAAGGCACACCAAGCGGGTTTAAAACTATATCGACAGGCGTACCATCTTGCATGTACGGCATATCCTCACGGGGAACGATCAACGAAACAACACCCTTGTTTCCGTGACGACCCGCAACTTTATCACCGACCTGAATAGGACGTTTCATTGCGATATAGACCTTAATCATCTTGATAACGCCGGATGGGAGTGGATCCCCCTTCTTCAGGCGACCAATACGCTCTTCGTGAAGCACCGTCAAAATGCGCATCTGATTTTCAAAACGACCACGTAGACGAGCAATCAGCTCACCCGCAGCTTTATCTTTAGGTTTGAGCGCAAACAGCTTCTCAACTGATGCCTTGATCAACTTGTCTTTTTTATAAACCCCATCAACAGTGAATGCCTTGTCGGCAATGCCCGATGCCGCAACCCCATTAAGGGATTTGCTAATCTTCTGGACAAGCATCTTTTCAAGCGTCGCTCTATGCATGGCAAACTCAACGGAAAAACGTTCGGTTTCAAGAGCAACCATCGCCTTGTAACGTTTATCTTTACGCATACCGCTACGCGAGAATATTTTAACGTCAACAACAGTGCCCTCGACTCCGGGTGGTACACGCAGCGAAGTATCCCGTACTTCACGCGATTTTTCCCCAAAAATGGCACGCAACAACTTCTCTTCAGGAGAGAACTGAACGCCACCCTTGAGCGTAACCTTACCAACAAGAATGTCACCCGGTTTGACGCGGGTACCAACCCGCACGATACCGTCTTCATCAAGACCTTCGAGCGCAAGCTCGCTCACATTTGGGATATCGCAGGTAATCTCTTCAGGTCCAAGCTTTGTGTCACGCGCCTCGACAACATATTCGTCTATGTGGACGGAGGTAAGCACATCTTCGGCAACAAGCCGTTTACTAAGGACAATTGCGTCTTCAAAGTTGTAACCGCTCCATGGCACAAATGCAACGAGCAAGTTTGTACCAAGCGCAAGCTCACCATGTGCAATAGCAGAGCTATCCGAGAGCATAGTACCCATCTTAACAGCCTCGCCAACACGCACACACGGCGTCTGATGGACCCAGGTATTGTGGCTAGAGATATCAAATTTGCGCAGATGATACGTATCAACACCATATGCAACCCAATCATCGACGTTACCAAACGCCTCTTCATCGGACCGGACAACAATCTTTTCGGAAGAGACATACTCAACAACACCAGGACGCCGTGCCGTAATACAGGCACCCGACGCACGCGCAATTTCGCTCTCCATACCGGTACCAACAATGGCAACCTGCGTACGAACAAGAGGAACCGCCTGACGTTGCATGTTCGCACCCATTAATGCACGACTTGCGTCGTCATGTTCAAGGAATGGAATAAGCGCTGTTGCAACCGAAACAAGCTGTTTTGGCGACAGATCAACGTAATTAATTTTTTCAGCAGTCGCATAGAGGTAGTTACCGCCGTAGCGGGCAAAAACCGCGTTACCAGTAATTTTGTCGCTGCCTCTCTTAATCGTATCAGCCTGTGCAATATACATGCCGCCTTCTTCAAAAGCATCAAGGAAGACAACATCATCTTTAATGTCACCACGGTGAACCGGCCGGTATGCCGTCTCGATAAAACCGAGATCGTTCACCAATGCATAGGTAGCGAGGGACGAAATAAGACCGATGGTCTGACCTTCAGGCGTTTCGATAGGACAGATACGACCATAGTGAGACGTATGCACGTCACGAATTTCATACGTTGCACGGTCTTTGGTAACACCACCAGGTCCGAGCGCAGAGAGACGCCGCTTGTGGGCAATTTCTGACAGAGGGTTGGTCTGGTCGACATACTGGGACAGCTGCCCCGTACCAAAAAATTCACGCACAACGGCATTTAGAGGCTTTACATTCAAAAAGTCTTGCGGCATTGGTGCACCATGCGACTCTTGCATCCTAAAGCGCTCCCGCACGATCCGATCAATGCGCAACATACCAATGTACATCTGGTTTGAGAGAAGCTCTCCAACGAGACGCACACGCCGGTTACCCAAGTGATCGATATCGTCAAGCTCTCCCTCACCCCGCTCACGCAAATTAACGAGATAACGGATCGAAGCGAAGAGATCTTCGCGTGTCAGAACTGTCTTTTCTTCAGGAATATTAAGATCTAACTTGCGATTGATACGGATACGCCCAACACGCGTCAGGTCGTAGAGCCGTTCATTAAAGAGGGACGCCTCGAGCCGCTCAGCCACCTCACGCAACGAGGCACCATCGCCCGGCCATACCTTGGCATGAACCTCACGCAATGCTTCGTCACGCGTCGTGCACTTATCCTGCGCAAGTGTTGCAGGAATCGTTGGTTGCGAAACATAACCCGCCGAGACAATAAGGCTAAAATCTAAGTTTTTATAACGCGCAAATATCGCGCAGTGGTCACGCGTAAAGACCTGCCCCTGCTCAACAAGAACTTCGCCCGTTTCCGGGTCGATAACATCTTGTGCAAAGACACGGTTCAATAGGACCTCTGGCTGAAGAGAAATCTGTTTATCGCCCCGCTTTTTAAGCCACGAAATGGTATCGCGGGTAATCGGCCGGCCAATGTACGCTGAATCCTCAGCACCCTCAACCATATCCGGGCGAAGCCGAACACCAAGAAGCTTTTCATCCACTTCCTGGAAGAAATTCCCTTTCACCCCCAAAATTTTATCTGATGAGTAGAAATGGGCAATAATATCGCGCCGCGGAACATCGAGAGCCTGTAAAAATGTGGTTACAAGAATCTTTTTCTTCTTGTCGATACGCACATAAAGATAGTCGTTGCTGTCAAATTCAAAATCAAGCCACGCGCCACGCATAGGAATAATTCGCGCAAGATAGTACGGTTTGCCCTGCAGATCGCGAACTTTTTTGCTCTGCGAAAAGACCACCCCAGGGGATCTATGTAACTGACTCACAATTACGCGGTCAACGCCATTAATCACAAAGGTACCGAGCGAACCGAGCAGATAGCGCCCACCCTGCTCATAGAGGTCTGCCATAACCGGAATATCAGCAAAGAATATCTCTTGCTCTTTAATATCCCGTACAATACGTTTACCCGCAGCATCTTTATCCCAGCTGATTAACTGAACGGTAACCTTGAGCGGCATAGAAAAGGTCTGTCCGCTCGAACGGCACTCGCCAAGAGATAGCGGCATTTTGATGCCAACACGGGACAGACAGTTAGGACAGGTCTTATAAGCGGCAGTTAATTTATTGCACGCTGGACACTCGAGTTTATCACTCAAGCGCGAGCATCCGCTCGCTTTACAAGAGGAACAGCTCCATGTATATCGTTGCACGAGGCCGGTTGTTTTGCTGCATGTGCATGCCCAACTTCCCAACTCATACGATACATACTCAAGCGACATGCGGTCGCCATAGTCTATCGGAAAAATATCTCGAAACACCTTTTCCAACCCGATAGCTTTTCGTTCTGAAGACAAAAAGTCGAGTTGAGCAAAATCGTTGAACGACTTCGACTGAATCTCAATAAGATTGGGAACCGGGACTATATCCTTGATCTTTCCAAAAGATCTCCGGATAAGCCGAACTCCATCGCGCAGGCTTGACATTAGGCCGCTCCTCCGTTTCTCATAATCCAATTATATTTGTGAGGCTCTCATGTATTCCGGTCACCAAAGACCGCTTCTCACCCTATGAAAGCTTAACCTTTGCACCTGCTGCTTCAAGTTCTTGTTTCATCTTGTCGGCATCTTCTTTCTTCACATGTTCAGCAACAACCTGCGGTGCGCTTTCAACCATCTTCTTGGCATCAGTAAGCGAAAGATCTTTTACCACAACGCGAAGCGCCTTGATAACCTTGATCTTGTCTGAACCACCATCAACCAATTCAACTTTGAATTCGGTTTTTTCTTCAACCGCAGCAGCCGCCGCAACTGGCGCCGCAGCCGCCGAAGGCATAGCCGCAGAAACACCAAATTTTTCTTCGAGCGCTTTTATCAATTCAGCAAGTTCAAGTACTGTCAAACCGCCGATTTGTTCAATTATTTGATCAAAATTTTTTTGAGCCATTGTCATTCCGCCATATTTACGTAGAAATTATCACATTCACCTATCTAACAACACGTCAATGGGCTATTGCCCCTTCTCTGACGCCTGCTTAAGCACCCAAAGAAGCTTAGCAACCGTTGCATTAAGCACACCACAGACCTGCCCGAGCAACTGATCGCGCGGAGGTAACGATGCCAAATACTGCACCATCGCACCATCAACAACTTTTCCATCAAGACATCCTGCGGTAACCGTTAACAGTTCGCAGCTCCGCTTAACTTCAAATATCGCGCGCGCAACGCCCGGCGCATCGGCCGGCGCAAAAACTACGGCAATCTGCCGAGTAAATTGCGGCCGTAAATCTTGGATACCCGCTATACCTTCAGCAGCACGCTCAAGCAACGTATTTTTCGCCACCTGAACCTGTCCACCAAAACTACGGACCCCTTTGCGTAACGATTGCACCTGTGCAACCGTCAACCCCTGCACACCAACGAGGAACGCCGCCTGACTGGCTGAAAAGCGCTCCCGTAATGAGGCAACGAGCTGTTCTTTATCTTGTCGATTCATCTTCTCACATCCTCACTAAAGCTAACGCCTACAACACATCGGCCTGCACCGGAATTCCGGGCCCCATAGTCGGAGAAATAACCACCCTCTTAATAAAGACGCCCTTGGCCGCAGCCGGCTTAGCCGCTGCAAGCGCCTTAAGGAACGCACTAATATTTTCGTAGATGTTCTGTTCTGGGAAGGAGACTTTGCCACACAAAAAGTGAACCAAGCCCTGCTTGTCATTCTTAAAGAAGACAAGGCCCTTCTTCAGTTCAGAGACAACGGTATCAACATCAAATGTTACCGTTCCCAATTTCTTATTAGGCAGAAGACCTAGCGGTCCCAACGTCTTTGCAACCTTACCAACCAGACCCATAAGATCCGGTGTTGCAACAGCATAGTCGAAATCGAACCATCCACCATCAATTTTCTTGACCAGATCATCGGCCCCGACATAATCAGCACCCGCGGCCTGGGCCTTATCCGCATATTCGCCCTTTGCAAAGACTAACACGCGAACCTTTTTGCCCGTACCGTGGGGCAGTATCACGCCACCACGTACTACCTGGTCGCCCTTTGAAGGGTCAATTCCCAGGTTAACATCAACATTGACCGACTCATCAAACCGGGCATGCGCAACTTTTTTTAGAGTCGCAACGCCCTCCCGGAGTGGGCAAGAATTCTTACCACCCAGTAATTCTAATGATTTTCGGTACTTCTTCCCATGCACTGTCATATCTGGTGATTACCTCTTAAATACACTGTTTTAGATAACATCAACGCCCATACTGCGGGCACTTCCAGCAACTATTTTTTTCGCTGCTTCAATATCAGCTGCGTTCAGATCGGGCATCTTAATTTTGGCAATCTCTTCAACGTCTGCCCAAGAGATCTTGGCGACTTTGTTGTCTTGAGGCCGCGCAGAACCACGCTCTATCTTACACCGCTTTTTAATAAGCTCTGTCGTTGGCTGTGTTTTGAGCACAAAATCAAACGTCCGATCAACATAAATCGTAATAATGACCGGAACGGTCTGGCCTTTACGGTCAGCTGTTTTAGCATTAAATTGCTTACAGAAATCCATAATATTTATGCCATGCGGACCAAGCACCTGACCCGTTGGCGGCGCTGGCGTCGCGGCACCCGCAGGTATCTGCACGCGAACTAATGCTTTTATTTTTTTTGCCATAACATCACCTAAAAACTAACGCTTAACCTGGTCAAAGCCAAGTTCTACTGGCGTCATCCGACCAAAAATACTGACCATAACGGTCAACTTTTCATTTTCCTCATCAATGGCATCCACAATACCGACAAAACCGGCAAATGCGCCACTTTTTATCTCTATCTCTTTGCCAACTTCGAACTGACTTCTTTCTACTGAAACAGTAACTTCGCCACGCATCTGAGCAAGAATACGCTCAACTTCGCGACTCGAAAGCGGCACCGGATTGGTACCACCCAAAAAGCGAACTACGCGCGGCATCTGCAAAACTAAGCGAACTGCCTCAGGCACCGCATCCATCTCCACCAGGACATATCCAGGGAAGAGTTGCTGGTCTTTTTCGCCCTCGGCGTCTTCGCCAAAAAATTCTCGGACCTTTGCAGATGGAATCAGGACTTCGCCAAACTTGTCGACAAGTCCAGCCTCATCAATGCGTTTCTGCAGGTCAGCCTTAACGACCCCCTCGCCTCCAACCTGAACCTGAATAACGTACCACTGTTTCATATAATGTGCCTAACCCCAAATACCACGCGAAAAGACCTGCTTCGCGATGACCGTGATGATACGATCGACAGCGCCCAAATAAATAGAAAAAAGAGCAACGACAATGAGAACGACACAGGTCGCCCCCACAAACTCATTAAACTTTGGCCACTCGATGCGCGCAAGCTCGAGCCTGACTTCACTCAAAAATCGCATGCTGCTCTGTACAATATTTTTCATCACGAAAACCCCAGAAAAACTGGTCCCTGCTATGGTTGGCAGGCCAGGAGGGATTCGAACCCCCAACCCGCAGATTTGGAGTCTGCCGCTCTACCGTTCGAGCTACTGGCCTTCCGACACTTTAACTTCACCGGCTATTTAGTCTCTTTATGTGCGACATGTTCGCGGCACCATGGGCAAAACTTGCTCAGCTTAAGATCACCGATCTTACGCTTGTGCGCAACTACTTGCGTATAATTACTCCGCTTACACTTTTCACACGCTAAACGCGAGACCACACGATCTTTTGCCATATCCGCCTCTAAATTTGTCTACTTCTTTATGGAGCCCGCGACCGGATTTGAACCGGTGACCTCTCCCTTACCAAGGAAGTGC
>CAZWYO010000015.1:0-27456 GCA_964638315.1 uncultured Candidatus Babeliaceae bacterium | reverse complement strand
TTTTACAAACAGACAGTTTTTGGCCATCGCTTGGCTCACTCATGAAATATCCGGGTTAGGTATCTCGAATAGTACCAGTAATATTGTATAAAAGTTTGCTGTGTGAAAACAAGGATTCTACGCAGAACTCTCTGTCTTTACTGTATCATCGGGACATGTCTCCAGTCACATATTACTTTGTAGACTTTTCTTTTTTAGGGGAGGCGGTGGCCGTCGCATATTTCTCAAATTCAGCCTCTAGTTCGGCAATGGTAGGCAGGCTACTCTTAAGGTCCTTTGGCAGCCGCTTTACTATTTCGGTCTCATATCCCGCAACGCCCATCGGTTTATTAATATCACGCAGCGCATATTCAGCGACAATGTTATTTTTGGTCTTGCAGAGCAGCAACCCGATGGTAGGATTATCATCCGGGTGGCGCAACAGGGTATCGACTGCTGATAGATAAAAATTGAGTTGTCCTGCATCTCGCGGGTCGAAGTCGCGCGCTTTTAACTCGACGACTATGAAGCATCGTAGCCGATAGTGGTAAAAAAGCAGATCGATATAAAAGTCTGCCCCGCCGACTTCCAAATGGTGTTGTCTGCCAATAAATGCAAAGCCTTTGCCCAGCTCCAGAAGCATCTTTTGGACATTTTCGATAAGCCCACGTTCGACGTCTTGTTCATCGTATTCACGCGTAAGCGTAAGAAAATCAAAAACATAGGGGTCCTTGAGCGTCTGTTGAGCGGCCCCCGAGTGTGGCTCGGGCAGAGTTTTTTTGAAGTTAGTTATTGCCTTGCCCTCGCGTCTATAGAGCGCGGACTCAATTGCTGTCTCTAGCGCGCTGCGGCTTAAACCGTTATCGATGGTTTTTTGTGCATACCAGAGACGCTCTTCAACGTTTTTTATCTTGGTAATTATGGCCACATTATGGCCCCAGGGGATCTGGAAAATAGGGAGGTCTTCAAAAAGTCTAACAGCTTGTTGGACTTTTTCATAAGCTAGGTAGAATGCGCGTATATTGAAGATATTGGCGCGCGAAAATCCTGCTACCCCAGGAAAACTGTTCTGAAGGTCTTTGGCCAACCTCTCAAGATCACCAGTCTTCCAGTTGCTCTGTTTCTGATTTTCGCTAATTGTTTTTCCCATGTACCAGTAGAGTTTTAGTAGCTCTTTATTCGCAGAAAGGGCAGCTTTGACCTGCGCTTCTTTGATGTGGGTTTTGATGTCGGCCAGAGTCTGGACGTAATCTTTGGCTCTTATTTTCTCTGTAAGATCTATTTTTTTCATAATCTTTTTCCTTTAAATGTTTTAGCGAACTTCTTCGGTCACATATTCCGTTATATTTTTTACGTCGCTTGAAAAATTAACACCTACCAGAACTATTTTTTTACCATATTTGTGATATGCCTCATGATAGTGCATATCCACAATTTGGTTCAGCGCTTCCTGTGCTGTTTTATTGAGTTTAAATTCAAAGATATATAGTGTGCTGTTCGTTTCTACGATGAGATCAATCCTGCCAATGTTGGTTGCCTTTTCGACGTCTGGCCTTAAATTTACGAGTTGCAGAATTATGAAGAATATCGTTTGGTAGTATTTTTCTTTATCTATCGCAATGGTGTACGGCACAGTTGCGTAGAACTGTTTGATTAGCTCTATGAAAATACCTATGTTTCCCACTTCCAGCGCACGGCGTAGCTCTACCAACATCGTGTTGATAGTCGATGTTCTCTGCTCGGTCATTGCTGCCACTATGCTTTTTAAGAGCGAATCTTTTACCTCATAATTTGGCATCTCAAGCGAATAGCACTGACTGTCTTCGTCATAACTTTTGATAGTCGCATAACCAGACTGAAAAAGAAGTGTTGTGAGAGGGATTTTGGTAATGTCAAAGGTCATAAGCTCATTCATGTCGGCGGTAAGGTGTTCAAACGATTCGATGGCATAATGCTGTTGCTCGAAGATTTTGATGAGAAAAGAGGGCGTTCCCGACTCAAACCAATAATTACTGAAGTCTGCAGTATATAAAAAATTAAGCACTGAAAAAGGGGTATAGAGCCGGGCAATGCTATTTTCTTCAGATGCTGGTTGCGTGGGGGAAGAGTCTCTCCAGAAACGGTAGCCATTGTACCATCGCTGGATTGTTGTCTCCAACCCATCGATGCCGCCGGCAGCGAACATTTTTTTTGTGTCGACAATGTGTTGCAAGTGATCATGAAAATAAAAGATTATCTCATCTCTTGTGTAGCCTACCAGGTGGGCAAAGCGCGGATCCATCGAAATGTTGACCAGCTGATTCAAGCCGGAAAAAATACTTGTTTTAGAGAAACGGGTAACCCCGGTGATAAAAACAAATCGCAGATACTCATCTAGCCCTTTTATAACCTCGTAGAAATTTTTTAAGACTTCGCGCATTTTATGGGCAACGTCGGGTTTTTCAATAGTATCCAGAATAGGTTTATCATACTCATCTATAATAAGGACTACTCGATTTTTGCTGCCGAATTTCTTAAAAAGACTGATCGCAAGGCTTTCAAGCATTTCGCCAGGAGTGGTGTGCACAAGCGGTTCTACCCCGTAATGTCCGGCTATACTATCTAATTTTCTCATTAAACTTGCCCTAAGCTCTTCGGGAGTTGCCCTGGAGCCTTGCGATAAATCCATGTGGATGACAGGATGGATTGGCCACTGGTAGTTGGCGTTTTTGTCTATCCATAACCCACTAAACAGTTCTTTTTTGCCAAGAAACAGATCTTTTAGGGTCGAGCATAAAAGCGATTTTCCAAAACGACGAGGGCGTGCGAAGAAGAAACATTCACCCTGGATAAGTTCATAAATATATTTAGTTTTGTCGACATAAACACAATTGGTTTCGATAATTTTTGCGAAAGTTTGAATGCCGAGTGGAAGCTTTTTCATGCGGATCCCCCTGTCTTTTTTATATCACCGTGGCTTACATAATTACTTTAACACAATAATAGAGCCGTTGCCCATTTCGCCCCAGCCCCCCGCGACATGCCCTTTTGCGATCTTGCCCTATTTGACTATGGTTGTTGTATCGATGAGCTCGGTCTTATACCCACTACCATTCGAAAAGACGGCATACGCCCGCTCGGTGATCAGGTTGCTCTCCACATCAACAATCACAAAGTTGTATCCAAAATAGATCCGCTGATCGGGGTTTTCTGCGACATTTGTTGCACTGTCAGGAACCGCGCCCGCGCACCCAGTCAGGTTCTGGACTATTTTCTTGGTCGTCGTTGGATACGTCTCCTCGTCGACGTTCCACCGGTAAAAGAGATGTTCGTGTGCGCAGAAAAAAGTATCAAAGTTGTTAGTGAGCGCCACATCCAGAATTTTTTTGACGTTGCGGCCAACGGGGAAGCCGATTACCGAGAATGCGGGTCCATGGGCAATCACAAACTTATGGTGTGCGTCTGATGCAGCTGCCTGGGCGGAGAACCACTCGATCTGCTCTGCGGGGAAAGGGTATGGGTCAAAGTCGTTGTCGCAGTACTTGGTGTCTGGTGTTATTGATGCGTCTTTGTAGATTCCAAAAGAATCGAGCACTACAAAGAGCGATTTTTCTTGTCCCTCCCCATACTCAAACGAGTAGACCAGGTGCCGGAAGTCGACGGGTGTTGATGGGCCATTATTGGGCATATTGCTAAAGGTTGTTGCGAACTCGGCTTGTAGTGGATATTCTAGCCACCATGTTGATCCGTAGAGATCGGAATTGCCGACGGCGACATAGAGCGGGATGCCATTCAGGCCAGTCTCCATGTAAGTTTTCCAGTATTGCAAATTATTGGGAGTTTCGGGCAATGGGTCGTTGTTGTTGATCATGTCGCCGATAAACATCACAAAATCTGGCTGTGGGTCGAGATTGACCACCTGGTCATTGATGTATCCGAGTACATCAATGTTAAAGAGATTGTAGGGGAACGGTTTTGTTGTCCAATCAACTTTGGGCGCCCTGCAGTCTGAGTAGACCACAAAGCGAAAAGCCTGTGCAGAGCCTGCTGAGATGAGCATGAGCAGACAGAGCGTGTAACTGCCAATTAGAGAGCGTTTGAAAGAGTTCATATTTTTCCCTTTTATTTAAAAGTGAAAGCCGAGGCCGACCTGAAAGCTGAACTGGTGGTACCGGTGCTTGAACGAGAGCAAATCTCCGGTTGATCCGTTTGCAGCGGCAAACGAGAAGCAGCTTGGTGCATACCGATACTTGAATGAATAGTCGATCGAGAGGCATGCAGAGAGCATCTGGCGTACGCCAGTATCAAGAGCTGCGCATGCAACATGCTTTGAGGCGCAGCAAGATGGCTCAATAGGGTAAGTGTTGTTAAGTATGAGCGCAAAGTGGCCGTCATCAATCTCGTGCGCTCCAATAAGCAGTTTTGCGTGTTGTTTGACAAAGAGCACTGCGGGGCCGAGGGCGAGATAGGGTTGGAAGCGGCCGGCTGGCAGCTCGTCAGTCCTGCAGATGCAGGCACGACATGCGAGCATGAAGGCGAGGGTAGTAGAATGGCCCGTAGTTGCTAGGCAGATGTCGGTTCGCCCAGTGTGGGTGCTACCATCTGGACTGATGTAGCAGATTGGCGTCAAACAGAAGCTGTGCCGATAATCAAGATCATTAAAGTCTGCATCAACGTAGCACCCAAAGTGCTCGAGCCAGGAGGGTATTTCGCAGGGCAGGTGGCACTGGTCGTCAAACCAGGCTCCGAGCTTTAATCCACCAGTGACAGTCGATGAGAGCTTTGCAGTTGGCAGGCAGAATGATGCGGTCAGACCGTTTATAGTGTAAATATTGTTGACATGTAGGTTAGTGAGGTGTGAACGGCCGAATATGCCGCCGACGTATCCTTCGATATAGCATTCGGCATAAATGCGTGATGGCGACAAGAGCACCAGTAGACACGCGATGTTTAGGATCTTCTGGCTGTGCATAGAAATCTTCCTTTTCCTCGATTGCGGGCGCAACCAATCTTTTCTATTGCAACGTAGTAAAAAAATGGGAGAAAAACAAGGGGCGCGCAGCAGTCTAAACAGATTTTAGTTCGCTTAGAGATTTAACTCACAGAGCGTCGCATATTCTTTTACTGTTGGCAGCGTGGTCTGTATTGAACCGCACTTATGGATTGTTTTAAATATGGACTCATATGTCTTGCCCAGGAAGGAGCGCTCTTCACTCGATAGGGCCGTAGGATAGTGTTTTACTAATTTTTCGATTGTGCGTTTTACCTTCTTGTCCGGATTTTTTTCTGCAAATTCTTTGAGCTGCACCAGGCGTTCCTTAGCATTCCACAAAAAGAGGGAGACGTGGAGGGGCAGTGAATCGAAGAGTGAGTATTCTTTGGGGCTAACTTTCTCTTTTTTATACTGTTCGAGCGCCCATTGGTAGAGCTCGTATCGAGTGGGGGTATCATGAGAAACGCGTGCTATGCCCGTGGCGCAGCAAAAATTGTGTTTACAGATAGAAGGGGCGGTAGAAGAACCATCGGAGAGGTTTTTGGTATCAAGAACTAGATATTTTTTGGCAAAGGTATCTACATTAGATGTCCCATGCATAATCTGGTAGATGCCATCGGCAAATTCGAGATAGTATGTAAAATAGGTGCTTTTTCTCAGTATGGCAAGGCTGTATGGTGTGTTGTTTTGTGCATCCTCTGCATAGATATCAGGATACCTGACCAGATACTTGAAAACTTCATGATTTGCCGCATCAACTGCTATGTGTATCGGAAGTTGCTCACGACCATTACGAATATCAGTTTTTGCTCCTTTTCTGAGGAGTAGCTGGGTTATTTTTGGGTCCGGCCGGTACATTGCATAGTGGAGGGCGGTCTGGTCGTGTATGTTTTTTTTGTTGATTGCGGGCGCGCAGGTGACTATTATGTTTTTTATGTCATCGATGGTGCCCCATTTGACCGCTTCGCAGAGTGCATCGGTTAATTTTTTTTGGCGTATTAGATCTGTTATTTTATTGATGATGGTTACGTTGTTGGAGGATGATTTCTGTTCTTGCATAGCCGTACAGGGTATAGCGTGCATGAGTAGGGTCAAGACAGAGAGGATGAGGGTGCGCAGTGTTATCGATTGCATGGCTGAGTGATCCTATTTAAAAAAAGTTGATATCTATGGGCAATTATAACAGCTTCCTGGTTTGGCGCAAGAAATGTGGAGAACTTCTTCTGAACTATTTTTTCGATTCGGTATAAGATAGCCTCGAGTTAATTCTGTTTTTTTGATTCTGGTGTGAGTGAGGGTCTGTTATGCGTAGATATTTTATGGTGCTGCTGGCGTGTATCGGTGTTCAGGCTGTTGAGGGTGTTGCTGCAGCAGAGGCCGCAGAGCTTGAGCTTGTGCGCGGTCCCATCCTGTCCGAGGGCTGGTATCCGCAGGAGAAGGGCGCTCTCAATGCCCTGCTGGAAAACTATTTTGCGCTGGCAGCAAAAGATTTCCCCGCGCAGGTGGGCTCAGATTCTATTCGTGCCGTAATTGTTCCCCATGCGGGCTATGCCTATTCAGGGCTCTGTACAGCGACCGCTTTCCGGCCGCTGCTTACGAATGGGGACAAAAAGAATACACACATTAAACGCGTGATTGTCCTGGCTCCGAGCCACCATCTGCCGTTTAATTTTGTTGCGTTGCCCGATTTTGCCAGCTACCGGACCGTTCTTGGTGATATTCCTGTTGATCGTGATGCCGTTGCAAAATTGGCCCAGACAAGTTTTTTCAAGACTTTTGGCGAGGTCTATCTGACGGAACATTCGATGGAGATAGAGCTACCATTTTTACAAAAAACAGTTGCCCAGTTTAAGCTGGTACCCCTTATTGTGGGGGGGATTGATAAAGGGTCGATATCCGCAATTGCGGCGGCTCTGCGTACGATTATCGATGACAAGACCCTGGTGGTGGTTAGCTCAGATTTTGTGCACCATGGCAAAAATTATGGCTATGAAAAATTCACGAAAGATGTTGTTGACCAGGTGCGCCAACTCGATTCTGAGCTCGTTCGGGCGATAGTCGCGCAGGCGCCAGATCGTTTTGCAGACGTTATGCAGCGGACAAAAGCGACAGTCTGTGGCCACGATCCGATCAGCATTCTGCTTGAGTTGCTCAAGTCTTCTGCGTTGGGTGATCTCGAATCACGGCTGACTTGCTACTACTCTTCACCGCAGATTGAGCGGGCGCGCACTCGTGATGGGGGTGTTAGGACCTCAGGCCTGTTTGATGAGATTGCTGATGCCGTTGCGGAGACGGGGGTTAGCTACGTGGGGCTGCTCTTCACCACCGATAGGCGTGCGAAATTGCCGGTTGTTGATCGGTTAACGGGATATGAGAAACGGGCGCTGCTTGCTCTTGCGCGTAGAGCGATAGAAAAGACTTTTGCGCCGGCACTCTTGTACCCGATTGCCAGTGAGGGTATGTCAGTGCCCGCGGGAGCGTTTGTGACGTTGAAAAAAAATGGCGAGCTGCGTGGGTGCATTGGGAGCATCGAGACACAAGAGCCGCTCTATAAAACAGTGGTTGCGCGAGCACGGGATGCTGCTTTTCGCGATAGTCGCTTTACCCCGTTGACGCGGGATGAGCTTGACCAGGTGACGATCGATATTACGATTCTTGAGCCGCCAGTCAGTGTGCCCAGTTGGAAAGATATTGTGGTGGGCAAACATGGGGTGGTCCTAAAACAGGGCTTTGCGAGTGCGGTGTTCTTGCCCCAGGTGGCGACCGAACAGGGCTGGGATCGTGAAACAATGCTCAGCCACCTATCGCGCAAAGCCGGTCTGCCGGCGGATGCGTGGAAGGAGAAGGGGACGACGTTTAGGGTCTTTGAGGGCGGAGAGATAAGCGAATAACCCGCTGCTGTTCCGTGGGTAGTTCTTGTGCTAACGTAGTATTGTGACCTATCAGTATGTTTTGTAAAGAGGGCTATTAATCATGAAAGCCATAGAATTTATTGCAAGTGCAGAGGACGGGATCATTCGGATTCCAAAAAAGTATTGGAAAGATACTGAGCAGAAGTTTAGGGTAATTCTCTTAGTTGAAGAAGATCTGCCCAAGGTGGCCGTAAAAAAGGCCAAGGGGCGGCGACTTCAGGTTATGAGCGTCAAGACAAAGGGGCTTGTATTTGACCGAGATGAAGCAAATGAGCGGTAAAGAGAGGTTTTTTCTTGATACCAATATTCTCATCTATGCATATTCATCTGACGAGATTGAAAAAAACTTGGTTGTTTAGAAATTGTTCGAGAGTCAGGCGGAGAAGATTATCAGCACTCAGGTGATCAACGAATTCATCAACGTCATGCGCAAAAAGCGTGCTGTTCCCATAGCTACCCTGCAGGGCGTGGTGCGCGAACTTGGCTCTTTGTGTACGGTATCTTTAGTGACGATGGAAACGATCGAATGTGCGTTGGGGATAAGCCAGAGCCACAAGTACTCATATTTTGACAGCCTGATCATAGCATCTGCGATCGAGAATTCTTGCACAATTTTATATTCGGAAGATATGCATCACAAGCATGTTGTGGCGGATGGCCTCACCATTCTAAATCCGTTTTAGACAGGACTTCCTCAAATGCTTGAAAGATTCGAGCCAGACGGGCAATTTCATAAACTCCGCTCGCCCTGAGGAGCGGAACTACGATCCCTTCGCTATAAAACAGATATTTGCAGAATGAAAATGCTTTCAGGTCGAATCTTTGGATATTTTGAGGAAGTCCTGTTTAGATGCGCAAGACGGGGCATAAAAAAACAGCCCCTGGTGCCAATTGGCAATCAGAGGCTGTGTGAAAGTTGGGTTGAATTGTTTATTCTTTGATCTTTTTATTTCGCGAATTGGTATCAACTTATTGTCTTCTTTTCTGCCTGCAGCCGATTGAACGTGTTGCCCAGGTAGAGCGCGATCACAATCCAGAACCCGGTAATGCCGAGCGAAATAAACGTGCCGAAAACGAGTAGGGATGGGAGTGAGGGGCCAATAACGGCGTTGATGATCGATCCCGAGCCCTTGACTGCCCTGCTGCCAATCATGTCGATCCAGCTCTTGGCCTTGAATTTGATGTTGGTGCTTGTTGGGATATACATGATCTCTTTAACGGGGTTGTTGAGGGTGTAGCTTAGCCCCCTGAAGATGACCTCTGCTGCAAAGAAGACCCACATGAGAAAATAGGCGCTGACGCCCGTTAGATAAAAGATGAAGATAGCCACTACCGTGAGCGCGATGGCTGACGGGAAGAGGGTCAAGCATATTTTGAGGCCGAAGCGACGGATAAAAAAGCTGGTCCCGAGCAGGGCAAAAGCGAGTGACAAGGTCCCGATTGCTATGCCATTAAGCGACTTAAAGGCAGCGATGCCGACTCCCCCGTCGACGGCGGGTGGGTAGACCTGTTGCAGACAGAGCCCCATCTGGTACTCGGTTATGTTTGCGATTATCTCATAGGCTGTGGTAACCACAAAGAGGCCGGCGACATAGGGGGTCTGTATGAGCAGGCGTAGGCCTTCAAATATGCCCGTAGGCTTTTCGGAGTTTTGTCTTGTATTAGCGCTGTTTTCATAACGAGTCGCGTGCGCATAGAAGGTGACCAGAAAAGGGATAAGTATGACGAGTGCTCCACCGAGTACAAAGAGGGTGCCGAGACCCCAATCGGAGAGGGTGTAGGTGGTAAATGCGCCAAATATGGCGCCAACCTGCCCAAAAACAAGTACTAGCCCATACCCCTTTTTTGCAGATTCGGTCGTTGTCGTACTTGCTACGAATGACCAGAAGAGGGCGGGCAGAAGCGACCCAAAGCTTTCCAGAAAACAGAAGGTGAGCCATCCAACGATTTTGCTTGAGGTGAGCGCGAGGCTTCCGGTTGTTACGAGCGTGCCGGCGGTTATCTGGGCACTAAAAAAACCGATAAGATATCCGAATAAGATAAAAGAGACGCCAAAGAAGAAGCAGGCAAAATAGAAGAGAGATGTTTTTTTAAAGAGGTCGATAAGCTTGTTGTAGCCGAGTAGAGTGACAATAACAAATGCGACCGATACCATTTTGGCGACGGGCTCGTGTTGGTAGCCAACAAGGAGCGAAAACTGTGCGTCCTTCATGACCCGCATGAGCCAGTATGAACCGATAATGACGAAAAAAATGAATGCCAATAGCCCGAAATGCTTCAGCTCTTTGGCGGTTAAATTGCCCCAAAAAAGACGAACGAAACGATAAAATATAGACATCGCCTCTCCCAAAGATCTAAAAAAAGCCCGTTATTCTGCTGCCTCCATTCTACCATAGAAGGTAAAAATTCCGATAGATATGGCAAAATTCTAGTTTTCATCATTATCATCAGCCTTAATCTCTTCAAAGCTCCTATGCCGAAGTGGTTCTTTTGGTATTTTGTTTGAATTGTATCCGGATATGACAATGGCGGAGAGCGTCTTTTTGTTTGAGAAGGGTTTTAGAGACTGATTATCTATACTATAGGTGCCCCCGATATCCGAATTATACGAGGAGCTTGGTGAGTTTAGCGATGTAGATTGAGAAAGGGTTATGGGCTCAAGCTTGAATGACGTGTGGATGTCGTTGATCCATGGAACAACCTGTTCTTCCACTATTTTCATAACCATTGAGCAGAAGGTGCTGATACGCGTCATGGTTGGCTGGTTAGCGCTGCTGCTCGCACCATGTATGAGATAGAGCAGCGTAAGCATAGGTGCGACAAGCGTGCGGCTTTTGTAATAGTGGGCGACTGTTCGCGCGACCTGAAGTAGCCCGTTTTTTGGCGAAAAGATGGGGTGTTCGAATGGTTCTTTTAGGTCCAATAGTTTTTTTATGGAGAGCGGTGTTTTGATGATAGGCGTGTTGCGTATATCTTTTCCAAGGCTGAGCAGGGGAACGGTAAATTCTCTCTTGATAATCTGAGAAACAGCCCTTTGGGCCGCGTCTTTTATAATTGTTGGATGATTTGCTAAATCGAAGAAGAGCCCGAGCCTAAGTGGCTTATCTTTATCAGCATGGTTCCGGGTAATGAGCGCCAGATTTAAGATATATTCTTTGACGAGATCGTCTTTGATAAGTTGGCCCATTACGGCGGCATGTTGAGAAAATTTTTGTGCAGCTTTGCAGTACGGTTTTATTGGAATGAGGGCGTTGCAAATGGTCTGCCTGTAGAGTTCTCTCATTTCAATCAGTTCGATAAAGAGTCCCTGCAGTGCAGCATTGATGGTGGAATTCTCCATGAGGGAGAGGCGACGGAAGAAGGCGGAGATAAGTACCTCAGGGCCAATTATGCACTCATTGCCCCAACGCTGACTGAGCTGACACGTGTAGTAGTTCTGCCCGCAGGTATAGAGTGCTATTATGAATTTTTTGAAATCTTCAGGGCTCTGCTTAAAAAAACCGGCCCTTTTGTGCTCTTGAACCGCCTTAAAAAGTTCAGATGTTTTAAATGGTGTTGTTAATTTTGACGTGGTAATCAGATTTGATGGTATAGCACTCAGTATTTTTTGGGGTTTTGTGTAGGTATGGTCACACATGGAGTCGTCGTAATAGATAAATTTTGACGCGAGTATCTCATCTGCTGATCCGGAGCCGAAAGCGCTTGGCTTTATGATGGTGTAATCCTTACGCTCGGTTATGTGGAGTGATTTAAAACTGAGCAGTGGCATCTCTTTATGTTGGGTGCATAGGTAGAGGTCGTACACAAAATTTTCTGGTCGCGGCTTTTTGGAGGTGATTGGTAAGACAAAAGACTTATACCTAGTGGGGTATTTTTTCTTAATGAGAATACGATATTTTTTAAAAAATTTTTTAAATGCGGGATATTTGCCCCTAATCACAAACGTCCCTTCTTGAAATCCGAGTGGTGGCTCATTTTTTTTGCGCGGTCGGATTGAGTGAAGATAGAAGAAAGTGACCAGATTTTTTATTGCCAGGAGGTATTTCTTTTGCGTTGTATACTCTTTGCCAATGTTTTCCACGAAAAGATTGTAGGCGAGCTGGGCACCTCGGCATGCCCTCTTATCAAATTTTTCACTATCGGTTTCAAAGGCCTCTTGGTCGTTGCCGCTCTTTGCGAGGCTTTTGAGGGTTTTGCTGATCCAGGTATTTGGAATAAGTGATAAATTGAACTTGTTGTTTTTGGAAAATTCTTCTTTTTCGTTCGCGAGTTCTTTGATAATACTATCTTGTTCTTCGACAATTTTTTTCTTTTGTGTTATTTCAGCCTTTTTCCACGCTCTGTATTCACCATCCAGCCCTTCGTACGTTGATTCTACATTGTTTTCAAAGGGCCCCAGAACTATTTTGCTTGCATTGAGCTGTCGACTTGATAGGAGGGTGAACGTTATGATGAGTGAATGGGAGAGAGATCTGATGCCGTGAACCATGTGCGCCTCCTTTTGGACGAGGGGGGTGAGGTGACAGGTGAGGTGACAATAGAAAGGCTATGCCCCAGGGACTTGCCGTTTACATAATTAGAATAGCCAATTGGTATGTGTGGTGTCTACAAAATGGTAAAGAGAATGGGTGAGGAGAATAGAGCCTTTACAAGTCCGCCCTTTTACCTGATACTAAAATGGTGTTTAGATGACATCAATTGGCTTATATAGGTGTGTGTTTCATGAAGAAAGATATTCATCCAAAGGTGTATGAAGTTGAAGCAGTATGCATGGGCTGCGGTGCGCGTTACGAGACAAGCTCGACGCAGCCACAGATCCGTGTATCGCTCTGTTCAAACTGTCATCCGACTTTTACGGGTAAACATAAATTTGTTGATACCGCAGGTCGTATTGAGCGTTTCAATAAAAAGTATAGCAAAAAGGCGTAAATGGCTTTTGCTGAGGTTGGCTGGGCCGCTCTGCGCGCCCGCCATGAGGAGCTCGTGCGGCAGCTTTCTTCGCCTGCACTAGATACGATAAAGCGAAAAGAGGCGCAAAAAGAAGCTTCGCGCTTAGGCCCTCTGCTTGAGGCGTACGATCGTTTTATTGCGGTCGAAAAAGAGCTTGGCGACGTGCAAGCACAACGCCAAGCAGCGTCTGATGATGAGTTTCGGGCGATGTGCGACGAAGAGCTTGCGGTTTTGCAGGTGCAGTACCGAGAGGCTCATGATGCTCTCGATGCCCTCTTGTACCCGCCGGATGAAAAAGACAATCGTTCGGTTTTCTTGGAAATTCGTGCAGGAACGGGTGGCCAGGAAGCGGCGCTCTTCGCGTCCGATCTAGCGCGTATGTACAACCTCTATGCGATCAAAAGGGGCTGGCAGCCTTCGATTGTGGATGAGAGCCCTACCGATCTTGGTGGGGTGCGCGAAATTATTCTTCATATTCAAGGGAAAAATGCGTATGGCCACCTGAAATTCGAATCAGGTGTGCATCGTGTGCAGCGGGTGCCCAAGACTGAGGCGTCGGGGCGCATTCATACGTCAACGGCTACGGTGGCAGCATTCCCTGAGATTGATGATGTTGAAATGACGTTAAATCCGGCAGATATACGGGTCGATGTCTATCGTGCTGGTGGCGCGGGTGGCCAGCATGTGAATAAGACTGAATCAGCGGTCCGGCTTACCCACTTGCCGACAGGGATTGTGGTAGCGTGTCAGGATGAGCGTTCGCAACATAAAAATAAAGCAAAGGCAATGAAGGTTTTGCAGGCGCGAATTTCGGCACATCAAAAAGAGAAAACGGATAGCGAGCAGAGCCAGATGCGGCGTGAGATGGTTGGTAGTGGTGAGCGTGCCGAGAAGGTGCGTACCTACAACTACCCACAGAATCGCGTGACTGACCATCAGGTTCAATTGACGCTTAACAAGCTCGATGTGGTGATGGAGGGGGCGCTCGATGAGATTGTCGATGCGCTTATGCAAAAAGAGCGGGAAGATCGGCGCAAAAAGCGCAGTTAAATTCAAGGTTAAATTCAAAGACACGCGTGACACATAAACTTTAGACCCTTCGACAAGCTCAGGGTGAGCCGATCTAGTGGGCTAGAGGCATTGAGGGTTTGTGCTGTTCGATAAAAAATGGTACAAGGGGAGAATATAGTTTTTTTGCGTCTGACCTGAAAAAAAACGAGGTGGTATATAATTCCGCTCACCCTGAGCCTGTCGAAGGGTCTAAATGAGCGGTCTGCGGCTACAAAACACATAAGTTAGTTTCTCTGTTTTACATTTACTTAAGAGGTTTTTTTATATGTTTTTTATAGATTATTTGGTCGATCAGTCGCGATATCTCAATCTGATTGGTATCGTGGTGATTTTGGCGGTTGCCTGGCTTGCGTCACGTAAGCGAAACCGGGTCAACTATCGGCTTGTTGTTAGCGCATTGATCATGCACTTTCTGATCGGTCTTTTTGTGTTGCGTACCGGCGTTGGTCGGTTCTTGGTCGGTGGGCTGGCGGATGGGATTGCCAAGCTCTACAACGCGACGGATGATGGGGTACAGTTTCTCTTTGGTGCGCTTGGCATAAACCAGGCACCATGGGGGTTTGTTTTTGCCTTCAAGGTCTTGCCGGTGATTATCTTTTTTGGTGCATTCATGTCCCTGCTCTTTCACTTTGGCATTGTCCAGTGGATCGTGGGAGGTCTTGCGCGGCTGGTACGTCCCTTTTTGGGTACCTCGGGTGCGGAGACGCTCTGCGCCGCCTCGCACTGCTTTTTGGGGCAGACCGAGTCGCCGCTGCTCATTAAAAATTATCTTGCTGATATGACAAAATCAGAGATGCTGCTCGTTATGGTGAGTGGCATGGGAGCGATGAGCGGATCGATATTGGCGGTCTATGCATCCTTTGGCGTGCCTGCGGTCCACCTGTTGAGCGCGAGCATGATGGCGATTCCGTCGACAATTCTGATCTCAAAAATTTTATACCCAGAGGTTGATAAGCCGGTAACGTCTGGTGATGCGAAGATCGATACGCAAGTGCCCTCTAAAAACTTTTTGGATGCTATCTCGATGGGGACGTCTGATGGGCTTAAGCTAGCGCTGAATATCGGTGCCATGCTGATAGTTTTTATTGCTTTTATTGCGGCGATTAATGGGATACTTGGCTGGTCTGGAGTGCAACTCAATGGGCTCTTTGGCTGGGCAGGCCTCGCATGGCAACTGCCAACACTCTCGCTCCAAGGGATACTTGGTATCTTCTTTATGCCATTCTCGTGGCTCATGGGATTGACGGGAGCAGATGCATTTGTTGGTGGTGAACTGATGGGGATTAAGGTGGCGATCAATGAGATGGTTGCTTACACCCAGTTGGTTGCAGCGCATCTGCCGGAACGCTCGGTTGCTCTGCTTACGTATGCACTCTGCGGGTTTGCTAATTTTTCAAGTATCGGCATTCAGCTTGGTGGCATTGGCGGATTGGTCCCCTCACAGCGACATGTGCTGAGTGAGTTTGGCTTTCTTGCCGTACTTGGCGGCACGCTCTCGAACCTGCTCTCTGCGATGGTTGCGGGGTTGTTGATCTAAAAAAATTGGGGGACCTGATGCGTTGTCAGGCCCCCATAATCTCATGTTACTCTGCTTATATAAAGTTATTGTTTTTCTTTTTTAAATCATGATAGATTTTCGTGTCTTGCGATTCATGGAAGAAAAGATGTTTTATGTGTAACTTTTTTCCCCTATTCTTAGTGAGTGACTCGAGACTATCTTCACTCAATAATACAATTGCCCCCTCATGAAGCCCCAGTGTCCTCTGATCTCCGAGATCATTATTTTTTATTTTTTTAGAGATAGTTTTGAGGGATTTGCCCGCATCAAAGCATGTTATTTTCATATGGCACGGGAGCAGCAGCAACGTTTTTATTTCTGGGTCAATAGTTATTTTGTAAATACTACAGATGTTGGTTAGATAGTTCTGATCTTCTGTCTCTGGATAAATCACCTCACATTTCTGCAGTACTTCGCTGCTCTTCTTGAATGATTTGGCAGGTATTTTGTGGTAAGCGTTATTTTTCTCAGGCTTATTTTCCATCTCTTTTTTAAGAGTATCAAAATCTAGGTCTGTTGGGCTAATGTTATTGGAGATATTATTTTTGGGAAACGTGATAATGCCATTACGAACACCAGTAGCAGTATTTGTGCCAACGGTAAATACGAAATGTTTATTGATTTCTTTTAGCAAAGGTTTTTGTTTGAGATGTTCACTTGCATTTTTCACAGAGTTTGCAATCTCAGGGTCCGCACTATTTTTGGTGATTAATTCTTTATTTTCATCCTTTTCTTCTTTGAAAATCTGCATGGTTGCTGCTATTTCTATCTTATTTTTCTTCCTGTTTTTCTTCTTATTAATCGTGTTCTTTTCTTCTTTTTTTTCGATCTTATTTTTTTTCTTACTATTTTTGTCTGTTTTTTGTTTGTGCCTTTTTGATTTCTTTTCATCTTCCATGAGCCAATTTTCGGCTTCTTTTTGTTTTTTCTTAAACTTTTTTTTCTCTTCTTTTTGCTCTTTTTTATTCTCATGTTCTAGTTTATCTAAACTTAGTTTTTCAGTTGTCTGTTCGAGATTTTTAATCATAAGCTGAAGTAGCGGGTATAAGAGAAAAGAACCATTTATGTGGTTAAAGAATGAATGTATGGATTCGTCTTTGTCAGATGGGGGTTGGATAAAAACGCGTAAAAAGTTTAGTTTTTTGTTGAGCTCTGCGTCGAGAAAATTCTCCCAGAAAAGATGTATGAACCCTGGTGCGGATTTTTTTAATGTGGTAATTGTTTTTTCAACACAAGTCTTAGGCAAGCCAATACTGAGATTTTTTTCGTCTGTTTGTTGAAGAAAATCTTCTGTTATGTAGCCCAATAAAATTTTCAGTTGTTCTGTACAGGTAGCAATTTTATTCAGTTTTTTTTCATTTGTGTTGAGTAGAAGTAATGCATCAAGAATATCGATGGTCTTCTGTAGAGAGGTGCCATTAGATATGTCTGATTTGCATTGCTCCAATACTTTGCGATAGATTTGGAAAATTATGTGAGCCTGTCGTAGGTCTGTAATTGCGGATTCAAATGTTGAACAGGTATTTACTAAGACATTGCGTGAGGCTTCTGCTTCAACACATTCATTTTTTTTTATTTCTTCTAGCTCTACACTCAACTGTTTATTGTTGGATACTTTAGCGATTTTCTCCATTTTTGAACAGATCTGAATAGATGTTTCAGTTAGGCTTTCTGAAATGTTTTTGACAGAAAAGAAATAGAATGGATTTTGTTTATTTTCTTCCAACGCCTCCTCCACTTCTTTTGAGAGTATTATTGAGTGTGCCTTTTTGAGTGTGAGAAGCTTTTTGAAAAAACAATTGAAAAATTTGTTGGTAAAATCACAACGAAGGTCCATGAAGCAGTTTATGAGCTCCATATTCCAGTTTGGTGACTTTATCTTGCTGAAGCAATCTATTTGAGCAAAGACGTCTAATCCGTTAGCAGAGAGCTGATCAGAGATCGTCTCGTTTTTTCGTTGTAGTTCTAATATAGCCGCATCAAAAGTAGCTGAATCTAACATTGCGTTCTTTTCCAATGGGTTTTTGCATTTTTTTGCTTCGAGTTCAGCAAGGATAGTTAGTATGTACCGTAAACGTGCGGAGATAATTTCTGCAATGAGCTCTTTTTGCTTTGGCTCCAGTTTTTTCATGTTTTTAAGTATCGTCTGGAGCGATATGGGCGTGCTGTTCTGTATCGTGTCCTTGTTAAAATTCTTGTTTTCGTTAAGTATGTTTTCATTTTTTGCACTGTGTGTGCTACCACAAAGAACGAGCGAAAGATTGATAATGAATAGTATTTTTTTCATGAGAGGCATCCCGATTTAATTAATTATTTCTTTTATTGTAATTATACTATAATTAAATCATATTCTCATAAAATGTCAAGCATACAATTTATGCGGTGCAATTAAAAATGTTCCATAAAAACAATACTCTAAGGCTTCGGCGGGCTCTCGTCGGGATGAGCGGTGGGGAGGGTATTTTCAATTGAAACAGTGTGAAGCGCGGCGCAAGCCCGGCCCTTCGATACGCTGCGCTACTCAGGATAAACTCCGGGTTTCTTGAGTGCGGAACATATGTAAATTTTCCCGAATTAACCGCACATTTAGACCCTTCGACAAGCTCAGGGTGTGCGGATTTTGGTGCCCTTCAATATCTTGAAATTGTTAAAAAAACTTTCGCAATTGGTTTTATCTGCGTAGGTTCCACAAGGCATTTTCCATGTTATGGGCCTGTTGTTTGATAGGTGTTGGTGCATCCAATTTAAAAATTTCTCGTTTTGCGTTGTTGAATTTCTCCTGCCATTCGCTAAATTCACGGTCCGGATGCGCATTACGGAGACATTCTACGCATTTTTTGTATGCGTCGAGCATGTTGTGAATGTGGCCTGCGAGAGCAAGTTTGTTGGGATCATCTATCTGTCCGCCGAATATGATAGCGCTGAGTGCAGCGTAAAATCGATTTGTACGGAATAAGTCGCTATGGTTGTTGTTCATAAGATCTTCAAAATTTTTAATCTCGATCTCAGGTACATGCTTTTCCGGAATTGTTGACGCTCCAGCAGAGCCTGCGATAAGTAAGAGCGTGATTGCTAAAGCCCAATTTGTTTTTTTGTATAGCATGTAAACCTCATAGTTTGGTTTGTGATATATATTCAACTGCCCCTATTATACGGCAAAACAATGGCTGGTGCTAGATTGAAAATTTGGTTAGTGGACTGGTTGTTACATTATTTTATACTGAGAGGGCAATAGGTGACGTATGGTATCGCAGAGCTAGTTAATTTTATTTGGTAAAACGGGGAGCTGTTGGCTATGGAAACATTACTTGAAGGTCTGGTAAGGATCTTTAGCAAAAAGGGCGTGCTGCAGAGCAAAGATGCTGTCGTACTACAGCGTGAGTTTGAGAATCACGAGGCACAATATGTTGAAGATTTTCTGCTTGAAGAGGGGCTTGTCGATAAAGAACAGCTGCTCTTGGCACTTCAGGAATTTTATGGGGTGCAGGCTGTTGATGTTCTGGGCGCGATTTTTGATCACGATCTGATCAAAATGTTCCCCAAAGACGTGCTTTTGCGCAACTGCTGCATACCGTACTATCGTGATGGCAATATTCTCTTTGTGATCAGCACCAACCCACAAAACGATGATCTTGACGCTAAACTGCGCGAGTTCGTCTCGTATGACATCGAATTTTTTGTTGGTATTCCGATGCATATCGACATGATGGTTAAAGATTTTTATCAAGACACCCTCTACCATGTCGACTACGAAGAGAATATTGATCGCGCCTCAGAAGACGAAGAGGAAGAGCGCATGGAAGATGAACACGCGCGCGAAGAAGAGGAATGATCATGGAGTATGTGAGTTTTTTTGAACATATTCTTGCAAAGGACGTTGGGCGCTTTGGGGGTAAAAATAGCTCGCTTGGGCAGATGGTTCATGATCTGACCACCCACGGTGTGCGCGTTCCTGGCGGTTTTGCTACGAGCGCTGATGCCTACCGGCGCCATCTTGAAGTTAACGATCTGTTGCCTGTAATGCATGCGGTAATGAGTGAACTGGGGGCGGGTCAGATAACCGATCTCGATCTACTGACAGACGTTGGCATGCGGCTTCGTCGGCTGGTGGCGAGTAAACCGCTGCCCGAAGATGTGCGCAACGATATTTTGATAGCCTATCGTGAACTCTCAAAACGGTACGGCGTCGACGCCTGTGATGTTGCAGTCAGGTCTTCTGCGACTGCAGAAGACCTGCCACATGCATCGTTTGCGGGGCAGCACGAGACGTTTTTGCACATTCAGGGCGAGGATGATGTTCTGAATGCATGTCTCTGTTGCATGGCGTCACTATTCACCGATCGCGCGATTGTCTACCGGCGCCAGAACGGCTTTGGTGATTTTGATGTTGCAATGTCTGTCGGTGTGCAGAAGATGATCCGCTCGGATCTCAGCGTGGCAGGGGTGATCTTTACCCTCGATCCTGAGACCGGCTTTCGTGACGTTATTACGATTACCGGCTCATACGGGCTTGGTGAAATGGTGGTCAAGGGCGCCGTTAATGCTGACGAATTTATGGTGCACAAGCCGATGCTTAGAAAGGGTTTCCCTGCCATTGTGCGTAGGGTGATGGGTAGCAAGCAGAAGCGGCTGGTCTACCGGCAACCAGAAAGATTTTTGCCACTGCTCGCGCGGCTCAAGTCATCGAGTGACAAGCTCGAGATAAAAACGACATCTGAAGATGAGCAGAAGATCTTTTGTATCACCGATGCAGAAGTTTTAGAGCTTGCTCGTTATGCTGACATAATCGAAGAACTGTACACGTCGCTGCGCGGGGCGTGGTGCCCAATGGATATTGAGTGGGCGCAAGATGGCGACGATGGTCTTATCTACATCGTGCAGGCACGGCCAGAAACGGTCCATGGTGCAGAAAAAAAGGGACAAGCGTTTGTGACCTATCATTTTGAAAAAGAGCCGCCAAAGGACAAAATAGTAGCCGTAGGGCAAGCAATCGGATACGGGATCGTTTCGGGTACAGCGCGCGTTGTTGCTAGCCCGAGCGCACACGAAGAGTTTAATGATGGCGACATCTTGATTGCCGATATGACCGATCCAGACTGGATTCCGCTCATCCGACGCGCAGGTGCAGTGGTGACTAACCGTGGTGGACGAACATGCCATGCGGCGATTGTGAGCCGCGAATTGCGTATTCCAGCTATTATTGGCACGGGTAATGGAACGGACGTTATTGCAGATGGGGACGAGATTACGATCGATTGTAGCGCGGGGAGCATGGGGAATGTTTATGCCGGCACGGTGCCGTTTGCGCGGCGTGAGATAACGCTGGGGACCATCACAAAGCCACCGGTGCCGCTCTTGGTCAATTTAGCTGACCCGAACCAGGCTTTTTATGTCGCGCAGCTCCCTGTCGATGGTGTGGGGCTTACGCGGCTCGAATTTATTATCTCTTCGTTTATTGGGGTGCACCCAATGGCGTGTGCCGCAGGTGAAACTATCGATGATGCAGATGTTCGGCATGAGATTACGATGCACCTTGGGTGCGAGCCGGACGAGTGGGCTGGTAGGTACGTTGAGATGTTGTCACAGGGGATTGCGACCATAGCGGCCGCTTTTTATCCCCGTCCCGTTATTGTGCGGAGCACCGATTTTAAGAGCAATGAGTATCGGCAGCTTGTTGGAGGGGCGTTTTTTGAGCCAACAGAAGAGAATCCTACCATCGGTTTTCGTGGGGCAGCCCGGTATTGCGATCCATCGTACGCGCCGGCGTTTGAGCTTGAGTGCCGAGCGTTAAAACGGGTTCGTGAAGCACTTGGCTTTGACAACGTCAAGATTTTGGTGCCATTTGTCAGATCGGCCGCTGAAGGCAAAAAGGTTGTTGAGCTCTTTGCCGAGAATGGCCTTACGCGAGGGCAGAATGGCCTTGAGATCTTGATGATGGTTGAGGTGCCGGTCAACGTCCTGTTGTTCAGAGAGTTTGCGCCCTATTTTGATGGATTCTCGATTGGGTCAAATGATCTGACCCAGCTGGTACTGGGCGTGGATCGTGACTCAGCGCTCGTGAGCCACCTCTACGACGAGCGGAGTAGCGCGATGATGGCGATGCTCAAGATGGCACTGGCGGCCGCGCGTGAAACAAAAAAACCGATGGGCATCTGTGGGCAGGCGCCGACCGATCATCCTGAAATGGTCGAGTTTCTCGTGGCTGAGGGGATATCGTCGATCTCGCTGACGCCGGACGCGGTGCTACCGTTCTTGACGCGGGACATGCATACCCCATAGTGGGGGTATTATTTTTCCTTGAGTTTCTCTGCTGCTGCTGCTTTGAAAATCTTTGCGCTTGCGTGTAGGCTTTCTTCCGTGGTTGCGTAGGCAGAGAGGGAGGCAAGGAGGGCGGCGAGAGAGTTTTTACAAATATTGATCTTATTTTGGGCGTGATCTATAGCTTTGCACAATGCCTCTGGGGCAGCCTTATAGATTTTTTCTGCCACCGCAGGGTCGTTGAGTCTGATGAGTGAGCGGATGAAGACTGCGGGTTCTGGGTTGTGAAAAATAATCTGGTTTTTTCTGGAGAACTCCTCTGCCCGTGGCGGCTCGATGATCGTTTTCCACGGCATATTTTTATATTCTGCCAAAATTTTTATGAGCTTGCTAAGATTTTTTTCGCTTTGCTTTTCGTGGAAATTGGTGAAGATCTCATGCCATGTGGTTGCTTCTGGGTTTGCACCTTTTTCGAGCAAGAACTTGATGATTTTCAGTGACTCATCATTATCCAGGTTTTTGTAAAAATATCTCAGGGCTCCCCTCAAAACGGTTACGCCAGACTTACTTGCATTAACATCTGCTCCTTTGTTGAGTAGCGACACAACTGTTTTGTACACGTTTTCTTCGGCACCGCTTTTTTGGGTTTTTTCTTGTTTTTTGTCTGTTTTGAAAAATCCGCTTTTTAAAAAATCCCCAAATCCTTTCAAGGTAAAGCTTGCGATACTTTCCGTTGGCTCCGTCTCCGTCAGTAAGGTGAGAAGAGCGTCCTTGTCGACCTTTGCCCCTTTGTTAATGAGCAGATTGATAAACCGGAATTGACTGTGGGATGCAAGTGCCTTCGTGAGACCATCATTTATCAGAACATTATACTCTTTCGAGAAAATTTTGTGGGCGAGTTTGTCGTTTTTCAGGAAGCTTTCGACAAGGTAGACGTGCGATCGTGCGATTGCATCTCCCAGAAGATCGTTTAACGCTCCCTTGTTTTTAGTGAGGGCCTCGGTGATATTCTTATTTTTGTCAGGATCGACTTTTTCGAATATTGTTGCAAGTTTTTGTGCCTCATGATCAGCGAGAGGTAGACTCTTAGGATAAACAACAACAACTTTTTTTTCCCTTGTTTTTTCTTGCGGCAAGATCTCATATATGCTAACGATGCGCTCCCACAATTTTGTGAAAGCATCCGAAAGTGGGTCTTTTTCAATGACATAGGGTTTGGGAGCTATGTTTGCTTGGGCGAATTGGGGAACGATTTTTTGGTACATGGCTATGAGAAGGTCCAAAACCGTGATAAGTGTTTGTTTGATCAGTTTGGTTTTTTCCTTGTCGTCAGACTTTGGAGTAGCTAACTTGTTTTTGGTCCACAAGAGGGTGCCGTATTTTTCTACAGGTAATGTTTTGGCGCTTTGCCTATCTGTACTCTGAGCTGCTGTAAAGAGGGCGTCGCTTTGCACCTCAATGCACTGTCGTGCCGCTACTAACATCTGCTGGTTTTTTGGATCCATGCCAAATAGACCCAGGGTGCCGGCCATGTCGACGATAGTTTTACCGATTTCTTCGAAGAGCCTTTTTATGTTGTTATGCCATAGTTGTTTTTTAATGTTGAGGAAACTCCGGACGTCCCCGGAGATCTCGAAGTCTGTCTTAAACTTGGTCAGAGCAGCGACGCTTGCATCAAGCTTTTTTTTACCTCGGTTGCTGTTTCGGCACTGAGGTAAACGGCCGTTAATCCTACGAGCAATACGGTGAGTTTGAGGTGCGAAGCCATATGTAGGCCTCCTCTTTTTTTAAGACCCATATCTGTATACGAATCTAATCCTATAGGATTTTTGATTCGTATTTCAAGCATTTCAGCATTTTTTTGAGGCGGGGGTAGGGTCAGGTAGGTCAACACTATCGCGTATGCTCTGCCACGCGGGCGGCACTGAAAACTACCGAACGGAGTGGCTCAGATTCTTCAACGAGTGTTCTGATTTCGCGTGCATATTGTGGATTTTTGAGTGCAGTGCCCACCACGGCCCTGAGCCAGCCGAGTGGTGTGCGTAGGTCATACCGGATGCCTGGTATCTTGTAAGCGATGACCCGTTCGTTTGCGCGGATCATCTGCGAGATGCCAGCAGAAAGGGATATCTCTCGCTTTTCGCTATGCGTGTTTGCATACTCGAGCGCTGCAAAAACTTTGTATGAGATGATCATGCGGCCAACGACAGCGAGTGTTGAAGGGGTGTCTTTTTGTGAGGGGTTTTCGATGATGTCGGCCACTTGAAATAGGCTCGGGGTGAGGGTCTTTTTTATGGCGATAATGTCATGCGAAGATACAGCGCTCTGAGGGACTTCTTGGACGGCAATGATGCTCGTTTTTTCCTGCCGCGCGATGCGCAAAAGCTGCTTGAGTGTTGGTTCTGGCGAATCGATAAAATCGTCGGGTGAGGCGATACCAAAGTATTCTTTGCCAATGCAGGGACGCGCCAGAGAGACTGCGTGGCCCGAACCGAGCGGTTCAGGCTGCCGTATAAACGCATATGAGGCCATGCGGGACAGCTTCTGCGTGCTTGCTAGCAGATTCATCTGCCCGCGTTCCGCAAGATATGCTTCGAGGTCGGCTGAGGCATCGATATGATCGGCGATGACGTTTTTACGGCTACTGGTGATCACAAAAATTTGCGCCATTTCTGATGCTATACATTCTTCAAAAAGATGGTGTATGACGGGTTTTTCGAGAATAGGGAGCATCTCTTTTGGGATCGATTTTGTGTAGGGCAAAAAACCCGTCCCCAACCCCGCAGCGGGTATGACAACCTTACAAAGCTCCATGTAAACTCCTTTTTAGTGGTAATGAGCTGTTAGAATTGTTTTAGAAAATCTACTTTTCCGCTGTGTAAGAGCCTAATATCGCTGATGCCGTAACGCAACATGATGAGCCGCGTGAGCCCAAATCCAAATGCAAATCCGCTGTATTCATCTGGGTTTATGCCACCTGCACGCAGTACATGCGGGTGCACAAGTCCTGCACCAACGATCTCAATCCACCGACTCTGCTTGCAGACTGAGCATCCTGTGGCACAAAAAGGGCAGGTTATATCCATCTCGAAGCCCGGTTCAACGAAGGGAAAGTAGTTTGGACGAACACGAATATCGAGCTGATCTTTTTCAAAAAGTGCCTGCAAAAACTGCTTCATGGTAGCGAGCAGATGTGCAATCGAAATTTTCCGGTCAACCACAATGCCCTCGCACTGCATAAAAACAAAATCGTGCGAGGCGTCCGTTGCTTCGTTGCGGTAGGTGCGGCCGGTTGCGGCTATTGAGAATGGAGGCTGCCGTTGCCGCATGCCCCTGATCTGAACTGACGAGGTGTGCGTACGCAGTAATATGTGTGGATGGGGCAACCAGAAGGTGTCCTGAAAGTCGCGTGCAGGATGATTTTCGGGGATGTTGAGCGCATCAAAATTGCACTCTTCTGTCTCGGCCTCCGGCCCATCAAGAATTTCGAATCCCATCGAAATGAGAATATCTTCGATTCGCTCAATGGTGTGGGTGGCTGGATGTAGGCTGCCTCGCAACATGCCAGGCTTGTAGGCGGTGACGTCAAAGAGGGCTTTTTGTGCAATCGCATCGGCATGCGCCAGTGCCTCAAGATCACGCAACTTCATGGTAATGGCATCTTCGGCGGCGGCTTTAAAGTGCTGGAGCTCTGGGCCAAAAAGACGTTTTGCTTCGAGCGAGAGCCCCTTAAGTTCTGCGGTTAGGCCGGCAATGATGCCACTCCGTCCCAGATAGGTTGTGCGGATGGTCTCAAGCTCTTTTACTGTTCCGGCGCGTGCAACAAGCGCGAAAAAATCCTGCGCATGTGTACGAATTTTTTCCTGCGAATATTCCATAAGATCCTGCGAGCCCCTAAAAACGTGCACTACAATTTTCATCTAAAGAAAGCTTATCAAAGGGGCAGACAGTTGGCAATTTATACCAATTCCACGTGTGTGATTAAAAGTATTACAAAGAGGTAAAGGCAGCTGCCCAACCGCTCATCCCGAGTGCCCGCGTTAGCGGGTGTATCGAGGGACATGAGCGGGCCATCGACAACAACTTATTTACCACCGCCCATGTCCCTCGATACATTTTCTCGGCATGTACCATGCCTCCAAAACACCCCAGCCGTCGCCAAGGCTATGGCGGGCTCTCGTCGGGATGAGCGGTTTGGGGCAAACATCTATTACTTTTATTTACACCCTTTGCAAACATACCTGTTGACACCGTTTGCAGAGTCGTTAGAATGAGTATCAGATCAATTCTTTGATAACTAATATATGTTGTGCCGAGGTAGCTCAGTGGTAGAGCAGAAGCCTGAAGAGCTTCGTGTCGGTGGTTCGATTCCATCTCTCGGCACCATCTATTTGTCAATTTTTTCCAGTTTATCTCGTCCCACCGCGGTTTTCCGTTGATAAAATTCTGATTTGTGGTAGACTGATACTGTACGTAAAACATAATTGAACTACGTAATAAAAGTTCTGGTTATGCTCTTATGGCTTCCCCAGCCATTTTTGTCAGGACTATTCATAATGGAGGTTATGATGAATTATAGTGTGAGAACTACCTTTTTGGTTTTATTGGCAGCGGCTTCTTGTGCTCGCGCAGTTGATAATATTGTCAATCAGCAAAATCTTAATATTCCAGTTCCAGTCAATGTTCAGCCAAACAACAATATTGTTTTGACCGAAAATAAGCACTGGACTGAGCTGGTTACGCAAAAAAACACGGCGAACTTTGCGGTTGCTGCGTGCTTGGCCCCGAATGCGTTGCAGGTGTTTTTTAATAATGAACATGCGACGGCGATGAATTATGCGATGACCATACTGTTCGGAGGGGTTGCTGTCCTACGAAGGAATTCGATAGGGGATACAATCAATGATGTGTGCAGTATTTCCAGTGGGGGGCTGCGCCATTTTAGCGAGTCATTCATGGAAGCACCGATGGACACGGGTGTAAAGTTGGCTATGCTGTTGGCAGGAGCATACATAGTTGGTAGTTTTGTGAAGTCGTGGTTGGGAAATTTAGGCATCTGGACACATTTTGACCTTGGAATTAATATCGGGAACTTTCGCGTAAGCGTTGGTCGTCAACATAGTCGCCGATAAATTTCTGTTGTATTGCCTATAGCTTGAAAAATAACTTCTAAAATCCTCGTTTAGTACTGGTGGGGGCCCTTTCACGCGCAACTGTCGGTACGATTTTTTTGTGTCCTAACCCCCATTTTTTCTTGAAAAAATTTATATTGACAAATGAAATATATATGCTATAATTGTTTTATAAACTAGATAATTAAAATAGTTATGGAGGATAAAAAACATGAAGAGATATGTGAAAATTATGGTGATAGCCCTTTTCGCGGTTATGCAGGTGGGTACGATGACATCAGTAAAGTGGGGTCATGCTGCTACCACCGTTTGCGCGCTAGCGGGCTGCGCTGGCGGAGCTTATTTTTTAACTAAAGAAGAAAAGCTGAATGGCGCTGCGTCTCTTATTGGGGCGCTGTCGCTCGGATTTATCGATCGTCAAGGAATATGTGATATTTGTAACACGGTTCTTACCGGGGTAGCCAAAGTTATCAGCGGCAATCAGGATGCTAGCACGTCGGATAAGGTAGCGGCCGCGGTGTTGGTCTGTTGTGCGAGCTGGGGAGTTTACAAAATCTATAAATGGATACGCCCACATTGAGCACCCCTTAATTAAGGAATTTTGTATATCATCTGGGTTTCGGT
>CAZWYO010000014.1:0-28088 GCA_964638315.1 uncultured Candidatus Babeliaceae bacterium | reverse complement strand
TATTCTCTTCAAAAACATCCTTGACAACACAGTTCCTGAGCTTGTCGAAGGGTTTCTTGGGTGCGGATCATGCGTAAATTTGTCTAGATCTTCCGCACATTTAGACCCTTCGACAAGCTCAGGGTGTGCGGAGAGAGTTGCTATTTACCCAGTCGAAGTTTATCCTGAGCCTGTCGAAGGAACAAGCTCAGGGTGTGCGGAGAGAGTTGCTATTTACCCAGTCGAAGTTTATCCTGAGCCTGTCGAAGGAACAAGCTCAGGGTGTGCGGCCTAAAAATGTAACCTTGCCTAGCGCAATTGGTATAAGCCCCCCTCGCTTGCGCGATATTTCTACTACAATAACTTCTTAAAGTCCCCATACACCTGATCCATCGACTGCTCAGCCGAAATATCGTGAATCTCTACGCCCTGTTGTTTGAAGAAGTTGAGTATGTCAGCTTCGCTCTTCATGTAGTCGTTGTACCGCTTGCGAATAACCTCTTCAGTGTCATCGCTCCGTTTGGTGAGCGGGCTGCCGCAGATGTCGCAGATGCCTTCAACTTTGGGTTTGAGCGACTTGAGCGAGTAGACCTTTTGGCAGGCCTTGTTGCTGCAGACGACACGGTAGAGGATGCGATCCACGGCCTCTTGTTCCGAGACATTAAAGCGGGCTATTTTGAGGCGATAGCTGCTATTTTTTGGATCTTTCAAGATATTTAAGAGCACTTCCGCTTGGCCTGTTGTGCGTGGATATCCGTCAAGAATTATTGGCGAGTGGCCGGCGGCCTGTTGCTCGAGCCAATCCTGGATCATGGCATTTATCAACTCGTCAGGAACGAGCTGGCCGCGTGCCATAAGTGGTTGCGCTTTTTTGCCCAATTCGGTGTTCTGGCTGACATTTTGCCGCAACACATCACCGGTAGAGACCGGGATAAACTTGAGGTCATCTTTTAGTCGTGCCGCTAGTGTGCCTTTACCGCATGCAGGGGGGCCAAAGAATATGAAGAGGTCGCGGGGTGCTTTTTTTTCAGCAACTTTGGCGTCTTCAGTTTTTTTGGGACGGCAACCGCCGAGCGTGGCAACAAGCACCATGCATAGGGCTAGTTTTTGCCATGAAAATGATACGTTCATATAAGTCCTCATATGGAGGTTATAAAAATAGAAAACGATGTATTCACTCTACTGCGAACTGGTAACTTTTTCTATTTTTTTACATCCCCGCTCCAGGGCAATCGCATCTAAATGTTGGAAATATCAAAGATTTCAAAATTCCGCTCGCCCTGAGGGATCCGGAGGGTTATCGACCCGGAGGATCGTCTCGAAGGGTTCTTGCGAGCGGGTTTGTTTGCGAAAAATAAAGCACGATGCAACTCTAAAAACTATTAATATTGTCTCAAAGTTGTCACCAGGTCAAGTTTTTATCTATACTGCCGCTCGCAAGGACCCTTCGAGACGCGCTATCGCGCTCCTCAGGGCGAGCGGCTGGGGGAAATTCTTGTTGTGTGACAAGGACAAAAAAAATTTAGATCAAATATTTAAGATGCATTTTTTCACACCCCTGTCCTCATGTTCCAGCAACCACTTTTTTCGCCAGAGACCACCACTATAACCAGTCAAACTACCGTCACTACGGATGACACGGTGGCAGGGGATGATTATGGGGATGGGGTTTGCACCGATCGCGTTGGCAACTGATCTGACAGATTTTGGATTTCCAATTTCACGTGCAATATCTGCGTAGGAACAGGTGGCGCCGTAGGGTATGGCGCATAGGGCTGCCCAGACGCTATTCTGGAAAGGGGTGCCGCATATGCATTGCGTGGGAAGGGTGAATTGGCAGTTTTTCCCCGAAAAATAGTCGTCGAGTTGTTGTATGCAGGTTTTGCCAAGGTCGGTTGCGTGAGTTGTAGTTATAAGTGTTGGGTTGTATGGGGTCTGGTCAAGAAAATGGAGGGCAATGATATCTGTTTCCATAGTGGTAAGGGCGATCATGCCTAGTGGCGAGTGGTAGCGGATTATTCCGAACATGTTTTTTGTGCTCCTAGTCTGAAGGTGAATGGCTCTGAAAAGAGCAGAACAGGTGCCCCCGTTTTGTTGTTTGTAGGTCCATCTTTGAGGTAGAATCGTACCGTGAGCGTCTTGGTTGTCATGTCATAAAGCTCTGTCCAGAGCGTTCGCATCGGGAGGTTGCGCTGATCGATCCGGTCACCGTAGACGAGCCCCATCGCCTCGAGCGCATCATCGGTAGTGAAAGTTCCGCCATGATGGGTAATAAAGTCTTGGAGCTTTTTGTACCGGTTGAAGCTGCTATACGGGTGGGGTGATGCGGGAAAAGATTGAGCGTCTGGGTGCAGGTACTGCGCATGGTTGGTCATGATCTGGACCATGTTGTTGCTATCGGTGAACCGCCATAGAAATGTTTTTGCATCAATTTCGCAGATGGTTGCGCGCCCGGATGGATCACAGATCTGGAAGTGGAGTCCTTTGAAAGCCGCGACGTACTTATTCTGGAGTAGGGCGATCTTGGCTTCATCAACCGTTGCGCAGGTGTCTAAAATAAGACGGACTATTTGCAGGCCGTCGAGCCCACACGCATCTATCAGGTCTTCCTGATGCGTGGTCGACGGACACTCCTGGTCCACGAGCATTGAAACCACCAGCCCCCGTTCATTTATGCCCCCCACAACACCGCTGAGCAGGTCGAGGCTGCCGATGCCGACAGAAGCGTATCCCCCATCGGTTGGGTGGAGCTCCATGACAAACGATCGGGAGTAGAATTTGTGGTCGTTGTTACGTTTTTGCCCGGGTATCGCGTCAGAAAAAGCGACTGTGTTAAAATCGAGGTTGCGCGCTACGAGTGGGTGACTGTTGGTGGTGTAGGTAGTGGGGAAGTAGACAACTGAACAAGCTGATGGCCAGAGGTCATACATGAGGGTGCCTGCAAGATAGGCTTTCTTGTCTAAGTTGTACGCCTGCGCGATACCTTCTAGCCGCTTGGCAAATAGGGGGTAGTTTTTTTCTAAGTAGCGTCGGTTTGCTTTGCCATAGATCGGATCGGTATACCGGAATGGTTTTATGCCCAGCCATTCCTGCGCGAGGTTGCCCAGCGCTCTGCCAATTGCTCGATTGGTGCCTTTGAGTACGATGTGGCGTACCTCCATGTAGTTGTCTGCTGTTTTGGGGACGATAATTTTGTTGGTTCGAATAACCTTTTTTATCGAAGCTCTGGCCTGCGAAAAAGTGGTGATCTGTAAAATCGAATACAAGAAAAAAAATAGTTTTGTTGTTCTCATAGACCTATCTCCTTGGGGCTCCACTTTTTGCCAGACGCAACTATTTTTACTTTGAGATCGGTAAACAGTGGTCTTTTTTTTGTGAGTCCCGCTATCGACTGGGTATAAATAACATTTTTGGCGAGGTTATATATGTCTGGAATGACATCGTTGAAAAGTTTTTTCCTCTGTATCCATACGCTCTTACTCTGCTTGGCAACATGTTTTTTGTCTTCAGTAAGATTTTTGCTGTTGACGTAGTCATCAATAGCAATTTCAAATACATTCCGCTGCTCGTACGGGCCTCCCGTGAAATACGAGAAGCATGCATCGAGCCAGAACTCTTGATTTTTGAGCACAGTCTTTGCAAGCTTGAAGCAGAGCCAGGCATCCTTTTTGTAGCTATTTTTAAGGTAATTGCTTATTTCTGGCGATGTGTCGACATCGAGCGGTGTCTGTTGATCCTTATTTTTTAGGGTACTATCTGCCCCTCTGTTGACCAGAAATATGACGACTTCAAATTTTTTTAAGATAGAGGCCCAATGGAGCATCGTACCGCGAGAGAATGTGTCCATTGGGCTGTTAACATCATAATCACAACTGTCCATGGCCAACTTGACGATCTTCGGATCTCCCGTCAAAAGCGGTACAATCATTGATTCTCCGTTGGGCTTCATGCCGCAAAAAAGCGCTGTCCGCACCATCATGCGATAAGTTTCCAGATTATGGATATTGTGTGCTTCGTTGTGCAGGCCGCGCCACATAGCGCCCACATCTGCGCCATTTTGAATCGCAATTGTTCCTGCTTCTATGTCGCCAGTTCGTATCGCGTCAGAGAGCTCCATCCCCTTAACCACACCACCGTACAGTGTTGCGATCATAGCTGTTAAGAGGGTCCATTTTTTAATGGTCTGTTTCATGAGAAGAAATATCCTGTGATAGTTTGGTTAGTAGCTAAAAGCCCCCCAATTATATCATAAAAAGCCTGTCTGGTAGATCGTGCATGAGCATGCCAATGAGCCACCATATTTATCCCATCCCTACTATGTTACCAGGGCATGGTGCTGAGAAGCGAGAGAAGATCAACAGAAATTTTCTGTTACATAAATCTTGATTGTTGTCTCCCTGTCCGCGTGACTTGTGACGATTGCGACGCCAATTCCCTCGCGTTTCCAGTATGGTGTTAAAATGTTTTCTCGGTGGCCCTCGGTGCTGTGCATCCAGCCGTCAACAATATCGTGTGCGTCCTGATCGAGTTGCAACGGCATATTTGTCTTTGAAATCTTGAAAATGTTTTCGGCACCAGGATAGATCGTGTTGCCAATTCTGATGCTGTCGGTGAACCCCACCTGCTGATAGCGCCAGTAAACATCGTGTCCCTCGGGCGATCGGTGGTTCCAGTAGTTACGAGTGGCCATATCGTCGCTGTGGTTGCGTGCGGCCTGCATAAGTTTGTCGTTTAGCTCGAGCGGTGAAAACCCCTGTTTTACACGCTCGCTATTAATCAGTTCATGAATTTTTTGTTCCAAATATACGCATCGCTGGTCCCGCTCAACAGCAGTCGGTTTTTGTGAGGTGCCGGTCTCGGTAGCCAGGATCTCGAGGGACCGTTTGAGCAGGTCAAGATCGGGATCACTTTCTTTTATTCTTCTTCCCGCGACATGCCATACGGGCAGGACAAGTATCGCAAGCACAAGCTTTTTTATCATGATAGTTCCCCCTCAAACGAGACTGAGAGTGCGGGAAGTGCTCTTGTGCCGGTGATTGCGTAGCGCTCACAGATACAATCTCGTGCTTGCCCGCATGTGTCGAGTCCGACGTGCTCAAGCGTAAAACCGAGCCGATGCGCGACAGCCGCACTCCGAAAGTTCTGTTCATCACATATGATTAGAACTTTTTTCATGCACAAAACATCAAAGGCAAAGCGGGCGATTGCATTTGCGGCTTCGGTTATGTAGCCCCTGCTCTGGTGACTTTTGACGCACCAGTAGCCGATCTCGATAGATCTATCTTGCTGCCTGGGGCGCACAAGGCCCACCACGCCGACAAAGTCGGTGCCTGCAAAACAGGCGAAATTGAACGATTCACCCGTTTTAAATTCGGCTTCGCAATTTTTGAGATATTCTTCAGCAGCACGAGGCCCTTCTTTTTGGTATATGTCCGCCCAGGGCATCCAGGGGGTGAGTAGATCCATGGTCTCGATGATGCTGGTGTAGAGCACGTCGCGATAATCCTTGCTGAGCGGGCGCATGGTGAGCCGGGGCGTTCTGATCAGATTGGGCAAGATTTTATGGTTATGCATACTTATACCCAGTCGAGTTGCCTTTTGAGCCGTTTGATGCCGACATAGCCGAAGAATATGGTGAAGAGAAGTGTCATCAGAAGGCAGAGCCAGAAGTTGAGATAGTCTGCTGGATTGAGCGTTGCAGCGTGTACGCCTTCCATGATATAGAGGATCGGATTTGCGAGTGAGATGAGACCTATGGTTGGCGAGAAGACCGAAGTGACGTGCCACGAAAACGTTGAACCGCCCAAAAACCAGAGTGGGTATAATATGCGCGTCCAGACCGATCCAATGCGATCCATACTCTTGACGAGGCTTACCGTAAAGATGGCAAAAAAGCCGGTGAAAAGCATGATGGCTATGCAGATAAACAGGAACTTAATGGGCGAAATAAAAGTTAATGAAAAGCGCCCACCGGCCATGAGAATGCTGATGCCGACAATCGCACCAACAAGCGCATTGATGGAGACGCGAATCGCGTAAGCGAGCCCCTTGGCAACGAACACGAATGAGGTGGGGAGCGGCAGGGTTAGGCGGTACGAGATAAGTTTTTCTCCTCGGATGTCTCCCACAAGGCCGACGGCCAGCGGATACATCTCAAAGATGCATGCTGATGGTATCGCGGCTATTGCGACAAAAGGGCCATAATCGGCGCTGGTGCCGAGCAACGGCATCACATAGGTCATGGATGATACGATAAGTATTATGTAGACCGCAGTATCGATCGCGCTGTCGACCATATTCTTCTTGAACGCTGCAAGATCTGTTTTTATAAGTTGCCATATCACACGACTGTGTGTTTTTATGGCAGAAAGTTTTAGTGCTAACATTGGAAAGCTCCTACTCTTTAGTGTCATTGGTGGCGGCGTTCGTTGCACCATCTGGCTGCTCGCCGGTCGGTGTTTCCCGCTCCTCCATCAGCGCAATAAAAACGTCTTCGAGACGTCCTCGCTGATACGTTGATTTTAAATCATCTGGCGTACCGATCAAGTGGATCGCTCCCTCATGCAAAATGCAGACCCGATCACAGAGTACTTCTGCTTCGTCAAGATAGTGCGTGGTGAGCAGCACGGTGACCCCATGCTCTCTGAGTGCCCGAATCTCTTCCCAGAGCTGGAGGCGTATGTGGGGATCGAGCCCCACCGTTGGTTCGTCAAGCAGTAGTAGCAGCGGCTTATGCATGAGCGCCCGCGCAATCATTACTCGCTGCCGATAGCCGCCCGAAAGTTCTGCTGGTGTCTGGTGTCTGAATTCGTTGAGTGTGTAGGTGGTCATGAGCTCGTCAGCCCGCACGAGTGCCTGCTCTTTTGTCAGCCCATAGTAGGTGCCGGCAAAAACAAGATTTTCTTGGACGGAAAGGGTGTCCATCAGGTTGGCTTTTTGAGCGCAAAACCCGAGCTGCCGCCGATATTCCATAAGATCATCGTAGATCGAAACAAAGCTGTTGTCCGATTTGCGCACTAGAATGGCGCCACTGGTGGGAGGTTGCAGGGTGGCGATAATCGATGAGAGGGTGGTTTTACCCGCACCGTTGACCCCGAGCAGCCCAAAGATCTCACCACTGTTTATGGTTAGGGAGACGTTGGTGAGGGCATGTTTAACCCGTTTGTCAGAGGTTATATAGTTTTTTGAGAGCGCGTTAATGCGCAGAAATGTATGTATCATAAAAAGTCTTCCCAGCTAAAAGTGTGCAAAAATCGCAAATGGAATGGTAGGCGTTGCTTAAGTCAAACAACGTAAGTGGCAGTAAAGTTAGCTCTTAGAAGCTAAATCGGCCTAAATGCGTTCGGGAGATTTTCATGATACGAGCCCCTTTGCGTAGGAAACTGAAGGGAGAAAACATATAATTATTATAGCACGAGTTTTTAAAAATTACAAATCGGGCTCCAAGTCGCCACTTTTTTCGGAGCCCGGTTCAAGGTCTGCCGTTATGCGTTGTATGTTATCGGGGGGCGCAGCCCCTGTTCCTTTCGCTCAACAATTTTTCTGATGGCGTCGATAATTGTCTGTTGTGCCTCGGCAGCTGAGAAGTAAGAGAGCCCCGCAAGGAGCGCTACCTGCGATTGGGAGAAGATAAAATTTTCGGTATTCAAAAAATTGCCAGTCGTATTGTTGTACATCATGTCTTGTGGGTCAAATTGATCGTTGTAGCTGCTATTTTTTATCATTGGCAAGTAGATGACGATTGGAGCATTCGATTGTGGACCGTCGTCGAATACACTGAGTGTTGAGCTGCTTGCCGCGGAGCTATCGCAGTGGGGGAAGGGACAGTTTTGTTGCCGCGCGTAGGTTTCTGACTGGCTGATGACGCCGCTCCACTTTACATCACCGCCTGCATCACAAATAATATAGATATCGGGAGACCTTGCTGGTTGCTTAAAGAATGGGACTATGGGGATGTTGATGGAGATGCCCGCGTCTACCCAGAGATTAAAGTGGTCTGTTTCATGGGCGGCACCCTTTATCCCATAAGAAAAGTTGCGTATGTGCGCGGGGAAGACGCGCAGGTTTCCAATCTTCGTTTCCGTAAAAATATCACCTAGTGGTGCAAAGAGCTCTTTTGGCCAGAGGTTCGCCAGTATTGATGGCCAGAGATTTTTCATAGTAATTGCGGTAAATGCCGAACCAAAAATTCCCATGGTGAAACCAAGATTTAACGGGGGATGTGCGTTTATTGATATCCCATTTTTATAGGAGCGGCCACATCCCCATGCAGGGATGCTCGTGTTGCTTGAATAATCCGTGACATCAAATGGCGTATATTCGATGACGTCTAGTGATAGAACATCTTTGGTCGATGGTATAATAGCGGTGCAGAGCGGTAATGGCTGCTGGCCTTTTTCTATAAATGGTACAATTGAGGTAAAATTGGTGGTGAGATAAGAGGCCTTGGTGCCATCTCCCAACAGCCCCAGTCCCAACAAGAGCCCAAAAATATCGACGGATGACGGAATGTCAAAAAAGGCCAGACATCGCAAAATGGTCTCGACTATTACGTCGGTGAAGCAGAGGAAATTTGTAGCGCCCTGGGTTAGCGTTGTAGGTATCAGCCCATTGACAACACGGTCAACGTAGGTTGGATAAAATTGATCAAATGGCTTACCGCTAATTTGCCATGGAATAATGGTCCATGTCGAGCCTGAGGTACCACCAACATACTGGAACGTATCGATAAAACCGACTTCAGAAAATTTTCTTAGAGCCCCGGCCGTGAAAATTGAGGCGCGCATGCTGCCGCCGCTTCCCAAAAATATTATGCGTGGGGTATTTTGTGCTGCAACCGGGCGGCCGAGTATTCTTGATACTGCTTCATTACACTTTTGGTCTCGTGCTTTAAGATATGTCCACTCTTCTGTGCTAATAGTTGGTTTCGTGCCCAATATCCGGACATAAGCCTTCTGGTTTTTATAGGGGCTGGAGTTGATAAACATCTGATAGATATGCGCTGGGATTGAGAAGCGGCATACCTCTCTAATGCGTGCTGAACCCATAGCCGTTAACTTGTCGCTGCAGAGCAAGATTAATAACAGCCATGGGGATAAAAAGTTTGTGCGCAAGGGAATCTTTCTGTTTATGGGGTGAGAGCAATAGTCATGTATGCGAGAATGGACTCTACCGCAACATACGAAAAAGTTGATATGCGCGTCAATAGGGAGGCAAGGCGAGGGGGAATTGTGGCGTTTGTGTCGGGTGTTTTTAAAACCATAGCTATGAGGGTGCTGAGAAGCGTTATACTATTAAGGGGTTATTGGACTTGCTGGAGGTGCAATCCATGAGGGGAAATTGTGTATGTATAAGTTTGTTTTTTGTTCTGTTTAGTTGCGGCGCGCACGCGTCCTTTTTTGGTGACATTTTATATGACTGTGTCGATATTCCAAAAAATCTATTTACGCCGAATGGGACATTGAAGGAGACGGTCTGTTGTGCTGCGGCTTTTGTACCCGCCTTTTTTTTCGGATCTGAGTATGATGAATCGATCCATAATCGCCACTTTTGTTATGCACATAAAAAAAATATCAATCAATTTCCTGAATGGTGTCACAAGTCATGTGGTGACGAGAGTGCGATGATCGTCGATCTGAGCGTAGCGGCGCTGCTTTTGTGCTGGCCTGATAGAGAGATGCGGACAATGGGGCATGTTTTCCTCATTGGGTCGTTGTATGTCGAAGTTGCAAAAAATCTCTTGAAAAAAATAGAGTGGGACCACAACTATCGCCCGCTTAACAGCCATTTTGACTGTTCACATCGGCACTACGGTGGTTGTCCATCCGGTCATATGGCGCTTTCGCTCTACATGGCGACATTTTTTGGCAGGGCCGTCAGCCCATTCTGGGCACTGCCATTTGGTATCTGGGCTGGGGCGATTTTTGTCGACTCGCTCAACAGCAATCGCCACTATCTTTCGCAACTTCTTGCCGGAGGCTGTCTCGGTATCGCGTTTGGTTTTGCGGCAGCACAGACCTTTTTCAATTACGAGAAAGATGGCTTTTCGTGCGGTATTGGCGTTGGGACGGACGGCGGTCCTGTTGTCCGTGCTGCGTACGAGTTTTAATAGGTTAAATCAGCATTTCTGTTCTTCTATTTCCCATCCTGATTTGGGTAGGTTCTCTGATTTGGGTTCTTCGGTTTTGTTTTCGGTACTGGTGTTTTTTGCGTCAGTGTTGTCGACGTTTTCATTGGTGGGCGGGACAATTTCCCAACCGAAATTGGTGGGTTGTTTCCCATTAGTAGACTCTTCTATGGCTTCGTTTTCAGGTCTATTGTCCATACTGTAGAGTGGGGTGATGCTGCAGGTGAGTAGAGTTATAAAAAGAGAAATTTTCTTCATAGGGGTTCCTGTCTGTTAGGTAAAACGGGTGGTTGCTATAGCGATTACGACTATATCACAGCGACATAGCAAAAGTAATGGGGGGAAGTGTTGTCTTGTGGGAAGATTGGCTGTGGGGGAGACCGCGATCGATCTCCCCCACTTACTTTTGGTTCGTTAGAAAATTATTTGTTTTTTACTGGTGGTTATTGCCCTCGCTGATAGATAAGCCCTTTCTTTTCCGCTGCCACTCTGTCTTCGATCTGCTTAACTTCTCCATCATCGGTTCTTTTTTCTGATTTTAGATAGTCAATAAGAGGTTGTAAAGCTTCTCTCTTGTGTTTTTCAAAGGCAAAATAAAGGATTTGGTATTCAATGCCCTTTGAAGAGTGTCTATCGATTTTTTTGTGTAGATATTTTATAACTGTTAGAGGTGCTCCTGTTATCACGGCTTTGTTGATTGGGTGGTCTCTATCATATTCGGTGAAAAGCTCAGGGCTGGTTTTTTCTATCTCTTGCAGTGTTTTTATTGTTTCTTCTACGGTTCCTGTAGTGGGGAAGGCTTCAGCCAATTTGTTTTTGTCTATTTTTAGTTGATTTTTTTCATGTTCCATTCGCATCTGTCTTTCTAGTTCCATGTCACCCGCATTCGGGTCTCTCCATACTTGCGCCTGCTGAGTTGATCTTTTTGCTTCGATGCGCTTAACTCCCTCATCGTTGATAGCACCCTGTGATTTTAGATAGTCGATAAGAGTTTTTACATCTTCTTTTGTATAGTTATCAAGGACACGGGGAAGGAGCATGTTGGTGAAGAAGTCTTTGTCTAGAGGTTGTCCTTGTTTTTTATACTGCTCGCACAGATATTTTATGATTTCAACGGGAGCACCACTCTCCGCGGCATCGAGAATCGGTGCGTGTGGGTAGTCACCCCGTATGAGAAGTTCCGGGATGGTTTTTTCTATCTCTTGCAGTATTTTTATGGTTTTTTCTGGGTTCTCTTTACTGCGCAGGGCCTTATCCATCCTATTTTTCTCTCTCAATATCTTTTGTTGATTCTTTAGCTGCTCGTCCTTATTCTCCGCCTGCGCCATGCCTGCGGCCAGCCCCGCTAGGGCCAGTCCAATTAAACGATATTTCATCACAATCTCCTTTTTGAAAAAACTGTTCCTGGTGGCAGCCAAAACCCTCTCTTGTGGGGGCGCACAGCCCCACCTGTGGCTAATCTTACCACCCCCCCGCTTATTGTCAAATTGTCTTTTGAGGTCGTTCTAATGGTAGCATTTGTAGCAAAATTGGCTCAGCACCTCGTTTAGTATTACTATACCTTCTAGGCGCAACCGTGAATGGTTGCCAGAGAAAAACCATTTTTTTGAGAAGGTAGACTATGTCGATACGTATAGCAATTAATGGATTTGGCCGCATAGGACGAACGTTCTTGCGTGTACTCGCGCAGGATCCTGAGGCATCAAAGGGCATTGAAGTAGTCGCAATAAATGTGGGGAACCTTGATCCTGAAAGCATAGCCCATCTTTTTAAGTATGACACGACAATGGGGACCTTCCACTCGACAGTTCAGATTGTCGACCAACAGCTTGTTGTGGGGAATAATAAGATTAGTATTTTTGCGAGCAGTGAAGTCTCAGCGTTGCCGTGGGGTGATCTGGGGATCGATTGGGTAGTCGATTGCACCGGGCAGTTTACGGAATCTGGGGCAGCACAAGTGCACATCGCTGCGGGGGCGAAACATGTCCTCATCAGCGCACCGGCCGCAGGAGCTGACTGTACGATCATACCTGGCGTTAACGATCACGCGTATAATCCGTCTCACAAAATTGTTTCACTGGGTAGCTGCACAACAAACGCGCTCTTACCGCTCCTGAAGGTCGTTAACGATGCTGTTGGCATTGAGTCTGCAACGGTCGTGACCGTGCATGCTTACACCAATACCCAGAGCTTGCTCGATGGCGGCGTCTACTCGATGAAAGATCTGAGGCGCCATCGTGCTGCTCCCATGAACATGGTTCCCTCAACGACAGGCGCCGAAAAGCTTGTGGGGACAGTCTTGCCCGAGCTTACTGGCAAAGTCTCCGCCATGTCCGTGCGCGTGCCGGTGGCGAATGTCTCTTTTTTGGAGGTGTCTTGGGTTTCCGAGCAGCAGCTGCAAACGGAGGTTGTTGATGGCTGGTTTGAGAGTGCTGCAAAGGGACCCATGCAGTCAATTTTGTCGGTGACACACGAGCAGTTGGTCTCGTCCGATTTTCTTGGCGATAGCCATTCGGTCATATACGATGCGACCCTGACTATTGCAAAGGGAAGGTTGGCAACGATATTTGGGTGGTATGATAATGAGTGGGGATATAGCGCGCGCATGCGCGATTTTCTTCGTTCGGTTAGATAGAAAACAGGAAGAGGGAGGAAATACCTCGTGGTGTGGTACCCTCCCTCGGAGCGAGTGTCTTTATTTCTATTATTATTATAATTTATTGACTGGTGCGAAAGCAATGGTTAGATAAAAAGCAGAAAGAGGTCCCCGCATGTGGGACCTCTTTCTGTTCATAAGACGTAGAAGCTTTCGCCTCTAGTTCTTAGCGGGTATTTACTTGTGACCGCCGCAGTTGCATGGTTTCTTTGAATCATCTTTTTCAGTTTTTACGTCACAATCACGATGGCCTGGCTTGTTGCCGCAGGGGCATGCCTGTGCAATGCTTGAGGCAACGACCGCGAGCGTTAAGAGCATTAGTAATGACTTCTTCATAGTATCATCCTTATTAATAAGGTTAATGGAGGTTATATAGGGCAGACGGTTCACCAGACGGTTTATCCGTCGTGCTTATTATCAGTATCGCACAAAATGTTTTCAGGTTGCAATAATTTGGGAAAAAATAAGAAGGGAATGGGGATGGGGGGATATCTTGGAGGTGTGGCACCAATAAAACTGGGCCCCCACGATTGAGGACCCAGGCTTGGTATATTTAGGCGAAAGGCCTATCTGTGTGCTTATTAAGCTTCTTTTTTTGTTTCTGTTACTTTTTTAGCTGTTTTTTTGCTGGTCTTTTTTTGTTTTTTGGCTTTTTTCTCTTTCTTGTCTTTCTTTTCGCCGCAGAGGCAGCCCTCTTTAGCTTCCTTGCCATCGCAATGTTTGAAGCATCCGCACTCTTTTTTCTCTTTATCGCCGCAGCAGCTGCTGCACTTGGCGTCGATCATGCTCGGTGCCGCGACCAGTAGCATGAGAAGTGTGAGTAATAGTTTTTTCATAATAGCTCTCCTTTGAGAGGGTTAATACAATAAGCATGCTCTTTTGCATGCCTCATCCCCTCAATTTTGCACCAAATATTTTATTATGGCTATAGGGGAGGCAGTAATGTTAGCAAGACCAATAAAAAAGCCCTCATTACGAGGGCTTTTTTTGAGCATGTTTTTTATGCATGGTTGAGGTTAGAGACTCTTTTTGTGACAGCCCCAGCAGCAGTCCTTCTTTGCTTTCTCGACTTTGACGACTTTCTTTTCAGTCTTTTCGCAGCCACACCAGTCTTTTGCTATTTTACCGTCGCAGCGATCCCAGCACCAGCAGCTTTTCTCATTGTTTGTTGCCTTAGCTACCACCAAGTTTGTGCTCACGATCGCAAGTGCGAGGAGCACTAATAACGACTTGTTCATATACTCTCCTTTTAAAAGGTATTATTGTTTTTGACGCATCTTTTCTCGCGATACCCCCCTGCCGTTTCACGGTAACCCATGCGGGTTGCGTTGCCAGGCTCTTAGGACATCACTCACCTTGCATCACTATTATGTTCGCACAAATCATTATCAGATTGCAATAGTTGCAATGACAAAATTTTGTCATTATTTTTTTTATAAGAAAAATCTGCGCAGATCCGACTCTTTTGTCTGCGCAATGCAAGTTAAAGGGTATGTTTTCAGCGGGAAATTTGAGGTTGATAGAATCGATGAAGTCAGGTATAGTTAAAGACTGTAATGAAATTATCTGGTGGGGCCCATAGCTCAGTTGGTCAGAGCAATCGGCTCATAACCGAGAGGTCCCAGGTTCAAGTCCTGGTGGGCCCACCACATATCCCGTTTTGGCCTCTTCACCTGTCTTGGTTTTGTAATGGAAGTGACACCCTATCACCGTTTTGTCGCGTTGGTCAAATTCGATCAACTCGTTCTTTCACACCAGAAAAAGGTGCAAGCCATCAACGACCGGCTCGCCGCAGTTATGCATGATCTTAATGCGATACAGCATGAGCAAGAGCAGGGGGCAACACTGGTTCGTGAACTACGTAAGAAGCGTGATGCGTTTGAGCTCGAATCAAAAACGCTTGGGCAGGAGCTTGTGCAGAAGCAGAAAAAACTTGAAAATACATCTGACATAAAAGCCTACACGGCTCTTGAGCATGAGATTGCAACACTCGAATCGCGTAAGACACTGCTTGAGGAAGCTATCTTTGCAGTCTGGCAGGAGCTTGAGGATCAAGAAAAGATAGTTGCTGAGCTCGGGGTGAAAAATATCTCGTTGATTGCTGCGTGTAACGAGCGTCGTGCTACAATTTTACAAGAGTTGCCGGTAGCGGAGACCGAGGTGCGCGCGCTCGAGCCGCACCGTGAAGAAAAATTACAAAATATACCTCCTGACTGGCTGCGTGTTTATGAAGCGATGCGTCAGCAGTACACCAATCCGGTTGTTTCTATCAAAGATAATGCGTGCGGCGGGTGTGGATTTCCGATCCCGTCGGGTGATCGCAGCGCTGTTTTTAGACATGTTATTGTTCCGTGCCAGCAGTGTCGACGGTTGCTCGTTGACCGGCATCTGCTGGATGAGCAGCATGCGGAGGGGCCTGCGGCATGAGGCAGCAAGAACTTTTCCCCCAGAGCCCGACTTCACAGAAAGACAAAAAATATAGTGCACACGGCACGTGGCAGCTCTTTGTTGATGGAGCTGCTCGTAATAATCCAGGGCCCGCGGGGGCAGGAATCTGTCTCTGTAAAGATGGGGTTGAGTGCATCTGTGAAGGTTACTTTCTTGGGAAGGCAACGAACAACGAGGCAGAATATCAGGCCATGGCCATTGGATTACTTCTCGCGCGACGACAGGCCCATGAGGGGGACGCACTCGAAATTTTTTCTGATTCAGAGCTGCTTGTTAAACAGATACTCGGTGTTTACCGGGTGAAAAAACCTGAGCTGCGTGTCTGGCACGAGCGGGTTAAAAAAATTTTACTATTCTTTTCTTATTCAATAAGGCATGTGGTGCGCGAAAAAAATATGCGTGCTGACGAACTTGCCAATCGGGGCATAGATAAAAAAAATATGGTCCCTGAAGAGATACAACAGGAGATGCTAGCCTTATGATGTTTTGTGCAACAAGGCGCTGGTGCAGCTTTTTGCTCTGTGCCATTTTCTTTTTATGCCTGGGCGGTCTCAAAATGTGGGCAGAAAATGGTGCTTTTGCAAACAGCGAGACCAATTACCATTTTGATGTTCGCGTTCTACTCGCCAAAGAGATTGTTGAATCGGGTGACCCAGGTATGCGATTGATCGACCCTGGCTGTCAATGTTTTGTTGGTTGGTCGTTGTCATCACCTGGTGGGTTTGTTGTTACAGACATAGAGAAGGGACTGACTGAGACGTTGTCTAACGAGACGCTGGTGATCGGGGCAAAAAATGGCCGTCTTGCTATCAATGATCGACGTTTGCGTTCAAATTCGATTGAATTATCACCAGTATCGGGCATAACGAGTTTTGGGAAATATCGGTATGCGGGCGTCATGCATGTTATGTTGGATGATACTGGTGAAATTTATCTGGTTAACCGGCTCGATATCGAAGATTATATTTTTTCCGTGCTCCGTTGGGAGAGTGTGCCTGGGTGGCCGCTTGAAGCGAACAAAGCGATGGCGATAGCGTGTCGCACCTATGTGGTGAATAAAGTACTGCTTGCGCGGCGCGAACGGGTCGAAGCATCATACCATTATGATGTACGAGCAACTAATGCGCACCAGACGTACCGCGGAATACACGAGTTTGAGTCTTTGCGGCAGCCGGTCGATGAGACGCGGGGCATTGTTATGGCGTTCCGTCGAACACCAACGAGCAAGTTGGAGGTGATAGAAGCGCTCTACGACGCCTGTTGTGGTGGGTCGGAGCCGGCCAAGATGGTGGGGGTTGTTAATTTTGATCGGGCTCTTTATCTTAAATTACGACCGGTGTGCCATGACTGTCGCAAGTGCAAACTCTTTAAGTGGCAAAAAGTGTATTCGCTCGCTGAATTTGAAGCGATTATGCGTAGCTCTTGCCCATCACTCTTTCGCAAGAAATCTGCTCATCTGGTGGACGTTCGTGTGAGCAAAAAAGATGGCAGTGGTGTTGTGCACCAGATGCAAATTAAAGTTAATGGCACCTGGTATGCCCTGACTGGTGAGCAGGTCTACGGGATATTTAGAGGAACAAAAAGTAGAATGTTCACTGTTGAGATGTCTGGTAATAGAATTATCTTCAAAGGGCGTGGTGTTGGTCACGGGCTCGGACTCTGCCAGTGGGGCGCGTATCGGCAGGCGAAGATGGGCAAAAAGTACGATGAGATTCTTGAGTTTTACTATACCGATGCGATAATTTTCACGACGATTCGCGTGACGAACAGTTGATGTGATGTAAAGGAGACGGTCGATGGGATTTCGTGGCCATGCGCTCGTTACGGTCCTTTTTTTTCTGGCAATTGCCCTTTTTGGCCGCATGATGGGCATTGCCTGGCCCACCCTCGGCATGGGGGGCGTGTTTATGCTGCTTGGTGGGCTTTTTCCTGATATTGATACTGCGAGTCGCGGTAGACGCTTTTTTACGCTCATTCTTTTGGCGGCCATTATCTGTTGTCTTGTAGGAAATTTTTACGGTACGGCAGCTGTGTTGCTAGCCGTTATGCTGGCCCCGTTACTTGCGCGTCATCGTACGATTTTTCATAACTTTTACTTTCTACTGCTTCTGGTTGTAGTTTTTGGGTGGACTGTGCTCTTGTTTTTTCCTCTCTGGTGGTGTGGGATTGTAATTAATGGATTCTTCTTTTTGGCGGGGTGTTGGGGGCATCTTGTCGCCGATTTTGGATTTCTAAGATCCCTTGATAATCGTTTTTAATAACATTTCTGAAAAACAATTCATAAAATTAACAATCATTGAGCGAATAGGCTTATCCCAACCGCTCATCCCGAGTGTTTTTTCGTAGGGACTTGTCCCGTACAGGACTTCCTCAAATGCTTGAAAGATTCGAACTAGACGGGAAATCCCATAAACTCCGCTCGCCCTGAGGAGGCCTGAAAGGCCGTCTCGAAGGGTTCTTGCGCCCATGTTTACTATTGAAAACTTCGTATTTCAAAAATAAATCCACGAATTTTTCCATTAATTTTTGAATCTCAGACCGCTCGCAAGAACCCTTCGAGACGCGCTAACGCGCTCCTCAGGGCGAGCGGAACTGCGACCAACTCGACTTTGAGCAAGACTTGAAAAGACGAAAGTACGTTCAAATCGGATCTTTGAATGGAACTGAGGAAGTCCTGCCCGTAGAAAAAATGTATCGAGGGACAAGAGCGGGCCCACTGATAACAATCTATTTACCACCACCCATTTCCCTCGATACATTTTCTCAGCATGTACCATGCTTCGAAAACACTCGGGATGAGCGGTGGAGAGAGACAATTGGCATTACACACATATTTCATACATCGACTTTAAGATTTGGTTTAACGAGGTCGTACTTGCCTTTGCCTTAGTGAATGTTTTATGCTGATGGCGATGAAGTTATGCGTCGGTTTCTTGAGCAGAAATGCCATGAAAAGAGGAGTGTCGAATGAATCGCAAAGATCTTAAATTTCTGCAATCAGAGCAGATCTATCCATCAATTTCCATTTTTGTGCGTACCCATCGTGCAATGCCTGAGCGGGAGGGAGATCCCATCACGTTGAAAAATCTGGTGGCTGAGGCGAAAGAACGGCTACTTAAGGAGTTTTCGGCGCGTGAAGTAAAACAGATACTGGATAATCTTGATTTTCTGGTTAAGTCTATTGACTACACAAAATCTGCAGACGGGCTCGCTATTTTTGTGAACGAGCATGTCAAACAGATGTTCACTTTTCCCATACCGCTTGAAAACCGGGTAGTGATTGATGATATGTTCGCCACGCGCGATATTCTTGGCGCACTCGGGCGGCTGCCCCGGTACTGGGTATTGAGCCTATCAGAAAAACCAACGCGGCTTTTTCATGGTCTTGCGGATCAATTAACCGAGATTATCGAGCCCGAGATGGATACATCAGGTGTTTCGCGCGATGGTTTTCCGCTCGATTACATCAAGCCTGACATTGAGGAGTTTGAGTTCCATAAGGGCGGAGGAGCAGGTAGCGGTATGGTCGTGCGTAATTCGCATCTTGATGCCAAGTATGTAGATGATCACAAAAAGACCTTTTTCAAAAAGGTCGATCACCTATTGGCGCGCTTTATGACGGCCGATCCACGACCATTGATAGTGGCGGGAGTGGAAAAGAGCCTAGCTCTTTTTGAGATGGGAACGGTACATAAAATTGCCGCAAAGGTTCGTGGTGATTTTACTGAGATCGGTGAAAGAGAGCTTGCAAAAGCCAGCTGGGCCGCTATGCAGAAATATCTTGATGAGCAGCGCGAAAAAAAGATTAAAGAGTTTGAAGAAGCGATCAACAAGGGCAAACACGCATTTGGGCTTGAGGCCGTCTGGCGCATGGCTCAGGAGGGGCGCATTCAAGAGCTTTTGGTTGAAGAGGGATACAGCGTTGCCGGTAAAGTTAACCCAGAAAATAGAGAAAATTTAGTGATTTACGATAGCACAAAAATGCCTGGCGTGTATGATGACCTGATTAACCTTATTATTGATATCGTGATCGATAAGGGTAATGGACGGGTAAGTATGTGCAAAAAGGGGCAACTTAAAGATTATCAGCAGATTGCGGCTATTTTGCGGTATTAAACTTAATTTTTCGTAGGGGGCGAGTACAATGCTCGCCCCCTACTCTTTGCTGGACCTTTCCAAGATGATGGGTAAAATGGGAATATGCGTTGAAAATATAATGTTTTTTTATAATGGCGTTGGTATGAAAAAAGTGATAAAAATGGTGCTATTGTTTGTTCTAGTTTTAGCTACTGTTTTGGGGCCAGTGCAGGAGGCAAGGGCGGTGAGTTGTCCGCCGGGCGCAATCATTTCGGGAGTACCTGCACTGGGGTTGGGGATACATCTTTGGTATGGTTTGAAAAAATATGAATCTCGTTGTGCAGCGATTGCAGAAAAAACGGAGCTCAAAGCCAACGATTATGAGTCAATACATGGAGCGCATCCTGAGCTTGCCATAGAAGACTTTAAGTTAGGGGTTGAAGCTTGGGGCACAGGTCTGTTGGTTATGCTAACGTTTGTTTCGCTTGCCGGTTACTAGATCTTTTTCAGAAACCAGTCTGCACTTCCTGCGACAGCCTCCTACTTCGGGTTTGCGCCCCTCTTGGCTAAAGCTTCGCCTGGCTTACGCTAAAGCTAACCAACTAAAACCAAGTGATTCTTTTTCTCAAAAGCTATGCCCAGTTTAATAATGTTCGTGATGCCGCGGGCTCGCATTGCCGCCTCGTATTGCCGATCTTCAATCTGCTTGAGCGCATTCTCTGCCGCGGTTTTCAGTGTCTCTTTCCGATACTTGCTTGTCACTTTAAACTCAATAATTATCCCCGGTTTTTTCACATCACGGGGGAATATTGACACGTCATATCGTCCGGTGCCACTCTCGCGATTTGACACCACCTCATGGGTATCCCTTAGGCTTGCAAGCATGCCGAGCACCAGACCATGGTAGAAGCGTTCAGGATTTCTGCCAGTTACGTCAAACACGCTCAGCGTCTGCGACACAAATACGTCGAAGAGCTCTTGAAATTCTTCTGTTTTGCCGTCTATCAGGCTGCGTAACAGCGACTGGTAATCGTCATCTGATCCGCCAATTTTGAACCAAGAGAGAATTTGCGTCTTGTAAATCCAGGCAACTTCGGTATTTGGGATCTTGAACTCTGCAAGCTGCGTTCCCGCATCTTTCGGATCGGGTCGGAGGTTCTCAAATGTTAGATAGCCACTCATGAGCAGCAGCCCCCATGCGGCACTCTCATCGGTCATGATATCGGGCAGGATAATATTCTGGTTGATCGGCTTGGTAACAGGAATGCCTTGTAACAGCTGTTCAAGATCTATTTTTAGCCTATCCGGGCCATTTTGCATAACGCGTTTGAGGAGGGCGTTGTCACTTGTATTGATCCAGTAGGGATCCATCTTGCCGCCATTGTCGAGCATATTAAGAATTGACCAGGGGTTGTATATCTTATATTTTCCGCTCTGGTAACCGTCGTACCATCTCTGCACCTCTGATATCTCGTTGGATATGCCAAAGTGGGCAATAACTTCTTTGACTTCATCTTCAACAAGCCCAAATTTGTCGTCATATGCATCCTGCAAAAAGGTACAGACGCGCAAATTATTTAGCCCGCTAAAGATACTCTCTTTGGCCACACGCAGAATCCCCGTCAGGACGCCAAAAGCAAGATTAGGATTGTCTTTGAATCCTCCCGAGAGGAAATTGCGCATAAAAATAACAACGTCTTCGTAGTACCGATACTCGAACGCGGCATGAATCGGCGCGTCATACTCGTCGATCAGGATTATTGGACGTTTTTGGTGGTGTTTGTGTAGGCAGGCGGAAAGCAGGAGGAGAGAGTTTTTGTAATCCGTCGCTGTCCCTTCGCCATCAATAATTGCTTGGAATTTTCTCCTCTGCAAATCGCTAATCGCCGGACTCACCGACAGATACCCATGCCGGTCGAATTCCGCTGCAATAACGTCTTTAATTGATGGAAAGATATCCGCCCAACTCCGCTCTTTCACACCTTTAAACGTCAGGAAAATAACCGGATACTGCCCCTGTTCTGCCATGCACTTTGGGTGCTCAGCAATCTTGAGTCCGTCAAAAAGATGGCGATTGGTGAGTTCAGTCTTCTCAAAAAAATAGTTGAGCATAGACATGTTGACCGTCTTACCAAAACGACGTGGGCGTGGCAACAGGGTAACCTTGGCTCTTGTGTCGAGAAGCTCTTTAATTAAAAGACTTTTGTCAACAAAATAGTAGTTTTCGCCGATCAATTCAGCAAAATCGTACACGCCTATCGGTAATTTTTTCCGGTCCATGGATGATCCCTTTGCGGCTGAGAAACAGGTCTATTTCTAGATTACCCGTAAATCTAAAAAGTGACAGCGCCCCCCCCATTTTCCACCCTGTGCTCCCCACTATTCCAGCCTGCCCGCCACCCATCCACCCCCACTCCACACACTTTCCACCACTTTCCCCTCGCATTCACCATTTTCACAGTTTTTTGCCATACATTTTCTGCTTGACAAGTTTATGGGGGGGGTAAAATGAAAAAGTGCTTTATTGATGGGCGTTTTTTAAATACTGATTTGATAAAATGCAAGTTATAGTTATAATATTAATTGCAAGTATATATTTTCTGGAGCTATTGTGAATATGTTTATAAAAAGAATGTTGTTGGCCGGGCTGGTTTTGACGGCGGTTGTGGCGCCGGTGCAGGAGGTCAAGGCGGTGAGGTGGTGCTCTGCCATTGAAATAACAACGTCGATTGTTTTTGTGATACTTGGCTTGCGTGATATGAGAGAGCATGATAAGAAATTCGCCGAAGGCCGCACGAATTTGAATGAATGGCTAGGCGCGGGCCTTGTTTATCAAAGCGCGAAACCGCTCATATCAAAGTGCCGTGGTGAATATGATCGCATAGAAATGGCAGATGAGGTTTCAAGGATATATAAAAACAGTCCTGAGACATATAGGCTTGGTAGGGATGGTGTCATCAAATTATTGATAGGGGTAGCGCAGGGTATAGGCGCAATTATCGCTTATAATGCTGGAAAATAGGTCCTGTTGTCCAAAATTTTCCCAGCCGTCCTCCGGCCACCAAGCCCGGGGCGGCTGATTTTTTTGTCTTTACCCGCTACCCCTCAAGCCCCATCTCGCCGGCAAGACCATCGATAAATTCCTCTGAAAACTCTCCGGTATACTGTTCCAGAAAAAGTTTCTGCTGCTTTTTACTCTCCAGCTGCCCCAGAACGTAGCCGAAGCAGCGCTGTTTGATCTGGTTGCTGTATGGTTGCTTCATAATACTGTGGAGTGCGGTTGCTTTGAGGCGTGGCATTAGTCGGGTAAAAAGCGGTTTGTTGTACCAAATGATATAGAGGTAGAGGCGGGCTTTGGCATCTTCAGAAAGTTGCTCGTCTTCGTTCTCATTTACGTATTCGGTTTGCATGGTGAGCCCTGCAATGGTTTTTATAAGATCGGGGCCCCTATGCACTTTTGTTGCAAGAGCGCACGTACATCTGTCGAGGGCCTTTTCGTTGATCAGTCCAAACAATTCCCTGTAGAGCCTGCCGGCATGGTGTGGCGTGGCAACTTTTATTATATTCCCAAATACTTCGGCACATTTTGTCGAAGCATTTGCCAGTTTCTTCCAGAGTATTTCAGAGACGTATTGTCTCTGCTTTGTCGTAGCATTCTCATATTCGTGTACCACACATTTTGCCAGCCCTGGCGAGAGTGTGGGGAGCGTTAATAATTTTAGGGCAAGCCCCGTGAGATTTTTTTTGACGTATGCAAGAAAGAGCTTTTCGAGCCTATCGCGCGATAATTTGACCTTTCCCATGCAGAGGATACAGGCCGTTTTTACCGTTTTTGTGGTTTCATCGCTGGTTAGATCTCCGTTTGCATCGAGCCACTTATACCAACAGTGCGCGTGGCATTGGTGCTTACCGTGGATCAAAAATATGGGGTAGCTGCTCAGCTCTTCTCTGCAGATCGGACAGGGGTTCTCGACTGGCTTTTCCTCCTGCTTGTCTTGCTGCGCAAGTGCCCGTTCTTTTTGTGTTTTTTGTATTCTTCTAAGCTTGCTCGCTACCCGTTTAAAGGGATTGTTGAGGTTGGTGACGACATTTTGTACGAAGTTATGAATCTGCTGCTGCGTGTTTCCCTGCTTTTCTATGTCGATGGTGGGGCCGATGGCGTGCGCCGGGAGGGCCAAAAAGAGAACAAAAATAGTTATTTGTAGCGAATGTTTCATGGTAACTCGAATTATTTATAGGGTACTATATCGATCGGTAAAACTAACGGAACGGAAAAAATAAAGCCCCAGCTCCCACCGCCACGAATGGCGAGTAAGAGCCGGGGCTCTTTCTGTTTCTATTAAAAGAAGTTTTTGGTCAAATAGGCGCGGCCAGAATCGCCCAAAACAATAACCACTAGATCTTTTGCGGTCAACTTCTTGGTATACTCGTGCGCTGCCCAGGCGACTGCGCCGCTCGATGGCCCGACCAGCATACCGTGATGGCGTGCCATGGTCTTGAGCATCGCGATCGCATCGTCGTCGGCAACGTTTATATACTCGTCGATAGGGGCCGCCGCAATATGGGGCGAGTCGTAATCGACCCCGAGCCCCTCAAGCTTGTACGGCTTTGGATGGCCTTGTGTCGCTCGGTACGAATTTGCTGCGTCTACGCCGATTACTTTGACCTTCTTGTTACGCTCTTTGAGGTAGGTGCCCACACCACAGACCGTGCCGCCGCTGCCAACCGCACCGATAAAGTGGGTCAGTTCGCCATACGTCTGCCGCCAGATCTCCGGGCCGAGGCCGTAGTAGTGCGCCCGGGCATTCTCTTTGTTGAAATACTGCGCAAGCATGAACGAATTGGGGGTCTTTTTTTGGATATTGACGGCCGTCTGATAGTACCCCTCTGGGTCATCGAGCTCCGATGTTGCCTTGCAGACAACCAGCTCTGCGCCGTAGGCTTTGAGGGTCTCCTGCTTTTCTTTGCTGATCTTTTCAGAGACCGTAATAATAACTTTGTACCCTTTGAGACAGCCGATCAGTGCGGTTGCTATGCCCTGATTGCCCGACGATGCCTCAATAATAGTGCCACCAGGTTTCAGCCTCCCGTCCCGTTCAGCTTCTTCGACCATGAAGAGCGCGGAGCGATCTTTGACGCTGCCCGCTGGGTTGAGATATTCGAGTTTAGCGTAAACGCGCGCTGGCGTGTCGAAATGTACGCGGACTAAGGGGGTGTTACCGATAACGTGTAAAAGACTTTCGTACTTCATAAGCGTCCACCTACTTTACGTGAATGGCCATAATAATAACTATTTTTAGTGTAACTCCGCGATTTTTGTAATGCAATAGAGAGTTGGTGGGAAAAGACAGGTCAATTGCATATGAAATATTGGATCTAGAAGTTTTCTTTGCCCCTATCATAAACAAGAATATCTCCCGTTCCGCTCGCCCTGAGGAGCGCGATAGCGCGTCTCGAAGGGTTCTTGCGAGCGGTAATATAGATGAAAGCTCTTTCTGATGGCAGCTCTGAAGCGACATTAATAATTCTTTGCAAACCAACCCGCTCGCAGGGACCCTTCGAGACGATCCTGCGGGTCGGTGACCCTCCGGATCCCTCAGGGCGAGCGGAATCTCGAAACTTCCGATGTTTACGGCATGTTAAATGCGATTGCTCTATGGCCGACAACCATGCTTTTGAGTGCCTCGCGTACGCTCAGGACTTCCTCAAATGCTTGAAAGATCCGAGCCAGACTGGCAATTACATAAACCCCGCTCGCCCTGAGGAGGCCGTAAGGCCGTCTCGAAGGGTTCTTGCGCCCATGTTTACTATTGAAAACTTCATATCCGGGAACTTTTCAAAAATAAACCAATGAAATTTCCCGTTGGTTTTCGAACCTCAGCCCGCTCGCAAGGACCCTTCGAGACGCGCTAACGCGCTCCTCAGGGCGAGCGGAATTACGATCCATGCATCATAAAACAGATATTTGTAGGATAAAAACACTTTCAGATCGAATCTTTGGATATTTTGAGGAAGTCCTAGTACGCTCTCGTTGGCATCAAAAAATGGTTTGAAAGCGGCGTACAACGGGGTGGACAATACCCGCTTTTTCAAGCAGTTCGAGAGCTGGAGCGAGTTCTCTTTTCTGGTATTCGCCAACATGGCTGTAAATAAATTTATTGCTCATCTGGGACAGGGCGTTATGAAAAAGAGCGTCCAGATACTTTATCTGGCGTTTTGCCGCATACTTATTAAAGTCCTGTTCGTACGAAACAAGCAGGTCTGCATGTACCTTTTTTGCATTACGCGGCGTCTGCGTCTGAACCCATGCATTGACAGCGGCCGGCATCCCCCCAATGGCGAGGTAGGTCCCCACCAGGGCTAGCAGTTGGGTATGGAGTGATTCAAGGAGTGGCTCACCAGGTTTGTGGTCCAAAAGGGCGAGAGCCCATTTCTCGTTGCCCAGGGCTACAAGAAACTCAAAAAACGAAAGCGGGTACATGTAGAGGCTTGAGACGCGCCCTACGGGCATCCCCACCTGTTCGATGGCAAAATCCAAGAGCGATCCAGCAGCAATAACATGCAACTCTGGCACCTTCTCATAAAAATACCGGAGCGCGGTGATCACCTGGGGGACAATCTGTATCTCGTCGAAGAACAGCAGCGTTGAGCCGGGAATAATATCTTCTTGTAGGTGTTGTGAGAGCTGGAAAATTATTCGTTTGGGGTCGAGATCTTGTGATATGATTTTGCGGGCAGCTTCGTCGGTCTCTAAATTGACCTCAACAAAATTGGTGAATGTTTTTCCAAGAGCGCGGGCCGCATGTGTTTTGCCGACCTGCCGAGCCCCGCGCAACAGAAGAGGTTTGCGCTGGTACTCTTCATTTTTCCATTCGAGCAGAAAAAAATCTACTATTCTTTTTATATGTTGCCCCACTAAGTTTGTTGATAAAACAGACTAAATCTAGCAGGTCTATGTAGAAAAAGCAAAGTAAGAATTGGCCAACTTTGTCGATAAAACAGGGTAAAAAATCGTCCAAAATGTCGATAAAACAGGGTAAGAAATATTTATCCGCACTGGGTCGGTCTATTCACCTGATCATTTTTTACAGGCTAGTTTTTTTTAGAGTTGAGACTATCGACTTTTAAAGTTTTTTTTGCACGCGCTTTTTTGACCATCTGCTCGACCAAACTATCCATTTTTGTGCGCAGTTTTTTATGGAATATCTTATCTTTTCTGCATGAGTAGTAGTAGAGAGTTTCGCGACCAGCTTTTTTAGCAGTTTTTGGATCGAAGAATAATGGACTGAAGTGGAGAAGCCGTGCTTGTAGCGTGTTTATTGCAGGATCGGTGATTTTTATCATCCGGTCTTTATCTATGCAGCTGGGCGTTGGGTAGACAGGGAGCTTAAAGCAATTATTTTCAGGGTCGGTGCGTAACAGTTGTATCACATTTCCTGTGGTCAAAAACTTGGTATCATTTTCCCCTAGTTTTTGTTTTTTTCTTATCTGGGTCAGCACGCTTTTGGTGAAAGCATCACTATTGAGCGTTCGTGGATGTCCCGAAAATGTTGATAGGTAAGAAAAATCGTCCACGTACGATGGCGACAAGAATGTCTGTTTGATTTTGCCGCTCATTCGGGAATATTCCTCAAATAGGCCTTTTAGACTATCATTTGAGTCGACGAGGCCGAGGGACTTGCATAATTGTTTTGTAGCTTCAAGTAATGCGCTACCACCCATGTAAATGGATCTGTTGTTAACAAAATAGTTGCAACTAGATTGTCCGAGTGTTGATTCTTCCTTACCCAAGTATGAGTTACCAAATAACGCAACATTGGTAGACATTAGGAACTTACTTTTTTTGGCGTCGAATTTATACGAGTAGTCATATTCTTTATCGATGAACTCGCGGGCAGAAGAATATCTTGTGTGATTTTCAAATTTTGATCGCTCTAATTTCCACCTTTTGCCTTCGAGGGCTTTTTGTACGGCACGGACGAAGTCGCGCCAAAAATCATTGCAGCCTTGATAACCGGTATAAAAGACATACTTGTTTCTGCGTTTTTCTTCGTTGAGCAAGGTGTATGCGAATGTTTTTGTGAGACGGTTTTTTTCGCATTCAGAGGGATTACTAAAAGTCAAAGGGCTGTAATCGATCATCTTTGCGACAAGGTGTTCTATTAGTGGCTTTAGATCTTGTTTATTTTCCAAAAGATAACTGTAGTACGTGAGATAACTCATGCGATTTTTGCCTGTTGGCTCCCAGGATTTTTTTTCTTCGTTATAGTCGTAGTCGTACGTTATGCCTTTATAGGTGACCTGGTAGTACGAAGTTTTGTTTTGATTGACGAAAACACCGTTATTCCAGAGCCACTTTCCTTCCGAAAAAAATGGTTCAAGAACAAGGGGCGTTTGATTGTTCTTAAGAATTTCTATCAAGTGTACCATCGAGGCTGTATAAGGTGGTTCTTTGGGCTTAAAGACCTTTGGGTCGAGTGCAACACTGATTTCCATTTTTTCTTTAACTGGCCCCGTCAGAAGTCCGGTGAAATTGGTAGAAAATTCGCAGTTATTTTTTAGGGCACCCCATACGTGCGATAGTGTGGCCAATGAGAACCACGAGTCGTTATTCTTTTCGACGACATCTTTTGCACAATTTGTTGCCATGGGCAGCGAGGCGGCAAAACAGACGAGGGCTAATACGGCGGCCCGTAGGGCCAGGTTTAGTTTTTTCACGATTGGTACTTCTTATTTTAAAATTATTATTAACCCACATTGAGCAGCTTACCAAGACGAAAAAAATAATTTAAATTTTATCCT